>DBNV01000106.1:0-5522 GCA_002299865.1 Desulfonatronaceae bacterium UBA663 | reverse complement strand
AAGCCGGCTTATGCTCATTAAACACACAGGAGAAGGACGGATGCTCTGGCGCGTGGAAGTAGGGCCAAGACCTCAGGTCAAAGACGTGCTCGGCCGGCGCATTTTCCGGAAAATCACCCGGGAACTTGGCTTGGCCCTGGACAATGTGGGCACGATCAAGGTGTTCACCGTGGCCGGGCTGGACGAGGCGCAAATCCGGGAGGTTCTGGCCGTCCATGTCCTGGACGACCCGGTCCTGCACATGGCCTCCCTTGATCCTCTGCCCGGCGATTTCGACTGGACTCTGGAGGTGGGTTTCCGTCCCGGCGTCACGGACAACGAGGGCCGCACCGCGGCCCAAAGCGTGGCCATGGTCCTGGGTCTGCCCAAACCGCTGCCCCGCGACTTTGCTGTGTACACCTCCACCAGGTACCTTTTGTCCGGTGCGTTGGCCGAAGCCGAGGTGCGCCGCATTACCGTGGACCTGCTGGCCAACGAACTGATCCAGCGCTTTGAATACAAAAGCCGCGCAGCCTGGGCCGCGTCCCCCGGCTTCCCAACCAAGGCCGCCCAGGTCGCGGGCCGGCCCAGCGACGCCGTGGCGACCATTACCCTGTCCGGTTTAAATGATGCGCAGCTCATGGACATCAGCCGCACCGGGATTCTGGCCTTAAGTCTGGAAGAGATGCAAACCATCCGCGCCTATTATGAGCGCCCTGAAATCGCTGCCTCGCGCACGGCGCTGGGCCTGCCGGACCAGCCCACGGACGTGGAATTGGAAGCTCTGGCTCAGACCTGGTCTGAACACTGCAAACACAAGATCTTCAACGCCCGCATCGACTATCACGATCAGGCCGCGGGCGTCTCCCAAATCATCACCAGCCTGTACAAGACCTTTATCCAGGACACCACGGCCTTGCTCCGGCAACGCATGGGGCTAGACGACTTCTGTCTGTCCGTGTTCAAGGACAACGCCGGGGTGATCCGCTTTTCCGAAGACGTCAACGTCTGCGTCAAGGTGGAGACGCACAACAGTCCCTCGGCCCTGGACCCGTACGGCGGCGCCTTAACCGGCATCGTGGGCGTAAACCGCGACCCCATGGGCACCGGCCTGGGCGCGAACCTGCTTTGCAACACGAACGTCTTTTGCCTAGCCTCGCCTTTTCACGACCAACCCCTGCCTCCGCGACTGCTCCATCCACGCCGAGTCCTGGAAGGGGTGCGCGAAGGCGTTGAGCACGGGGGCAACAAGTCCGGGATACCCACGGTCAACGGCACCCTGGTCTTTCATGAACGCTTCCTGGGCAAGCCGCTGATTTTCTGCGGCACCGTGGGCGCCATGCCGGCCCTGATCCAGGGCCGGCCCAGCCACGTGAAAAGTGCCGACGTGGGCGACTGCATCGTCATGGTCGGCGGCCGCATCGGCAAGGACGGCATCCACGGCGCCACCTTTTCCTCGGAAGAGTTGCATGCGGATTCCCCGGCCACGGCCGTGCAGATCGGCGACCCCATCACCCAGCGTAAAATGTACGATTTCTTGATGGTGGCCAGGGATAAAGGACTGTACCGAGCCATCACGGACAACGGCGCCGGGGGCTTGAGTTCTTCGGTGGGGGAAATGGCGAGGGACACCGGCGGCTGTGAGCTGGATCTAAGCCTGGCCCCGCTCAAATACGACGGACTCAAGCCTTGGGAAATCCTCCTCTCCGAAGCCCAGGAGCGGATGACCGCGGCCGTGCCCCCCAAACACCTGGATTTGTTTCTCGACCTGGCCCGGCGCATGGACGTGGAAGCCACGGCCTTGGGGACATTCACCGCTTCCGGACAGTTTCATGTGCGCTTTGCCGGACGCACCGCGGCCTGCCTGGACATGGACTTTCTGCACGACGGCACGCCCCGGATGCAGTTGCGGGCCGTCTGGCCCGCGCCGCAACGAGCCTCCTTAACGATTCCCGGCCAAGACGACCAGGCCGACCTGCTCAAGCGGATGCTGGGCCGGCTCAACGTGTGCAGCAAGGAGTACGTGATCCGCCAGTACGACCATGAGGTCCAGGGCGGCAGCGTGATCAAGCCGCTCATGGGCGCGATGCGCGACGGCCCCATGGACGCGGCCGTGCTCCGCCCGGTCCTGGATTCGGATCGCGGCCTGGTGGTTTCCCACGGCATCTGCCCCAAGTTCAGCGACCTGGACACCTACTGGATGACGGCCAACGCCGTGGACGAGGCCGTGCGCAACGCCGTGGCCGTAGGCGCGGATCCTTCGCGCATGGCCGGGGTGGACAATTTCTGCTGGTGCGACCCAATCCAGTCTGAAAAGACCCCGGACGGGCATTTCAAGCTGGCCCAACTGGTCCGGGCCAACCAGGCCTTGGCCCATTTCTGCCTGGCCTTTGGGGTGCCCTGCGTCTCAGGCAAGGACTCCATGAAAAACGACTACTCCGTGGGCGGCGTGAAGATCTCCGTGCCGCCAACGATCCTGTTTTCCCTGATCGGCGTGATCCATGACGTGCACACCTGCGTCACTGCGGACTTCAAGGCGTCAGGCGATCTGATCTACCTGCTGGGCTTGACCAGGGACGAAATGGGCGGCAGTGAACTGGCCGCTGAACTGGGACTTGGCGGCGGCGACGTGCCCCAGGTGGACGCCCTGGCCAACCGGGCCAGGTATGCGGCCCTGCATCAGGCCATCAGGGCCGGACTGGTCCGGGCGGCCCACGATCTTTCCGACGGCGGTCTGGGCGTAACTGTGGCGGAAATGACTATTGCCGGCCGTCTGGGCGCGGAAATCGACCTGGCCGCCGGAACGGCCGTCGGGACGACATATCCGGGAGGCGGACTTGCCCCGGAAATCCTGCTCTACAGCGAATCAGCGGGCAGGCTCCTGGTCAGCGTTTCCCCGGACCAGGCCGAGGCTTTTGAGGCCCTGTTCACGGGCCAGCATCTGGCCCGCATCGGCCAGGTCATATCCGAGCCTGTCCTGCGCGTGCGTCAGGGCGAAAAGCCTTTGATTGAAGCCGACGTGGAAGACCTGGCCGCGGCCTGGAAAGCAACCCTGGACTGGTGAGAATCATCTCCATAACTCAACAAAGCAATACAAAACGGACCATCCGCAGCGCATGAACAACGCAATCACACCCGATCACGACCACAAAGATTCCCAACCCTTAAGCCTTCTTCTCCCAGACCTGACTTTCGCCGCTCTTCCGCAGCCCCTGCAACAAGCCTGCGCCAGAGCCGGCTGGTCAGACCTGATGCCGGTCCAGCAAAAGGCCATGCCCTACGTGCTGACGGGAAAAGATGTCATGGTTCAGGCCCGCACCGGCAGCGGCAAAACCGGCGCATTCATTTTGCCGCTTGTGCAACGCCTTGACCCGCAAAAACCGCATTGCCAAGCCCTGGTTCTGGTGCCGACCCGGGAATTGGCCCGGCAGGTGGCCGAAGAGGCCGGTCTTCTGGCCGGAGACACCGGACTGCGTGTGGTCTCGGTCTACGGCGGCGTGGGCTATCAGGCCCAGATCGACGCCTTCCGCCAAGGCGCGCACCTGGTGGTGGGCACTCCGGGCCGGATCTTGGATCATTTGCTCAACCGCAGCTTAAGCCTGGACCACCTGCAAGTGCTCATCTTTGACGAGGCCGACCGGATGCTGTCCGTGGGCTTTTACCCGGACATGCGCGAACTCCAGCGCTATTTGCCGCGCAGACGGGTGGATGCCTTCATGTTTTCGGCCACCTACCCGGAAAACGTTCTCCGCCTGGCGGATGAATTCCTGCACAAACCTGCCTTTCTGGGCTTGTCCGGGGACCAGATCCACATCGCGGAAAGCGAGCACGTCTTCTGCGTGGTTCCGCGCATGGAGCGCGACCGCGTCCTGATCCGTCTGCTGGAGATGGAAAACCCCACTTCTGCGATCATCTTCTGCAATACCAAGAACAACGTGGAATACGTCACGGCCGTGCTCCAGCAATACGGGTTCGATGCCGAGGATATTTCCTCCAATCTTTCCCAGAACAAGCGCGAACAGGTCCTGGGCCGCATCCGTGCGGGCAACCTGCGCTTTCTCGTGGCCACAGACGTGGCCGGCCGGGGCATCGACATTCCGGGTCTGTCTCACGTCTTTCTCTACGAGCCCCCAGAGGATCCGGAATCCTATATCCACCGGGCCGGGCGCACGGGCCGGGCCGGGGCGTCGGGCACGGTGATCACCCTGGTGGACCTCATGGAAAAAATTGAACTGGGCCGCATCGCGACCCGGTTCAACATCAAAATGCTGGAGCGCGAGGCCCCCCGGGACAAGGACGTCATTGCCGTGCTGGAAAACCGCATCGCCGTGATGCTGGACAACAAGCGTCGCAAGCTGTCCTTTATTGAGAAGGAGCGTGCAGCCCGCTTCACGCCTGTTGTGACCAAATTCGCCGCAGAAGCGGAGTCCGCCTCCTTGCTGGCCATGCTGCTGGACGAACTCTACCAGCAGACCATGAACACCGCCGTCCCGCAACCAGAGGCAAAACCCTCCGTGGCCCAACGCCTGGATCAAAAGCCCAAGGTCAAGAGAAAACGCCGCCGCAAGCCCCCCAAACAAGGATCTGACGCTGCCGGCTAAACCTTGCTAGGCAAGCAGCGCTCGCGCTGCGGGGGGCAGCCCCTCCGTACGGCGACTGTCCGGATGATGGCATCCATGTCTTGAGCTACTGCTTCGAGGAGATTTTTGCCGAGAAGATGCGAGCCTTGGCTGAGCGGGAGCGCCCCCGCGATCTATACGACGTCGTGCATCTGTACCGGCATGTCGAGATTCGGCCTGATCGAGGTGTGGTGCTGAAAACGCTGCAGAAAAAATGCGCGTTCAAGGGCATCCCTGTCCCGACCATCGAAAGCCTGCCGCGTGTAGAGGCTTGGCTTTTTCTTTCAATCTGGGCTGCACGATCCCCACCGGTTCGATCTTCTGAAAGATGGCGTATCCGGCAGCGTAGAGAAAAAATGCCAACATTGCCTGATGTTCGTCACCAGATCGCAAGGCTCGTTTTGGAACGTTTAAGGATATAAACATGGACTTGAAATTATCGGAGTAGTACTAAATTGGGCAACATCAAAGAGGGGTTGAGGTGGCTTGACCAGGCAAATGCTGATCTGAAAACCGCAAGGGACTGCCTTGAGGATGGGAATTACTGTGCTTCCGCCTTTTTCTCCCAGCAATCCGCAAAGAATGCCCTAAAGGGATTTCTCTATTCAAAAGGGTTCAGAGCCTTGATAACCCATTCTGTGGTCGAACTACTTGAAAAATGCAGGAGTTTAGAGGGGTCATTTAATGGGCTTGAAGAGTATAGCAAAGAGTTGGACAGACATTACATTGGCTCAAGGCAGCCCAACTTTTACCCATCAGGTGCCCATTGCAAGTTTTATACAGCAGATGTGGCCAAAAGATGCTTAAGCTATGCCGAGTCAATATTGAAAGAAGCGAAGAGGTTCTTGCAAACATAGAGAGGTATAAAGACATTGTAGTCAAGGAGCTTGCGCCCCAGGCAGTGATCATCCCAGTCATTCTCTC
>DBNV01000073.1:853-10703 GCA_002299865.1 Desulfonatronaceae bacterium UBA663 | reverse complement strand
AAAAATCGCTTTACGTGAACGCGCATCCAGTCCTGGAGTTCCGTTCTCGGCCTTTTGCCTGGACGGCTTTTGTTAATCGTTTATAATGCGACCATGGAGATGATCATGAGCGAACGCGTCATTTTTTTCGATACCACGCTGCGCGACGGGGAACAGTCCCCCGGCGCAACCATGAACATGCAGGAGAAGGTCCGGCTGGCCCGGCAACTGGAAAGCCTCGGCGTGGACGTGATCGAGGCCGGATTTCCCGCGGCCAGCCAGGGGGATTTCGAGTCCGTGCGGGCCATCAGCAGGACCTTGCAGAACTGCCAGGTGGCCGGCCTGTGCCGGGCTACGGCGGCGGACATCGACCGGGCCTGGGATTCCATTAAGGAAGGGATTCATCCGCGCATTCACACCTTCCTGGCCACTTCGCCGCTGCACATGGAATTCAAGCTGCGCAAATCCCCGGACCAGGTCCTGGAAATGGCCGAGGCTGCGGTGCGCCATGCGGTGAAATACATCTCCAACGTGGAATTCTCCGCCGAGGACGCCTCCCGTTCCGAGCCCGCGTTCTTGGCCCGGGTTCTGGAGCGGGTCATTGCTGCAGGCGCGACCACGGTGAATATTCCGGATACCGTGGGCTATGCTCAGCCGGGCGAGTTCGGCGAGTTGATTCGCTATCTGCTGGAAAACGTGAGCAATGCGCATAAAGCCGTGTTTAGCGTGCATTGCCACAACGACCTGGGGTTGGGCGTGGCCAATACCCTGGCCGCGCTGCATGCCGGAGCCAGACAGGCCGAGGTGACGCTGAGCGGCATCGGCGAGCGGGCCGGCAACGCAGCCCTGGAAGAGGTGGTCATGGCCCTGAACGTGCGCCGCGACGTTTACGGCCTGACCACGGACATCAAGACAGAACAGCTCTTTCCCTCTTGCCGTCTGTTGTCCATGATCATCGGCCGGCCCATCCCGGCGAACAAGGCCGTGGTAGGGGCCAACGCCTTTGCCCACGAGTCCGGGATTCACCAGGACGGGATGCTCAAGCACCGCTCCACCTACGAGATCATGACCCCGGAAAGCATCGGCCGCTCAGGCACGGAAATGGTTCTGGGCAAGCATTCCGGACGGCACGCCCTCAAGGTCAGGCTGGAGGAACTGGGCTACCGGCTGGACGAGGCCCAATTGGATCTAGTATTCCAGGCCCTGAAGCGGTTGGCGGACAAGAAGGAACAGGTGCTCACCGAGGACCTGGAAGCCTTGGTTTTGGAGGAAATTTACCGTATTCCGGACAAGTATCGGCTTATTTATTTGAGCGTTCTCTCCGGGAACATGGCCATTCCCACGGCGGCCATGAAGCTGGAGGTGGACGGTGAGGAAAAGCAACTGGCCGATTTCGGCGTGGGCCCGGTGGATGCGGTGTTTCACACCATCGCCAAGATTTGCGGCCGCAAGCCCAGCCTGCAACAGTATTCGGTGAACGCCGTGACCGGCGGCACGGACGCCCAGGGTGAAGTCACCGTGCGCATTGAGGAAAACGGCGTCTCGGCCGTGGGTCGGGGTGCCGATCCGGACATTATCGTGGCCAGCGCCAAGGCCTATCTGAACGCTTTGAATCGGCTGGCCAAAAAGGAGGACGAAAAAACATGCCCCAGACTTTAGCCGAGAAACTGCTCGCCGGGCGCTGCAACCAGGACCGGGTGCATGTCGGGCAGATCGTGCAGTGCCCGGTTTCCATAGTGCTGGCCAACGACATCACCGCGCCCCTGGCCATCAAGTCTTTCGAGGCCATGGGCGCGAGCAAGGTCTTTGACCGGGAAAAAGTCGTTCTGGTCTGCGACCATTTCACCCCGAACAAGGACATTGACTCGGCCCAGCAGGTCAAGACTGTCCGCGATTTTGCCAAGCGGATGGGCATCGTCCACTTCTACGACGGCGGGGAGTCCGGGGTGGAGCACGCCCTGTTGCCCGAACTGGGCTTGGTCGGTCCCGGTGACGTGGTCGTGGGTGCTGACAGTCATACCTGTACCTACGGCGGCCTGGGCGCGTTCGCCACGGGCATGGGCAGCACGGACGTGGCCGGAGCTATGGCCTTGGGTGAAACCTGGTTCAAGATGCCGCCGAGCATCCGCGTGGAGTTTTTCGGGGCAATGCCGGATCATCTGGAGGCCAAGGATCTGATTCTGCTGGTAATCGGCAAGATCGGCGTAGCCGGCGCCTCGTACAAGGCTCTGGAATTCGGCGGGCCGGTGATCGAGGCCATGGACGTGGAGGGGCGGATGACCATGGCCAACATGGTCATTGAGGCGGGAGGCGAGGCCGGGCTGTTTGCGGCGGACGAAAAAACCTTGGCCTATGCTCGGGCTGCCGGACGCACGGGTGATCAAGAGATTGCTCCGGACCCAAGCGCAGTTTATGAACAAAAACTGCGCTTTGACGTGTCCGGGCTTTCGCCTCAGGTGGCCTGCCCGCATCTGCCGGAAAATGTCAGGCCCGTAGAGGAAGTGCGGGACGTGGCCGTGGATCAGGTGGTCATCGGTTCTTGCACCAACGGCCGGATCAGCGATCTGCGTCGGGCTGCGGCAGTGCTCAAGGGCCGCAAAGCGGCCAAAGGTCTGCGGCTGATCATCCTGCCAGCCACGCCCATGATCTACAAGCAGGCCCTGCGGGAAGGACTGCTGGAAATTTTCATGGATGCCGGGGCCGTGATCGGCCCGCCCACCTGCGGACCATGCCTGGGCGGGCACATGGGCATTTTGGCGTCCGGGGAAAAGGTGCTGGCCACCACGAACCGTAACTTCAAGGGCCGCATGGGCAGCCTGGACAGCGAGGTCTATCTTGCCGGCGTAGGCGTGGCTGCGGCTACGGCTGTGGCCGGGCAGATCCGTCACCCCGGGCAGATCTAGCAGCTCGTGTTGCTCCGGCATCTTGCCGGAGCATAAGCCGGCTGGAAGCCGGCTCCACCTGCCGGATCAGGTTTTTCAACACGTTAAGGTAGTAAGGAAGATTAGCATGAAATATTCCGGAACAGCCCATGTCGTAGGGGCCAACATTGATACGGACGCGATCATTCCGGCGCGGTTTCTAGTGACTACGGACCCGCAGGAGTTGGGCAAGCACTGCTTCGAAGGGCTGGCACCGGGCTGGATCAAGCGCGTGCAACACGGCGACATCCTTGTGGCCGGGCTAAACTTCGGCTGCGGCTCATCCCGGGAGCACGCGCCCATCGCCATTCTGGGCGCGGGGATGCCCATTGTGGTGGCGCACAGCTTTGCGCGGATCTTCTATCGCAACGGCTTCAACATGGGCCTGACCCTGCTGGAGGCGGGCGAGGCCGTGGAGCAAATTCAGGAGGGCGACCGTCTGGCAGTGGACGCCAAAGCCGGCGTGATTCGCAACTTGACGCAAAATACAGAGATCGTCTGCTCTCCGGTACCGGAATTCATGGAAAATATTTTGGCCAAGGGGGGCCTAGTGGGGTATGTCCGGGAGCGGATGGCAGAGGATAAGAGACTCAAATAGTCCTGTTCGACTTTTACGTTTTATCGGTGTCAAGGAGAGATATGCCCATGGGCAAGTACACTATCGGCTGGTTTCCAGGGGACGGTATTGGTCCGGAAGTGACCATGCAAGGCCGCAAAGTCCTGGACGCTGCAGGCGTCCGCTTTGGGTTCAAGATCGACTGGCAGCACATCGACCTGGGCGGGGAGCGCTATCTGAGAACCGGCGAGACGGTCCCGGATTCCGTGCTGCAGGAGATGCGCTGTCTGGATTCCATCTACCTCGGGGCCATCGGTCATCCGGACGTCAAGCCGGGCATTCTGGAGCAGGGCATCTTGTTGAAGATCCGTTTCGCCCTGGATCAGTACATCAATCTGCGGCCGGTGAAGCTTTATCCCGGCGTGGAATGCCCGCTCAAGAACAAGGGGCCGGAGCAGATCAACTACGTAGTGGTCCGGGAGAATACCGAAGGGCTGTACGCGGGCAGCGGGGGTTGCCTGCGCCAGGGGACGAAACACGAAATCGCAGTGCAGGAATCCGTGAACACCTACATGGGCGTGGAACGCTGCCTGCGTTACGCCTTTGAACTGGCTGCGGCCAGACCGAGGAAGCGGTTGACCCTGTGCGGCAAGACCAATGTGCTGACCTTCGCTTTCGGCCTGTGGGAGCGGGTCTTCCGGGAATTGGGCCAGGAGTTTCCTCAGGTGGAGATGGATTATGCCCACGTGGACGCCACTTGCATGTGGATGGTCAAGAACCCGGAATGGTTCGACGTGATCGTTACGGACAACATGTTCGGCGACATTATCACGGACCTGGGCGCCATCACCCAGGGCGGGCTGGGTATTGCCGCAGGCGGGAACATCAATCCCCAAGGCGTGTCCATGTTCGAGCCCATCGGCGGTTCAGCCCCGAAGTATACCGGCCAGGGCAAGGCCAATCCCATGGCCGCGATCCTGGCCGGGCAGATGATGCTCGTCCAACTCGGCGAGAGGGAGGCTGCAGACGCCGTGGAGCGGGCCGTGATCAGCGTGCTGCCGACCATGGCCGGCCAGGCCGCCGGCCGGATGGGCATGAGCACGGACGAGGTGGGGGATCGCGTGGCCGAGGCCGTTTAGTTATTTGTCCTAAAGCCGAGGTAAAGCGCAAGCAGGAAGATCGTCATGGCTCGGCTGCTGATCATCGTCGGGTGCGTGTTCATCGCCGTAGGTATAGCCTGGCTCTATGCGCCGTGGCTGCTGAACTGGTTCGGCAAGCTGCCGGGCGACATCCGCATCGAAGTCGGACGGACCAGGGTTTTCATCCCCATCACGTCCATGATCGTGATCAGCATCGTCCTGACCCTGCTGATCAATCTGTTCAGGCGTTGATTCCGAACGAAAAAAGGCCGACCTTTCGGCCGGCCCGGGAGAGAGCGTGAGGGTTATTCCTGAAGGGATTCGTAGACCTTGCCCACCAGTTTTTCAGACGGGGTGAGCGTCTTGGTGCCCTTGGTCCATTTGGCCGGGCAGGCCTGTTCCGGGTGTTCGCGCAGGTGGATGTTGGCCTCCATCTTCCGGTACAATTCGTCGGAATTGCGTCCCACATTGTAGAAATTGATCTCGGAGGAAATCAGCATTCCGTCCGGGTTGATGACGAAAGTGCCGCGCAGGTCAAGGCCGGTTTCGCAATCGTAGACGCCGAAATATCTGGACAAAGCGCCGGTGGGATCTGCGGCCATGATGTATTTGACGCCTTCCAACAGCCTTTCGCTGTTGCGCCATGCCAAATGCGAGAATTTGGTGTCCGTAGACACGGCGATCACCTCGCATCCCAGTTGTTCAAGGGCGGCGTGTTTTTCCGCCAAGTCGGCCAGTTCCGTCGGGCAGACAAAGGTGAAGTCCGCAGGATAAAAAAACAAGATGGTCCATTTGCCGTCTTGTTGCAGTTTCTCCAGATTGACCGAACCAAAGCAGCCTTCCCTGGGAACATATGTTTCCAACGTGAAGTCCATGACCTTTTTGCCGACCTTGGCATGTTCGATGGGTTGATGATGAACGTGAACTTCGCAACTCATGATCATTACCTCCTTGTTGAAGTGAAGAATACGGAACAGGGAGGACCATCCAGCCCCTGCTGTAAGAAGTAATGATCAATATTATCGTTAAGGAAAGGACAGTGTCAATCTTTGCTTCCCACACGACCCTTGACAGACTTGGATGCCTTGACTAGGTAAACTTTCTTTTGAGCGGGAATAACTCAGCGGTAGAGTGCAACCTTGCCAAGGTTGAAGTCGCGGGTTCAAATCCCGTTTCCCGCTCCATTTTGTTGGCGGCATAGCCAAGTGGTAAGGCAGCGGTCTGCAAAACCGCGATTCTCCGGTTCAAATCCGGATGCCGCCTCCATTTTTTATTCATGCGGGAGTAACTTAAGTGGTAGAGTGCAACCTTGCCAAGGTTGAAGTCGCGGGTTCAAATCCCGTTTCCCGCTCCATCGGATCTTTCCTTTTTGGTATTCTGTTTTGAGTTCAGCCGCCTGCCCTCAGTCTTGCTCCAAACTTAACGCGGACAGCCTCCGTCCCTGGGGGGGCTGATGAAGCTTTTTGGACGAGGCGTGACCGTTGATGAACTGAACGGCCTCCTGCGGGAGGCGTTGTTGCAGGAATTGATGGACCTGGTCGGGGCCGTTCACGGCGTCCACTTCGACGCCGTTCGGGTGGGGGCGGAAGTCCTGGATTGTCTTCAGATCACCGACATGCCGGCCTATATCGACCGACAGGTGGAACAACTGGAAACAAACAAGGGCCTTGAGGCCCTGCCGTTATGGGCCCGGATCTGGCCGGCGTCTCTGCCCTTGGCCATGTACATGCAGCGACAGACGCCCAAAAAAGGCGACAAGGTCTTGGAGCTCGGCGCCGGACTGGGGATTGCCGGGCTGTTCGCAGCCCGCCGGGGGTTCCGGGTGGTGATCAGCGACAACAACCCCGAAGCCTTGCTGTTCGCCCGGATCAACATCCTGCGCAACGATCTGGCCCACAACGCGGAGGTGGCCTTGGTGGATTTTGTCACGGGAGGGCATCAGGGAGTTTACTCACAGATCATTGCTTCAGAAATCCTTTATAAGGAGTTCTTCTTCGCTCCCTTGCTCCAATTTTTGCGCGATCACATCCCTTCGAATGTTCCTTTCGAGATTCTGCTCTCCGCAGACGAAGGAAGGCCTGTTTTGAAGTTTTTCGTTGCCGCCAAGGACCATTTCCGCATCGCCCGGAGCATGGTGCCCGGGTCCCTTTGCGGCGCCTCGCGGGAAGGAGTTGAGCACAACATTTATGTCTATCGGATGAGGCCATTATGAGCATTCGACTCGGCCCCTGTGCAAAGGGGCATACCCTGGAACTGGACAAGGTCTGTCCGCCGGAGCAGACAGTGGCCAAGGTCCGCGCGGTCTTTGCCGCCTTTGGGGACGACATCCTGGCGCGCACCCGGCGCATCGACACCGGTCGGTTGGGCATTCCGGTGTTCATGAGCATGTGCGGGCAGCTGGCCCGTGCCGTGATGCCCACGCGCAAGCAGATGGGCAAGGGGGCCTCCGCCATCCAGGCCGAGGCTTCAGCTTTGATGGAACTGGCCGAACGTTTCAGCTTTTTCAGTTTTTGGGCTGATGCCGGCCGTTTTGTTACGGCCACTTGGAGCCAGGCCGAACAGCGGTGGCCCGGAGGCGTGCTGCCCATCGGTGAAATCATCAAGTCCGTGGACGAGGACATTGCCCTGGAGCATGCCCGTGAAATCATGGACCTTGTGTCTTGGCGTTTCGGCCCGGCAACCGAGGTTCGCACGGGGAAAGAGGTGTTTGCGCCCCTGGATTGGTTCAAGAAAATCAATGAATTCAACGGCTCTTCTGCGGGGAACACCGCTGAGGAATCCATTCTGCAAGGGCTTTGCGAATTGATCGAACGCCATGTCTGCGCTGTGGTGGATCATGAACGCATGACAACGCCGACCGTCGATCCAGGCGCCTTGAATGATCCGGTCTTGCGGAATTTGTGGGAGGCTTTTGCGCGTCAGGGTGTGCGCGTCCTGCTCAAAGATTTCTCACTTGGTCTGCCTGCCCCCACGGTCGCTGCTGTGGCCTATGATCCGGCGACTTTTCCGGACCGCAGCGAGATCGTATTCACCGCCGGGACAGCGGCCACTCCGGCCAAGGCCGCGATCCGCGCCTTGACCGAAGTGGCCCAACTGGCCGGTGACTTTGCAACCGGTAGTAATTACGAGGCCTCGGGGCTGCCCAAGTTCACCGCCCTTTCGCAACTGGCCTGGCTGGAGCAAGGGCCGACGGTCAGCCTGGACAGCTTGCCCTCCATCGCCAGTGGGGACATTTTCGAGGAACTCCAGACCCTGACGAACAGTCTGGCTTTCATGGGCCTGTACGCGTACAGCATGGACACGACTCACCATGATCTTGGCGTCCCGGCCCATTATTCCTTTGTGCCGGGATTTCAGTTTCGCGAACGGGCACTGCGTCCCTCTTTGGGTCTTTTCGTGGGACGTATTCTGACCGAGGACTATCCCGCAGAGCAGGCTCAGGCCGGCTTGTTTGCATTGCGCCGATTCTATCCCGGCGCGTCCTTTCTCGACTTTTTTGAAGGTCTTTTGGCCATCCGCCTGGACCGAAACCAGGAGGCCCTGGGGCTTTTGGCCCGAAGCGAACCTAGGCTCGATCACGACGACGACAGGGCACTGGCCGCTTTCTATCAGGGGTACGCCCTGACCAGAGACAGCGATTGGGCTTCAAGCATCACGCATCTGGACAGAGCCATTGGCTTGTGTCCCGAACTGAAGGAGTACTTCAACCTCCGGGGAGTGGCCAAGTTCAAGATGGAGCAATACGCGTCTGCGGAGCAGGATTTTCAGGCCGCATTGGACTTGGACAGCGGCTCGGCCGTAGATCTGGCAAATAAAGGGTTGTGCGCCAAGTTTCTGGGGCGTGTCGAAGAGGCCGCCGAACTCCTGCAGTCGGCATTGGAGTTGGACTCAGGGCTGGACTTTGTCAAGCCTCACCTGGAGGAGTTGCTGGGGCGGTCCGTTGCTATCCGGCGGTATTTCTGAAAAGTGGTGACGCAAAGGCTTTTGCTCGTCTAAGCCTTGCCTTGGCCATTGACAAGAAAATCTATCGCCTTTACTAAGGCGAAGGAGTGCGTTGATTCAGTGTTGCAGTGTGTTATAGCACGGACGCCACAGCGAACTGCACCATTGCCGCTTTATTCTCAACAGCTTGTTTTTATTGCAAAATTGCCTGCGGCCTTGGTCCAGGCTTTTTGACAAGGGTTCTTGGATGGTGCTGCCAGTACAGTCATTTCAGGTTTAAACAATCGTTTTAAGGAGGTTTTCCAATGGCGAAAGTTGAATTCAAGGGAAGAGCTTTTGAGATCGACGAAGATGGTTTCTTGCAGCGTTTTGACGACTGGTGTCCGGAATGGGTTGAATACGTGAAGGAAAGCGAAGGCATCAAGGACCTGACCGATGAGCACCAGAAGGTTATCGAGTTTCTGCAGGACTACTACAAGAAGAACGGTATCGCCCCCATGGTTCGGATCCTGTCCAAGGTTACCGGCTACAAGCTGAAGCACATTTATGAACTGTTTCCCTCTGGACCCGGCAAGGGAGCCTGCAAAATGGCCGGCCTGCCCAAGCCGACCGGCTGCGTATAGCAGACGTCTTCATATTCTCAAAAAAACGGAGCCTTGAAGGCTCCGTTTTTTTTGCACGCCGTTTTTTACTTTCCTCCCTTCTTGAACTTGGCCAGGTATTTTTGTTTCTGCTTGTCAAAGCGCAGGCTGGTCCAGATGGCGGCGACCGAGCCGCTGATGATGACCATGATCGTACTCACGGTGCGCTGAACCTGCCAGCGTTGCGTGGTGATCCATTCTGCGGCCCAACTCACCTCGGCTTTCTGCAGGCTGTGCAGCAGCACCGGAACGACGATCACCGAGGCGATCAGTCCGATCACCACTAGCCATAAAAATTTTGGCCTGGAAACAGGAAGATTTTCATTTGATGTTGAAGCAACACGACGGCCATGAACCTTGCGGAAGCTTGTCATTCCCACAGCCATTTTTTCAGCCACTTCTTGACCCGCATGGCCTCCTTTGGTCTGCCTCGCTTCAGGGCCTAGCCGCGGATCTAGATCATTGCCTTGTCCCGCAGAACATTTTGGACTTAAACCAGCCGTCTGCTGTCCAGTTCACCGAATTGCAGCAGCTTGAGCAATGCCTGGAGGCGATACAGGTCAGCGGCTCTGGCAATAAATTGTCGCGCTTTCAAATGAACAATCAGACGATTCTTCTTCGAAGGAACGGAATTCCGGTGAACGAATTGCAGTTTCACTTGAAAATAGGCAT
>DBNV01000073.1:0-513 GCA_002299865.1 Desulfonatronaceae bacterium UBA663 | reverse complement strand
TAGGCATAATGCCGGGCATTATACCGGGCATTATGACGCACTACATCATGGATGACCCCCATGGAAGCACGCAAGAGTGCGAACGTTATTCAAGGAGCGGGAACATGTCCGATCTTCGCGAGCAAATGATGGATTTGGCCAAAAGAGCAAAGCAGGCGGCCCGGATGATGGCCAAGGTGGACGGCAGGCAGAAAAACATGGCGCTTCGGGCTTTGGCCGAAGCGCTGGGTGCCCAAATCGCGGCTTTGATTCAGGCCAATCAACAGGATCTTGCGGCGGCCCAGGCCGCCGGGCTTGACGCAGCCAGAGTGGATCGACTGCGCATTACGGACAAGACCGTCGAGGGCATGATCCAGGCCTGCAGGGAAGTGGAGGCCCTGGACGACCCCGTGGGTGCTATTGAAACCATGTGGCAGCGGCCCAACGGCCTCCAGGTGGGCAGGATGCGCATCCCCCTGGGAGGCGTGGCCATGATCTGCGAATCCAGGCCCAACGTGACCGTGGAAGCCGCGG
>DBNV01000090.1:3495-7216 GCA_002299865.1 Desulfonatronaceae bacterium UBA663 | reverse complement strand
CGGAAATCTGCGAGCCTCGGGTGGAGGAAATCCTGGCCCTGGTGGAACAGGATCTGTCCCAGTCGGGATGCAAGAACCTGATCAGCGCGGGCGTGGTGCTCACCGGGGGCGCGGCGCTTTTGGACGGCATGGCCGAACTGGGGGAGCAGATTTTCAACCTGCCCACGCGGGTCGGATATCCGCGGGACGTGGGCGGCTTGAAGGATGTGGTGATGAGCCCCATGTATTCCACGGCGGTGGGGCTTCTAATGTACGGCGCACGCAAGGAAGGGCTGGACCAGCGCTTCCGGATCCGGGACGCGCATATCTTCAACCGCATTTTGACCAGAATGCGCAAGTGGTTTTCCGATATTTCCTAAAGGTCAAAACAGCTTAACAACGCGAGAACACAGGCATAATTGAGGAGGAGAACATGGAATTCATGGAATTGGAAAACGAAAGCAACGCCCTGATCAAGGTCGTGGGGATCGGGGGCGGCGGGGGCAACGCGGTGAATAACATGATTTGTTCATCGCTCAAGGGGGTGACGTTCATTGCCGCGAATACGGACATGCAAGCCCTGTATCGATCCAAGGCCGAGCACAAGCTGCAACTGGGCGTGAAATTGACCAAGGGGCTAGGCGCGGGGGCCAATCCGGACATCGGCCGTGACGCAGCCCTGGAGAGCATGGACACGATCCGCAAGATGCTAGCACAGGCGGACATGGTCTTCGTGACCGCGGGCATGGGCGGCGGTACGGGAACCGGGGCTGCGCCGGTGGTCGCCCAGGTGGCCAAGGAAATGGGGGCGCTGACCGTGGCCGTGGTGTCCAAGCCCTTCTATTTCGAAGGCAAAAAACGGCTGCTGCAGGCGGAAAAAGGCGCCGCGGCCCTGGCCGAGGTGGTGGACACGATCATCACCATCCCCAACGACCGCTTGCTGTCTCTTGCTTCAAAAAAGGCGGCCTTTCTGGAAATGCTCAAGAAGGCCGACGAGATCCTGTACTACGCGGTGAAGGGCGTTTCCGACCTGATCATGGTTCCCGGGCTGATCAACCTGGACTTTGCCGACGTCAAGGCGGTGATGTCTGAAATGGGCCTGGCCATGATGGGCACGGGCATCGCCAAGGGCGAGGGCCGGGCCAGGGAGGCGGCGCTGAAGGCCATCAACAGTCCGCTTCTGGAGGGCGTGAGCATTGACGGGGCCAAGGGCGTACTGCTGAACATCACCTGCGCCCCGGACATGACCATCGACGAGGTCAGCGAGGCTGCGAGCATCATTTCCGAGGCCGCCCACGAGGATGCCAAGATTTTCTTCGGCACCGTGTTCGACGAGGATGCCGGAGACGAGATGCGCATCACGGTGATCGCCACGGGCATCGGGGAAACCGGGAATTGCCGCGGGAGCGAGGAGCGAGTCCTCGACCTGGGCGGCGCCCGCGGGAACATGGCCCATCCTTCCATTGCCGGAACGGCCCAACGCAGACCTTACGCTCCCTATCACGGAGAGGACAGGAGCATCCCGACCTATCTGCGCAAAGGCGGCAAACCAGAGCCTCTTCTGCCTCCACAGTCTAAGAACAAGGCGCTCAAGGCCGCGGCGGGCGGAGGCGATGATTTCATTTTTGACGAAGAGGAATTCGAGATTCCTTCGTTTCTGCGCAAGCAAGCGGATTAACCGGGAAAAACGGATCAGGGAGAGGAGTTGCGGGCAAGTCGGCCATTAAGCCGCGACAGGTAAAACAAGGAGTGCTTTTGGTTCGATCGTTCCGGGAAAATGCATGAAGCGTAAGCAGCGTAAGCGGCATGATCCAAACCTGATTTTCCGCAGCGAATCAGAATGGGGGGGACGGCTGCCCGTGGCCTTGGTGTTCCCCCAAAAGCCGGTCTTGGCTTATTCCAGCCTGGGCTGGCAGGTGGTGTATCAAATCTTGCGCGACGCGCCGACTGTGGCCGTGGAGCCTGTGTTCTGGGACCCGGATCAGGGCAGGATCCTCCGATCGGGCGGCAAACGCGGGCTGGACGCCTTTGGCCTGGTGGCGTTCAGCCTGACCTATGAATTCGATTTTCTCCATCTGTTCCGCGTTCTCTTCGCCGCAGGCATTGAGCCTGCGGCATCCCAGCGCCCCTCCTGGCCACTGGTCATGGCCGGAGGGGCGCTGACTTTTTTGAATCCGGCTCCGATCATGCCCAGCGTGGACCTGTTGTGGGTGGGCGAGGCCGAGGCCGGTCTGGCGGAATGCGTTGACGTTTTGGCCGGAACATATCTTCGCAACGGTTCCCGAGATCAGGCCCTGGAAGGGGTGGCACATCTTCCCGGGGTTTTCGTGCCTGGCCTGAGCGAAATGCCGGCGCGACGCGCGGTGGATACGCGCGTGGCGGAAAACTTGGGCTCCCTGGTTGCTCCGGCGGTGTCCTGCTTCACCTCCGCAGATGCGGTCTTTCGCGACAGCCTGCTCCTGGAAGTGAACCGGGGTTGTCCGCACGGATGCCGGTTCTGCGCCGCAGGCTTCATGTACCGGCCCCATCGGCAGGCATCCATGGCATCATTACAGCATGCAGTGACGCGCGAACAGCCGCGCAAGGTCGGCCTGGTGGGCACGGCCCTGACTGATTGGCCGCCATTGCTTTCGTTCCTGGAATGGCTGTGCGATCAAAACGTGGACGTCTCTTTGTCGTCCCTGCGCGCCGAGGGGCTGACCGAGGAGTTGCTGGACACCTTGCGCGGTCTGGGCACGCGCACCGTAACCCTGGCCCTGGAAGGGGCCAGCAAGGGACTGCGCGCTGCCATGAACAAGCATCTGCGCGAAGAGGTGTTTCTGCGGACAGTGGAGCGTTTGGCGGCCAGGGGCTTCAACCATCTGAAAATCTATCTGCTGACGGGCTGGCCCGGGGAGACGGATCAAGACTGGCTGGAGTTTAGCCAATTCTTGCGGGAAATGGACGCGGTCAGACGGGCTGGTCGAGGCAGGGCCAAGCGAGGGCTGGATTTGATCACCCTGGGGCTGGGGTGTTTGGTGCCCAAACCGTGGACCCCGCTGCAATGGGTGCCAATGGCCGGCGAACACGCGCTCAAGGAGCGCATCGCGGCAGTGCGTCGTTTGGCCAAGTCTTTTTCAGGAGTGCAGGTCCGCGCGGATTCGCCCCGCCTGGCTAGGTTGCAAGGGCTTCTGGCCCGGGGAGACGAACGCGTGCACGCCCTGATCGGCCTGGCCGCAGGGCGTCGAGACGCAGGGCGTCAAGATCGGGAGCCGCAAGCCTGGTTCTTCGCGTTGCAGGACTGGTCCGGCGACCCGGCCTGGTATCTGGACCGGGAACGGGGAAAGGACGAGGTCTTTCCTTGGGAGGTGATTTCCTTGGGCGTGGATCGGCAGCATCTCTGGAGCGAATGGGAGAAGGTCAAAACGCGGCGCAAGACCCCGCCCTGCCCGGTGGAGTTCACATCCGGGCGCATGCAAAGCGCCTGCGCGGATTGCCGCAGGTGCGGACTGGACAAGTGGCTCGGAAGCTGATCCGGTCAGACAGTCCACGGCCAAGCGGCTGGACCCGGACACTACTTCACTTCGTGAAGGAATAGCTTGCGTTAAGACAACGCGCTCCTTAAGTCAGGCTGGCAGCAACAACGACGGTGCATACTTTTCGGGCGGCGCGTACCCCAGCAGCGTGCAGATCGTCGCGGCGACATTGGCCAGGCCGGGATTAGCCACGCCAGCTAACCGCCAAGCGTTCACGCAAGCGTTCA
>DBNV01000090.1:1136-3175 GCA_002299865.1 Desulfonatronaceae bacterium UBA663 | reverse complement strand
GCGTTCACGCAAGCGTTCACGCCGCTGAAGTCCTTGACGATGAAGGGAACTGGGTTCAAGGTGTGGGCGACCATCGGGGATTTTTTACCGTTTTTCATTGTCCACATGCAGTCGGCGTTGCCGTGGTCTGCGGTGATCATCGCGATGCCCCTGGCTTGGCGAACCGCTTCCAGAATCCGACCGAGGCACAGATCAACTGTGGCCACGGCAATCCTGATCGCCGGTTCCACCCCGGTATGGCCGACCATGTCGCCATTGGCCAGGTTCAACCGGATAAAACGGTACGCCCCGCCGGCCACGGCGGCCACGACCTTGTCCGTGATCTCGGCGGCCTTCATCCACGGTCGCAGGTCAAAGGTGATCTTGTCCGAAGGAACCTCTTCGTATTTTTCCAGAGTTGCGTCGATGTATCCGGAGCGGTTTCCGTTCCAGAAATAGGTGACGTGGCCGAATTTCTGCGTTTCCGAAACCGCGTACGAGGTGAGCCCCGTCCGGCAGAGATATTCCCCGAGGGTGCCCTCAATGGTCGGGGGTTCCACCAGGAAATTCTTCGGTATCAAAGCATCGCCGTCATACTGCATTATTCCGGCATAGAAGACCTTGGGCACGCGGACACGCTCAAACTCGGAGAAATCCGGTTCCTCGAAAGCCCTGGATATTTCAATGGCCCGGTCGCCGCGAAAATTGAAGAAAACCACGGCGTCTCCATCCTGGATTGTGCCCACGGGGCCGCCCGCGTCGGCCACCACGAAGCTGTCCATATACTGATCTGTGATGTGCAGGTCTTCCTGATAATATGTCCGGATTGCCTCGGATGCCGAGGGGAATCGCCTGCCTTGGCCAAGGACATGGGCTTGCCAGCCCTTTTCCACCACCTGCCAGTTGGCGTTGTAACGGTCCATGGTGGTGGTCATGCGCCCGCCTCCCGAGGCGATCCGGTAATCGCACCCGCCGATGGACAAGGCGTTCAGCCGGGCTTCCAGCGGCTCAATATAGCGCAGGGCGCTTTTCTGGTCGACGTCCCGTCCGTCCAGCAGGGCATGCACTCTGACCCTGGCTAGGCCCGTTTCCGCGCATTTGTCCACAAGGGCGTCAAGCTGGGCGATGTGGCTGTGGACATTGCCGTCGGACACCAGCCCGTTGAAGTGTACCGTTCCTCCGGCCATTCCGGCCTGAACCACTTGCTGCCAAGCCTTGCCCCGGAAAATACCGCCCGAGGCAATGGCCTCGTTGACCAGTTTCGCTCCCTGGGAGAAGACACGGCCCGCGCCCAGGGCATTGTGTCCGACCTCGGAATTGCCCATGTCCTCGTCCGAGGGCAGACCGACCGCTTTGCCGTGGGCCTTGAGGCGGATCATGAGCGGCTCCTGCAGGAGAGCGTCCAGTACCGGAGTGTGAGAGACAAAAACTCCGTCGCTTTCATCCTGCGGCCCCAGGCCGATGCCGTCCATGATCACGGTCACCAATGGGCCGGGGGATTGTCGTCTGCCGGCAAGCGGGGTCAGTGGCTTGATGAGCATCGGTGTTTCCTTATGTGACGTGTAGCCGTTTTTTAAGCGGCATCAATACAACGGCGGACTATGGTGAATAAAGAGCTTGAGGACGTTGTTTCCGGTATTGCGCACGCCGTGCTCGGCCCCGCTGGGGGCAAAGACGTGGTCCCCGGACTCGACGGCTTGCCATGCGCCGTTGATGTAAGCCTCGCCTTGGCCGGAGAGCACGAAAATGGAGTCCAGCTGCGGGTCGTGGGTGTGGACCGGGATCTCCACGCCCGGCGCAATTTCCAGCAGGGATACGCTGACGGCCTTGGAGAGCTTGTTGTTGACAAGCACGGCGACCCTCACGCCGGCAAATCTGAGGTGATCGGAATATGTGATCTCTGGTCCTTTATAAAGCTTGGCTTGCATGTTTTTTCTCCCACTGATGAACGGGGCGTGCTAGGTGGTCCTTAGCAGATTCAGATGACTGAAAGGCAATAATTTTTTACACTGTTTGGGCAAGGGCTGTCCACGTCGAACACTTGCACAGCGGGTTTTTGC
>DBNV01000090.1:0-794 GCA_002299865.1 Desulfonatronaceae bacterium UBA663 | reverse complement strand
CAGCGGGTTTTTGCGCCATGTATGCCGACCTTAAGTTCCACAATGAGTTGCGGGAACTTGTGCCTGACCATGATCACGGCATATTCCGCTGTCCCGTGGACCGCCGGGCCTCTGTCAAGGACGCGATCGAGGCCCTGGGTGTGCCGCATACCGAGGTCGGACGGATTCTAGCGAACGGAATCGAGGTGGATTTCAGCGTCCTGTTGGCGGCACCCCGGCTCTACGAAATTTTTCCCGTGGCCGTGCCCTGGGACGTAACCATGCCCAGCGTGCTGCGTCCCGAGCCGCTGCGGGGGGTGTCTTTCCTTGTGGACGAGAACGCCCATCGTCTGGCTGGACTGTTGCGCATGATCGGCATGGACGCCGCCACATGCCGGGGATTGACGGATGAGGACATTGTCAGACGGGCCGTGGCGCAGAGCCGGATCGTACTGAGCAAGGACCGGCGGCTGCTTAAGCGCAAGCAGATTGTTTTCGGTCGGTTAGTGCGCGGGGTGCATCCTTGGGAACAGTTGCGGGAAATCGTGGACCTGTTCGGCTTACGAACCCGGCTGCAACCTTTTTCTCGGTGCATCCACTGCAACGTTATGCTTAAGTCGCGCACAAAGACGGAGATCCAGGAGCGGCTGGAGCCGTTGACCAAGCAATACTACCAAGTGTTTCAGGAATGCCCGGAGTGCAAGCGGATCTACTGGGCCGGCTCGCATCACGAGCGGATGCGCGAGCGGCTGCGGGCATTTTAGGATCAACGGCTTAACTTAACTTCCCCCTCCCATTAGAGGTTAAAAGCCTTC
>DBNV01000019.1 GCA_002299865.1 Desulfonatronaceae bacterium UBA663 | reverse complement strand
CTCTTGGGCGATGCGTCGCTCAAGAGGGGGTATCGTTTTTCTTCGGGGGCCTCTTTGCCATCTATTTGCACTTAAGGCCTCGAAGATCAAGCGCGTTCCATCTTCTCCGATCCGTTTTCGGAAGTAGACGAAATCAGTGGGATCACAGGGAAGCTGCCACTGAAAACTTTTTTCACCACAAAAGGCCTGATAGTAGGGGTTTTGGACGAAAGGCCTCGACAACGCGTTCATCGCTCATATTTTCCAACTGTTTTTAGGATCATCAATCCGATCATGAGCCGGATGGGCTTTGCCGGACGCCCCATCTCGCTGTAGTACTTAAGAGAACCCATCCTCAAAACGCTGCCAGGGGATCTGCTTGGCCAGTTGAAGCAGAGAGTGATCGGGATTGAACTGGTCCATGAGGTTTTGGGTATAAGGAAGTTGCCTTGAAGTCGACAAAATGTCAAATATTTTTAGGTTGTTGCTGAATTTTCAGGGCTGACTATCTATACGACCAACGTTATCGAATCGATCAACATGAGCCTGCGCAAAATCACCAAAAACCGGGTCTCGTTCCCGAGTGACGACTCCCTTGCCAAGCTCTTCTATCTGGCACTACAGAACATCAGTCGGAAATGGACCATGCCGATTCGAGATTGGAAAGCTGCGCTGACCAGATTCAGCATCCAGTTCGAAGACAGGATGACAAACCTCTAGCAACTCCGTTTACACAAAATTCCGGACACCCTCGTTCCTTCAACATTAGATGAGAATAGAGCCGATGAATCATTCTGCATTGCCTAGCTTTATGTATACAGTGGCCTCTCCTGTGGGGGACTTGTCCATTGCGGGTGAAGAACTTCACGTTTCCCTTGACGGTTGTGATTCCGGCATGACCTACGGCGGCTATTTTTCCGCCATCCAAGACATGCTTGCGGCCGAAGATTTTCAGGCGCTTCACTTGTTGGCCGGGCTGATGGGCTTTTTTGCCTTGCCATGTCAAGTCCATGTCCGCGCGGAAAAGCATGGGGCCTTGTCTCATCCGGCCAGCCTGGAGTTGATCTGGCCGAATGGGACAAAGGCCAAGTACGCTATGCTCGTCGCCGTTTCCCCCGGGGGAAGGGCGGCCTTGCGCCGCGAAGCCCTGGTACTCGACCATCTCCGGGAGGCGTATCGTCTGCCGTTGCTTCCGGAAAAACTCTTTTTTGGTGAAAACGAGGCGGCGGCCTTTCTCATTGAGCCTTGGTTCTCGGGCTTCCACGAGTTTCATCTGACCTCGGGCGGCTGCTTCCAGCTCTGGGACCACGACCGGGGACTACGCGTGCTCTCCGCAGTCCAGGTTCAGCAAGCCTTTTTCCTGGCCGCGCGCATCCTAACGCTTTTTGTTGATTCCGACAGCGGGGCATGCATCCATCCCTGGAGCCACGCCGCCGGGGATTTCATCATCCGCAACGAGGGTCACGACGTGGACGTGCGTTTGACAACGGCCAGGGGATATGGCCCGCTGATTGAGACGGATAACGCCTTGTCCGCCCTGTTTATTTTTGTTCTTGATCTGGGGCTGCGCATGCGTCTTGATCGTGTGGACGGCGTTGGGCAGTGGGCTTGGCTTGGACCGGACATCTTGGAAAACGCGGTTCGCGGTTTTTTCGCGGCGGTTTCTGAACGTGCGGGCAGCAATGATCGAGGGGTTGACGGGCTCCAGACCATGGCCCGCCTGCTGCCCATGTTTTCAGCGCAAGAACTGGTTCAAGGCAGCCAGGCTCTCCTGGACCGCTTTTCGCCCGGGGAGCGCGATGTACTCGTGTTGCGTCTGGAGCAGCATTGTCTGGAATTATTTGCAATCCTCCAAAAAATGCCGAAAGAACTTTATAGTCCAAGGTAAGAGGGTCATGGAACAATCGGACGAGTCCAGGCGGGAAAAGCCGTCTTCCGTGCATCAAAATCCTGACAACGAAACCCCAAAATCTTTTGGGAACGCATTGCCGCTCATTGACGAGCAGATTCCGAAAAACGTCCTGGACGCAGTGTCACTGGTTCTTGAGGGGCTGTCCCAATGGGAGCGGGAGCTTCGTGAACAGGGGGACAGGGATGGTGACGGCCCCAAGACATCCTTGACCGACTAGACGACGCCTGGTGCACGCGAGGCCGGGTGAAAACGCCTTGGCGTTTAATGCCGTGGCGTTTTTCTACAACGCCAGTTCCAGCCCAACGGGGCAGTGGTCCGACCCTTGGATTTCCGCTTCTATCCAGGCCCGCTTGACGGCTGATTTGAGTTCGTCTGACACGAAAAAATAGTCGATGCGCCAGCCGGCGTTGCGTCCGCGGGCCCCGAAGCGGTAGGTCCACCATGTGTACTGACCGGGCTCAGCGCTGAACATCCGGAAGGTGTCCACGTACCCGGTGGCGATGAAGGCGTCCAGCCAGGCCCGTTCAATGGGCAGAAAACCCGAGGTCTTGGCATTGGCTTGGGGATTTTTCAGGTCGATTTCCTTGTGCGCGGTGTTGAAGTCTCCGCAGATTACGAGGGGTTTGGTCCGGCGCAATGTCTGAACGTGATCCAGAAAGGCGTCGTAAAAACCCATTTTGTAGTCCAGCCGCTCCTGGCTCATCTGGCCGTTGGGAAAATAAACGTTCAGGAAATAAAATTCCTTGCATTCCAACTGGATCACACGGCCTTCGCCGTGAAAGCGGTGGTCGGGCAACTCCTGAACAGCGTCCAGGACCGGAATGCGACTGAAGCAGGCCACCCCGGAATACCCTTTCTTTCCCTGACTGGCGTTCCAAAAAGCCTGGTATCCCTGGTAGCTGGGGAATTCCCGTTCTTCTTTCTGTAATTGTTCGGGATGGACCTTGGTTTCCTGTAGACCGACCACATCTGCGTCTGCGTCGCGGAACCAGTCCCGAAATCCTTTATCTAAAACGGCCCGAAAACCGTTCACGTTCCAGGAATAGAGCTTCACGACACGGCAGAAGGATTGGAGGAAGACAAGGTGAACAGGTCGGCCTGAAGGCCGCTTTCCGTGAGGCGGATCAGGGCGTAGCCGCCTCCGACCAATTGCCCGGGGTTGACGATCACTGTCCTGCCGATGGCGTCCACGGCTCGGGCCTCATGGATATGGCCGGTTAGGCAGACCTCGGGCTGGACCTTTTCAATGAACTCCCGCACGGCTCGGCTGCCCACGGAAACTCCCCCGCGCACCTTGTCCGCAGCAGTACCAAAGGGAGGGTTGTGGGCCACCAGGAGCAGGTGGGGCAAATCCCGGACCTGTTCGTGGGCCTGGTTCAGCCACAAGGCGATCTGATCATCTGAGACCTCGCTGGGCGTGCCGAATGGCGTGGGATTGGAGTAGCCTACGCCCATGATGCCCACGCCATGGCCCAGATCGCGCCCTCGGGCATGGATGTTCACGCCTTGTTCCTCCAGGTAGTCGTCGACTTCCTTGAAGTCCATATTGCCGATCTGGGCGTAGACCACCGGGTTGATGCGGCTGATTTCGCCGAGGATTTTTTCAGCCGAAGCCTTGCGGCCACGATTGGTCAAGTCTCCGCTGACGATGACCCCTGCGGCCTTGGATAGTTCCGGAATGAAGCGGAGGTTCAGGATCTGTTCGTGGATGTCGCCGATGCCGATCCAAAATGGCTTTGCGCTCATGACGTTCTCTCCTTAACGAGTGGCTCAATTTTCATCTGATGTTGAAGGAATATCTAAGGAATATCTAGTGTCATGAACCTTGCGAAAAGCTGTTGTCCGCGGCAATTTCTTCTGTTTTCAAGAGGTTCGCAGTGACGAGGACAAGTATCAATAAGCGATGCAAATAGCGAAGCGGCGAAGCGGCGAAGCG
>DBNV01000083.1 GCA_002299865.1 Desulfonatronaceae bacterium UBA663 | reverse complement strand
AAGGCACAAGAAGCAATCCTTTGATTGGTTACAACCATTTTACCGGAACGGGCACGCGCTTTTTGGAGGCCAACGGCAAACAGGCCATAGCCGAGCTTTTCGCCCGTTCCTTTTAGGATTCGCTTTGTTCGCGTTATTCATGGGATTTGCATCGGCACGGATGCTTTCATTCCCCAAAGGCCCGTCAGGGCCTTTTTGCATGGACTCATTATGCAGCCGGTCATTCATATTGCAGGCGCTCGCCAGCACAACCTGAAGAACCTGGACCTGGACATCCCCAGGGACAAGCTCGTGGTGGTCTGCGGACCATCCGGGTCTGGCAAGTCCACCCTGGCCTTTGACATCATCTATGCCGAGGGTCAGCGCCGCTATGTGGAGTCCCTCTCGGCCTATGCCCGCCAGTTTCTACCCCAACTGGACAAGCCCTTGGTGGACAAGATCGAAGGTTTGTCCCCGGCTATTTCCCTGGAGCAGCAGACCATGGCCCGCAATCCCCGGTCCACCGTGGGCACGGTGACCGAGGTCTATGATTATTTGCGCGTGTTCTACGCCCGGCTGGGCCGGATGAGCTGCCCCCAGTGCGGCCGGGCCATTCAGGCCCGCAGTCAGGATGAAATCATCCAGGCCGTGCTCGGCCTGCCCGAGAAGACCAGGTTTCTGCTGCTGGCACCTCTTGTGGAAAACCAGAAAGGAACTCAGCAGGACTTGATGCGCCGGCTCAAGGCCCAGGGCTTCGTGCGGGTGCGGGTAGACGGCCAGGTCCTGCCTTTGGAGCCGCTCCCAGAGATCACCAAGAATCAGCGCCACAACCTGGACCTGGTGGTGGACCGCCTGGCGGCTGGCCCCGGCATCCGCAACCGCCTGGCCGATTCCCTGGAGTTGGCGTTAAAGTACGGCAAAGGGCGGATCAGCGTGCAGATCGTGGATGGCGAGGAACTGGTCTTTAGCGTTACGTCGGTCTGCACCCGGTGTGACATCAGCCTGCCGCCGCTCAGCCCGCAACTTTTTTCCTTCAATAGTCCGCAAGGGGCTTGTCCGACCTGTTCGGGCCTGGGCAGCGTGGGGTATTTTGCACCGGAACTGCTGGCCCCGAACAAGGGCTTGAGTCTGCGCCGGGGCGCGGTGATCCCGTGGCGCGGGCCGTCGGTTTTGTCCAGATTTGAGCAGGGCTTGAGCGCGGTGGGGCGGGCGCATGGATTCACCCTGGACACGCCGCTCAAGGATTTTTCCCCCTCTGCCTGGCAGGCCTTGTTCCATGGCGAGGCAAGCCTTGGCTGGGAGGGCGCAGCGCCCTTGCTGGAGCGGGGCCACCAGGTTCTGGGGCCGGTCTGGAGGGATGAACTGTCTCGGTTCCGGCAGAACCGGCCCTGTCCCTCCTGCCACGGGGCCCGGCTCAAGCCTGAGGCCCTGGCGGCCAGGGTCGGGGAGCTGAACATCTTCGAATTTTGCAGCCTGCCCGTGGTCCGGGCCCTGGAGTGGCTGCGCGCACAATTATTCACCGGTCAGCAGGCGTTCATCGCCGGTCCTTTGCTCAAGGAGTTGACGCACAGGCTGGATTTTCTGACCAGGGTCGGCCTGGAATATCTCAGCTTGGCTAGGAACATGGCCACCTTGTCCGGCGGAGAGGCCCAGCGCATCCGCCTGGCCGGGCAATTGGGCTCGGGCCTGGTGGGCGTGACCTATGTGCTGGACGAGCCGAGCATCGGACTGCACCCCAGGGACAACGCCCGGCTTTTGGCCTCGTTGCGGGATTTGCAGGCCAGGGGCAATACGGTCCTGGTGGTGGAGCACGACGAGGCCACGATCCGGGCCGCGGACTACATTCTGGAATTGGGCCCGGGATCCGGCGCCCAAGGCGGGGAATTGGTTTTTGCCGGGAGTGTGGACGGACTGCTGAACCACCATGCTTCTTTGACCGGCAAGTACCTGCGTGGCGATCTGGTCGTCGCCGGGCCTGCCGGATCTGAAAGACGGCGCGGGGCCAAGCGCAGCTTGGTCCTGCGCGGGGTGCGCACCAACAATCTGGCTGACCTGACCTGCGAACTGCCCTTGGGCTGTCTGGTGTGCGTGACCGGGGTGTCCGGTTCAGGCAAGAGTTCCCTGGTGGTGGATTCCCTGTACAAGCACATTGCCTTGGCCCGGGGCATCAAGGTGGATGGCCCGGGACAAATCGACGGACTGGATGGGCTGGAGCAGGTGGAGAAGATCATTGCCATTGATCAGACCCCTATCGGGCGCACGCCGCGCTCCAACCCGGCCACCTACACCAAGGTGTTCGATGAGATCCGCAAGATTTTTTCCACCACCCTGGACGCTCGCAAGCGAGGGTATCCACCCGGCCGGTTCAGTTTCAACGTCCCGGGCGGGCGCTGCGAGGCCTGCCAGGGCGACGGCCGGATCCGCGTGGAAATGCACTTTCTGCCGGACGTGTTCGTGACCTGCGAGGTCTGCGGGGGCAAGCGCTACAACCGCGAAACCCTGGACATCGAGTACAAGGGGTTGAACATCGCCCAGGCGCTGGATCTCACCGTGGCCGAGGCCCGTGGTTTTTTTGCCAATTATCCGGTCCTGGAGCGCAGGTTGGAAGTGCTGGCAGAGGTCGGCCTGGAATACCTGCGTTTGGGCCAGCCGGCCACGACCCTATCCGGCGGGGAGGCCCAGCGCATCAAGATCTCCCGCGAGCTGGGCAAGCGCAGCCTGCCCGGCGCCCTGTACGTCCTGGACGAGCCGACCACGGGCCTGCACATGCACGAGACCGGCAAGCTGATCCAGGTCCTGCAAAAGCTGGTGGACAAGGGAGCGTCCGTGGTAGTCATTGAGCACAACCTGGACGTGATCTGGGCCGCAGACTTTGTCATCGACCTGGGCCCGGGCGGCGGGGACGCCGGCGGGCGCATCTTGGCCATGGGCACGCCCGAACAGATCCGGGATCATCCAGCCTCGGCGACAGGACAGTTTTTGCGGGCCTTGCGGAGATAAACGGGTTGTCATCCTTTCCGCTCTCCTTTACAAGCACAAGCCATGGGTTTGCGCATTGATCCCGTCTTTTTCGCTCCCGCAGCGGCCTTGTTTGTCAGGTTGCTGAATCAAACACTGCGGTTTTCCCAGGAAGGGATCGAACCCTGCTTGGCTTTGCGAGCCCAAGGAAAAAATGTCGTGGCGGCCTTCTGGCATGACGAATTGTATCCTCTGATCCATCTGCACCGCGACCAGGGTATTGTGGCCGTGCTCAGCCAAAGCAGGGATGGGGAGTTTCTCTCCCAGATCATGACCCGGTTCGGCTTTAAGCTGGCCCGGGGATCAAGCCGCCGGGGCGGGGTCGCCGCGCTGGTGGCGGCACGCAAGCAGATGCGCGAGCATAACGCGGATATCGTGTTCACTGTGGACGGCCCGCGCGGCCCCCGGCACAAGGTCAAGGAAGGGGCCATCTACCTGGCGGCCAAATCAGGAGCGCCCCTGGTGCCGATCCGAGTGTTCATGTCCCGGACCTATGTCTTTCGCAAAGCCTGGGACCAGTTTCAGTTGCCCCTGCCCGGGGCGCACTGCCGCGTGGTTTATGGACAACCGTATCATATTCCCAAGGTGCAGACCCCGGAAAACTTTCAGGCAAGCCTTCAGACGAGCCTTCAGGCGAGCCTTCAGGCGGAGTGCGTCCGGTTGGAGCAGATCTTAAACTCAATGAAATAAGGTCTTTGAGGGCGAGGATGGATTTGCTGCAAGCCGCAGTACTGGCCCTGGTCCAGGGAGTGACGGAATTTCTGCCTATTTCCAGTGCTGCCCACCTGATCCTGGTGCCCGTGTTCACCGGCTGGGAGGACCAGGGCCTGAGCTTTGATGTGGCTGTGCACATAGGCACCCTGGCGGCGGTGGTCTGGTATTTCCGGCGGGATTTGCTGAAAATGGTCGGGGATCTCCTGCGCCAGGCAACCGGCAGGGGGCCTGGACCAGGGGCGCGGCTGGCCTGGGCCGTGATCCTGGGGACCATCCCGGTGGGGCTGGCCGGACTGGCCTTTCGCGACGTGGTGGCCACGCACCTGCGCGACCCAATTATTCTCGCCTTTGGCTTGATATTTTTTGGGCTGCTCCTGGGCTGGTCGGACTGGCGCCATAGGGGGGAACGCAGTGAACACAGCTTGACCTGGGGAGACGTGCTGCTCATCGGGTGCGCCCAGGCCTTGGCCCTGATTCCGGGCACGTCCCGCTCCGGAGCGACCATGACCGCCGGTCTTTTTCTGGGCTTGAGCCGAGAGGCCGCGGCCCGTTTCTCGTTTTTGCTGTCCATCCCGGTCATCTTTCTGGCCGGATGCTTGGAGACAAGACAACTTTTGGGGCAGCCGGAGCCGGTACAATGGGCAACGCTCAGCGCGGCCACGCTTCTGGCCGGGATCAGCGCCTATTTGTGTATTCACTACTTCCTGAAATTCATCCGGATCGTGGGCATGCAGCCGTTCGTGGTCTATCGCTTGCTTCTCGGGGGTCTGTTGCTTTGGCTGTATTGGTAGCTTAGGGGGGTGCCACGAACCGTGAGGATGGCTTGTTGTCGGGCACGGCTTGGGGTTGACTCAGGCAATAGTCTTAGATAATTATTTTTGTTTTTCGCCTATGCATTTTTTTGTCTTTTGGACGGTTGACCATGTTTGACAGCCTTGCGGACCGGCTCCAATCCGTATTCAAAAAGATTCGCGGCCATGGCCGCCTGGATGAGAAAAACATCCAGGAGGGCCTGCGCGAGGTGCGGCTGGCGCTTTTGGAGGCGGACGTCAACTTCAAGGTGGTCAAGGATTTCGTGGACCGGGTCAAGGACCGGGCCATGGGCCAGGACGTCCTGGCCAGCCTGACCCCGGGCCAGCAAGTGGTCAAGATCGTGCACGAGGAGATGATCCAGCTTTTGGGCGGGACGCATCTTGGGCTGCAACTGCAGGGCCGGCCGCCCGTCCTGATCATGTTGGTGGGATTGCAGGGCTCGGGCAAGACCACCACAGCGGCCAAGCTGGCCCTGCATTTACGGCGCATGAAGCGCCAGCCCTACTTGGTTCCCGCAGACGTGTACCGGCCTGCGGCCATTGACCAACTGCACAAGCTGGCGTCGCAGTTGGACGTCCCGGCCTTTGCCTCCGCAACAGGGATGAACCCGGTGGACATCTGTCTGCAGGCCAAAGCCGAGGCCGAAAAGAACGGATACGACGCCCTGTTGCTGGACACCGCCGGCCGCCTGGCCATCGACACGGTGCTCATGGATGAGCTAGCGGCCATCAAGGCGGCCTGTTCGCCCAGGGAAATCCTGTTTGTGGCCGACGCCATGACCGGTCAGGACGCGGTCAACGTCGCCGCTGCCTTTGACAAGGTGTTGGACCTGACCGGCATTGTCTTGACCAAGATGGAGGGCGACGCACGCGGCGGGGCGGCTCTATCCATCAAGTCCGTGACCGGCAAGCCCATCAAGTTCGTGGGCATGGGCGAAAAGGTTGGGGACCTGGAGGCCTTTCATCCGGACCGGGTGGCTTCCCGGATTCTGGGCATGGGCGATATCCTTTCCCTGATCGAAAAGGCTCAGGGCTCTATCGATCAGAAGGAAGCCGAGGCCCTGGAGAAGAAGTTTAAGAAGGCGGAGTTCAACCTGGAGGATTTTCGCGTCCAGATGCGCCGGTTGCGCAAGCTCGGTTCCCTGGAGGGGATGCTCAAACTCATTCCGGGCATGGGCGATCTGCGCAAGCAACTGGGGGATGTGCAGGTTCCGGAGAAGGAAATGGGCCGGATGGAGGCGATCATCAATTCCATGACTCCGGCGGAGCGGCAGAACCCCAAGCTGATGAACGCCGGCCGCAAGCTTCGGGTGGCCAAGGGCAGCGGGATGCAGGTTCAGGATGTGAATCAGTTGTTGAGAAGTTTCGAGCAGATGCAGAAGATGATGAAAAAAATGATCACTACCGGTCCCGGCGCGCTCAAGGCGCCCGCTGCTCCCGGTTTGCCGGCGATGATGCCTCGCGGGAAGAAGAAGGACCGTCGCAAGAAAAAGCGGCGCTGATCCGCATGATCTGCGGGTCGACTGTTCCCTCCATGGCGTTGAAAGTCTGTTCTGCACTTTTGACGTCGCGTCGAGACATCAGGCGGAAAGTTGTTGGAACACCTAACAGATGAAGAGAGGATTGGATCAATGGCCATGAAAATTCGACTGACCCGGATGGGCTCCAAGAAAAAACCCTTTTACCGCGTGGTGGCCGTGAACAGTGAAACGCGCCGCGACGGACGGGCCCTGGACTTTCTTGGATACTACAATCCCATGCGGGAACCCGCCGAGATCAAGCTCGATGCGGATAAGATCAAGGCGTGGATGGACAAGGGCGCCAAGCCCACGGATACGGTCCGCTCCCTGATGACCAAGGCCGGGATCGGCAACTAGGCCGCGGGAAAGGTTTTCGCCCCGGGCGGCGTACGTTTTTTGCCTCACGGGCCTTTTTCAAGCAGTGGAGGCGAGCAGGATGAAGGATCTTATTGAGTATATCGCCACGTCGCTGGTGGACCACCCGGAGCAGGTGCGGGTCACGGCGGTGGAGGGCGAGCAGTCCACGGTTCTGGAATTGAAGGTGGCCAAGGAAGATCTGGGCAAGGTCATCGGCAAGCAAGGCCGCACGGTCAAGGCTTTGCGCGCGATCCTTGCCGCGGCTTCCAGCAGGGCCGGAAAGCAGACGACCCTGGAGATTCTCGAATAACGTCCATGGTCGGATCGGACCGTGGCGGGCTTTTGTTGCGCATGTCCAAACATTCGCTGATCGTCGTCGGCGAGGTGGTCAAACCCCACGGTTTGGCGGGGGAGTTCAGCATTGTTTCGTGCGTGGACTCCCCTGATTTTTTCGCCCTTGTCCCCAGACTTTTTTTGCGAGAGCACGCCCGCACCCGGCCGCGCCGGTCCCGGCCGCGCCGGGTGCGGGTCGAGTCCTGGCGAATACACAAGAATCGGGTGCTGCTGACCCTGGATCAGATCCAAGGGCGCGACGAGGCCGAGCGGATGCGAGGCGCTGAGCTGCTGGTGCGGGAAGAGGACATGCCTGCCGGGCGGAAAGACCGGATCTATCGTCGTGAACTCATCGGCGTGGCGGTGCACCTGCCTTCCGGAACATACCTGGGCCGGATTTGGAAGGTGAGCGAGGCGGGCGGGCAGGAACTGTGGACGATCCATACCGAGGAGGGCGTCGAGGTGCTTTTTCCGGCCCACGAACAACTCGTTCTGAAAGTCGACCTGGAGCGCGGCATAGTCCAGATTGATCCTCCGCCCGGCCTGCTGGAGCTGTATCTCGCTTCCGTGAAGGCATAAAGCCGCGTTTTTTTGTTTTTGAGGCGTATTCCCCGCATGCTTGTCCATATTGTCACCATTTTCCCCGAATTCTTTGCTTCGGTCCTGCGGTGCGGCCTGCTGGGCAAGGCCGTGGATCAGGGCCTGGTCCGGGTACGGTTGATCAATCCACGGGACTTTACCGCGGATCGTCATCGCAGCGTGGACGACCGGCCTTACGGGGGAGGGCCGGGCATGGTCATGACCCTGCCGCCCCTGGTCGCCGCATTGCGCGGCCTGGACACGCCTGGAAAAATCGTCGTGCTTTGTCCCAAGGGGCGTCCCCTGGACCATGACATGGCTCTGGCCTTGTCCAGCGAGGGGTCCGTGACCCTGGTTTGCGGGCGTTACGAAGGGATCGACGCCAGGCTTGAAGACATTTTTCCTGCGATGATCAAGGTCAGCGTGGGAAACGTGGTGCTTGGCGGCGGGGAAACCGCGGCCCTGTATCTTCTGGAAGCGGTTTCGCGCCTTTTGCCCGGATTCATGGGACATGAGGACTCGCCCGAGGAGGAAAGTTTCGCCCAGGGCATCTTGGAGCACCCGCATTTTACGCGGCCCGAGGAGTTCGAAGGCCATAAGGTTCCCGAGATTCTGCTCTCAGGAGATCATGCCCGGGTCGCAGCTTGGCGGCGGGAAGCCTCCTTGACGGAAACCCTCGCGTATCGGCCCGAGTTGCTGTTCCATGCGCCCCTGACTCCTGCGGACATTGCTGTTTTGCGATGTGCCGACGTCTCCCGCCGGCACATCGCCAAGAATTGTTTTCTAGCCTTGGTGCATGCCCCGGTGCTGAACAAGCACGGCCGTGTCGGGGCAGCTTCTTTGACAAACCTGGACATCCACGATATTATACGTGTTTCTCGGACCTACGGCATAGGCGGGTACTACGTGTGCACCCCGTTGCAAGACCAGCGCCGTCTTGGCGAGCGTCTGCTGGGACACTGGACCGGCGGGCCCGGTGGTAAATTCAATCCGGATCGCGCCTCGGCATTGGGGCTCGTTCGCTTTGCGGACAGTCTGGACGAGGCTGTCCTGGACGTGCAAAATCGGACCGGCCAAGAGCCCATGGTCGTGGGTACCAGCGCCAATGCAGCCGGGACGTTGACCTTCTCTCGGGTCCGTCGGGATATGGAGGCCAAACCCGTGCTCGTGGTCCTGGGGACCGGTCACGGCCTTGCGCCGGAGGTTCTGGACCATTGCGCGGGAGTCTTGCGTCCGGTCCGTTTTTTCAGCGGTTACAACCATCTTTCCGTGCGCTGTGCTGCGGCCATTATCGTGGACAGGCTGCTTGGCGACGCAGGATGAGTTTTAGTGTGAGTGTGGTCATTGAAGGCGCACACTGCGGTTTGAGGAAAGAGGAAATATGCATGCCTGCTTTTGGGATAGACAAGGAGAAAAAGGTCATGGATCTCATTAAGAAAGTTGAATATTCGTACATGCGTCTCGATATTCCGGAATTCAAGGCCGGGGACACGGTCAAGGTGTTCGTCCGCATCCTGGAGGGCGACAAGGATCGGATTCAGACCTTTGAAGGTGTGGTTTTGTGTCGGCGTCGCGGCACTACCAATGCTTCCTTCACGGTGCGCAAGATTTCCAACGGCATCGGCGTGGAGCGCATTTTCCCCCTGCATTCTCCGTTCATTGAGCGTGTTGAAGTGGTCAGCCAAGGCTTGGTCCGGCGCAGCCGAATTTTTTATCTGCGCAAGCTGAAAGGCAAGGCCAGCCGCATCAAAGCCAAGAACGTCAGGAGCAA
>DBNV01000126.1:14209-15546 GCA_002299865.1 Desulfonatronaceae bacterium UBA663 | reverse complement strand
CTCGTCCTGTTCAAGCTGCAGCGCGTCCAGTTGCGCTAGTTGTCACTAAGCGGGCGGGGTCTGGTGCAACGCATCACCATCGCGACTCGGGGCAGCAAGCTGGCCCTTTGGCAGGCCGAGCACATCCGGGGACGGCTCATGGAGCGATACCCGGGGTTGCGCGTGGATCTTTTGCGCATCAAGACCACGGGCGACAAGATTCTGGACGTGCCCTTGGCCAAAATAGGCGGCAAGGGGTTGTTCGTCAAAGAAATCGAGGAGGCGCTGCTGGACGGCCGGGCCGATTTGGCCGTGCACAGCATGAAGGACGTGCCTGCCAAGCTGCCTGTGGGGCTGACCTTGGGTGTGATCCCGAAGCGTGAGAGCTTCCTGGACGTGCTGCTGTCTATGCGCTTTCCGGACTTAAAGAGCCTGCCCCAGGGTGCCCGGGTCGGCACCAGCAGCCTGCGTCGTCGCTGTCAGTTGCTGGCCCTGCGTCCGGACTTGAAGATCATGATGCTGCGCGGCAATTTGGATACCCGGGTGGACAAGCTCGCGGGCGGCGGCTACGACGCCATCGTGGTGGCTCAGGCGGGCATGAACCGCCTGGGGCTCCAGGCGCCGTACATGAGCGAACTCGTTCCGCCGGCGTTCCTGCCGGCCGTGGGTCAGGGGGCGTTGGGCCTGGAATATGCCGAGGATCGTTCAGAACTGGCTGAAATGTTGGGTTTTCTGGACGACCTGCCGACTCGTTCCTGCGTTCGGGCGGAGCGGGCCTTTTTGGCCGCCCTGGAAGGCGGATGTCAGGCGCCCATCGCGGGCTGGGCCAGGATCAACGACGCGGGCCGGATCGTTCTGCACGGATTGGTCGCGGATGTAGACGGGCAAAACATGATCGTGGAGGAGGCCTCGGCCAAGGCCTCGGCCCAGGTCAGGGACGCCGAAACCTTGGGCCGCCAAGTAGCCCAGGCCGTGCTGGATCGGGGCGGTCGGGAGATCCTGCGCCAGATCTACGTGAGCCACGCATAGTAACGGCTATTTTGTCTCCATCCATGGATGGACATCCACGGATGAAGGTGGTTGACCGGTCCCACCCCGCAGCCCATGGGAAAGGCCGAGGCAATGGCCGCATGCACATAGTCCACGGCCCGTTGCACGGCCTGTTCCAAGGGCATCCCTTGCCCCAGTCCCGTGGCAATGGCGGCGGACAGGGTGCAGCCGGTGCCGTGGGTGTGCGCCCTGGCCAGGCGTGGATGGGTGTACGTCCTGACGGTTCCGTCGGCCGTGGCCAGCCAGTCCGTGAGTTTTTCCCCTGCAAAATGTCCTCCCTTGAGCAGCACGGCCTTAGGGCCAAGGCC
>DBNV01000126.1:8463-13877 GCA_002299865.1 Desulfonatronaceae bacterium UBA663 | reverse complement strand
CCTTAGGGCCAAGGCCGAGGAGTCGTTCCAGAACTTGGGGGACGTCCTTTTCTCCAGCGATGACCATTCCCGTGAGGAGTTCCGCTTCCGGCCGATTGGGCGTGAGCACGTGCGCCAGGGGCAGGATGTCGTTCTTCAGCGTTTCCACGGCCTCGGGCAGCAACAGGTTGTGACCGCTTTTGCTCACGCAGACCGGGTCGACCACGAGGGGAAAGCTCTTTGTCCGCAATACCTTGGCCAAGGCTTGGATCAGCGGGGCGGAAAAGAGCATGCCCGTCTTGGCTGCGGCCACGGGCAGATCTTCCAGCACGGCGGTCAACTGGCTGATGACAAAGGCTTCGTCCAGGGCTGCGATGCCCCGCACGCCCATGGTGTTCTGAGCCGTGACGGCCGTGATCACGGAAGCCCCGTAGCCGCCGAGCACGGTGATGGTCTTTAAGTCGGCCTGGATTCCGGCGCCTCCGCTGGAATCAGATCCGGCAATGGTCAGGATGCATGGGGGGGAGGTCATTGGGCTTAGGTTTCCTTTTAGATGATCATGGTCCTTGTGGCATGGGCAAAGCTGATTTAAGTGATCACGACCGGTTCATGATTTCCATCAGCCTGTACGCTAGATTCGTATAGCGGGTCTTGGCCTGGACGTTTTTCAGGCCTAGGCCCAAGGCTTTTTTGTCGCTCAGGAGCACGGCCAGGCGTCTGGCCCTGGTCAGGCCGGTGTAGATCAGGTTGCGCTGGAGCAACATGAAGTGCTGGGTGAGCAGGGGCATGACCACGGCCGGGTATTCGCTGCCCTGGGACTTGTGCACGCTCACGGCGTAGGCCAGGGTCAGCTCGTCCATTTCGGTCAGTTCATAGACCACGTCCCGGCCGTCGAACTCCACCAGGGCTTCGCCTTCCTCGACGTCCACGTTCACGATCCAGCCCAGGTCGCCGTTGAACACTTCTTTTTCGTAGTTGTTGCGCAGTTGCAGGACGCGGTCGCCCACCCGCATCCTGCGCGGCCCGATGCTGAATTCCCGACCTGTCGGGTTGAGCCGTTCCTGGAGCAGGGCGTTGAGTTGCTGAGTGCCCACCTCGCCCTTGTGCATGGGTGTCAGCACCTGCACGTCCAGCCGGGGATCCAGCCCGTAGCTGGCGGGAATGCGTTCGCAGACCATGTGCAGGATCATGTTCTGGACCTGCTGGGGATCCTCCTCTTCCAGCCAAAAGAAGTCGGCTTCCGGGGCTGTTTTCGGCGAGTGGCAGGGGAAAAGCCCCTGATTGATGCGGTGGGCGTTGACCACGATCATGCTTTCCTGGGCCTGGCGGTAGATATGGGTCAGTTCGGCGCTGGGCATGGTCCCGCTCCCAAGCAGGTCGCCCAACACGTTGCCCGGCCCCACCGAGGGCAACTGGTTCACGTCGCCCACCAGGACCAGCCTGGAGGTCAGGGGCAGGGCGCGCAACACGGCCAGGCAAAGATGGCAGTCGAGCATAGAGACCTCGTCCACCACGAGCATGCCGGCCTTGAGCATTTTTGTTTCGTTCAGGGCGAAGCCGCCGTCCGGAGCGTATTGGAGCAGGCGGTGCAGAGTGGAGGCGGCCGCGCCCGTGGCCTCGGACAGGCGCTTGGCGGCCCGGCCCGTGGGCGCGGCCAGCTTGACCTTGACGCCCAGCATGGTCATGGCGTCGACGATGAACCGGGTGATGGTGGTCTTGCCCGTGCCCGGTCCGCCCGTGAGGATGAAGACCTTGTTTTGGCAGGCTCTCTCCACAGCCTGGCGCTGCTCCGGGGAAAGCTTGATCCTCTGCCTGGCCTCCAATGCGGAGAGCACGGCGCGCAGCTTGGCTTTGTCCAAGGTCGCCGGGTGGTTCAGAAGGGCCTGGAACCGCGCCGCGATCTCCTTTTCCCACTGGTAAAAATGCCTCAGGTAGACCACGGTCCCCAAGCCTTGGGGGGAGAACTCCTCCAGCACCACCCGTTTGCGCTCCTGCAGGGATCGCAGGGCCTCGCGCAGCGCCGGCAGCGGGTCCATCTCTGCCGCTTGCCTGCCGGCCGGCACGGCGTCTTCTAGAAGGCCTCTCGCCTTGACCAGCAGTTCTTCCTCCGGGCAGAACACATGGCCGGACTCGCTGAACTGAAAGAGCAGGTAAATCAGGGCCGCTTCCAGACGCTCGCGGCAGTCTGCGGCAAAGCCCAGTTTCAGGGCAATGGCGTCCGCGGTTTTGAACCCGATGCCGTGCACCTCGTAGGCCAGCTCAAAGGGGTTGTCCCGCACCTTCTGCATAGACCTCGGACCGAAATGCCGATAGATGCGTGCGGCCAGGGTCGGGGAGACGTCATGCTCCTGCAAAAACAGGATCAGGGCCCGAACATGGTGCTGTTCTTCCCAAGATTTTTGGATTTTTTCCAGCTTGGCCCGGCCGATGCCTTCCACCTGCAGGAGCTGATCCGGGTCGTTGTCAATGATGTCCAGGGTTTTGTCCTGGAACATCTCGATCATGCGCTCGGCCAGCACCGGACCGATGCCCTTGAGTTGCCCCGAGGCCAAGTAGCGGCGGATGGCGTTGACTCCGGCGGGCAGCAACGGTTCGGCCTTGTCCATCTGAAACTGGCGGCCGTATTTGGGGTGCTCCTTCCACTGTCCGGTGAGGCGCAGCATTTCTCCGGGGCGGACCTGCAAGACATGGCCCACGGCCGTGACCATGCCGGGTTCGTCGCGCACCTTGACCCGGATCACGGCGTAACCGTTCTGGGCGTTGAAGAACGTCACGGTTTGCACCTCGGCCTGGAGGACCACCTCCAGTTGGAATCGGGCTTTTTCCAGGGGGATCTGGTTCATGGGCAATGCAGGAGTTTAAGGCGGCGCGCAATCGGCTTTGTCTTGCATCAATTTCCCGTCAGCTTGTATTTTTTCAGTTTATACTGCAACAGGCTTTTGGAGATGCCCAGCATGTCCGCGCATTTGACCTGGACAAAACCGCTCTGGGCCAGGGCGCGGCGGATCAGCGCGGCCTCGATCTTTTCCAGGGTCTCAGCCAAGTTCAGGCGGGGAGGAAGAAGATCCACGGCGCTTTTGAACTGCGCCTCCTCATCCTTGATTTCCGGGGGCAGGTCCTCTACGCGGATCATGTCGTTCCCGGCCATGACCACGCAACGCTCCACCACGTTTTCCAACTGGCGTACGTTGCCGGGCCATTCGTAGGCCGTGAGGTAGTCGATGACCTCAGCGGTAAATCCTTTGACCCGGCTGGCGTTGTCCGCAGTGAATTTTTTCAAAAAATGCGCCGCCAGCAAGGGAATGTCCTCGCGTCGCTCGCGTAGGGCCGGCAAGGGGATGTGCACCACATTGAGGCGGTAGAACAGATCCTCGCGAAAGATTCCGGCTTGCACTGCCGCCTGCAGGTCCTTGTTGGAGGCGGTCACGATACGGATATCCACGCTGATGGACTCGGTGCCGCCGACCCGCTCGAAGGTTCGTTCCTGAAGCACCCGCAACAGCTTGACTTGCAGTTCCAAAGACAACTCTCCGATTTCATCCAAAAACAGGGTGCCGCCCTGGGCCAGTTCGAACCGGCCGCGCTTGCGGGCCACAGCACCGGTGAAGGAGCCCTTTTCATGGCCGAACAGTTCGCTTTCCAGCACGCCGGGGTTGAGTGCCATGCAATTGACGGAGATGAAGGGCCCTTTTTTCCTTGGGGATGAAAAGTGCATGGCCTTGGCGATGAGTTCCTTGCCCGTGCCGGACTCGCCGGTGATTAAGGCGGTGCTTTTGCTGGGCGCGGCCCTGTCGACCATTTCCAGAACCCGGCGCATGGCTTTGCTCCGCCCGATGATCTGGTGCAGGGCGTAGCGTTGTTCGAAGTTTTCCGAAAGCAGGCTGTATCTGCGCTGGGCCTGAGCCAGTTGCACGGCCTTGCGTACGGAAAGGATCAGCTCGTCGTTGGAAAACGGCTTGGTGATGTAATCAAAAGCGCCGTGACGCATGGCTTCCACTGCGGCGTCGATGGTACCGTAGGCGGTCATGATCAGCACCGGGATGTGCGGGTAGTTCTTCTGAATATGAGCCAGGACTTCCTGGCCGGAAAGCTTCGGCATCTTCATGTCCGTGATGACCACGTCCACTTCGGATTCCTCCAGAAAGGCCAGACCCAGTTCCGGATCCCGAAGAGCGGTCACGGCATGCCCTTCGTCCCTGAGCAGGGTCTCCAGCAGCAACAGATAATTTTGCTCGTCGTCCAGGACGAGGATGTTGCTTAACATGGCGACCTCATCCGCCCGGGTCGGACTTGGGGTCGGGAAATGTCATGCGTACCAGTGCTCCGCCCCTGGGGTGGTTGTCGATGCTCAATCGGCCATTATGACTGAGCATGATGGTGTATACAATAGACAACCCCAGGCCGGTGCCGGCTTCCTTGGTGGTGAAAAACGGGTCCATGAGCTTATTTTTGACGCTTTGGTCGATGCCCGGCCCGGAGTCGTGCACCGAAAGCGTCGTGTCCGAGCCTTCGCGTTCCACGCTGATCCGGATTTCCCCCGGGCCCTTCATGGCCTGCAGGGCGTTGGCCAGAACATTGTACACCGCCCGGTAGATCAAGTCCTTGTCGCCCAGAACTACGTGTCCGGGGGCGACTTCATTGACGATGCGCACCTTCTGGTCGGAGGTCTCCCGTTCCCAGAAGGCCAGGGCTTGATCTAGGACGCGGGACAGGTTCACTTCAACCTTCAGGGGCGTGCGGGGCCTGGCGTAGTCGAGAAAGTCGTTGACCGTCTGGGACAGGCGCTTGGATTCTTCGTGAATGGCACCCAGGAGCTTTGTCTGTGGGTCATTCTGGGGGGGGTCATCCTGGCCTTGGGAGCGTTTTAACAGGAGTTCTGCGGTGCCTCGGATAATGCCCAGGGGGTTGCGGATTTCATGGGCAATGCTGGCCACTGTGCGGCCCATGCTGGCCAGTTTCTCATTCTGATGCAACTCGCGTTCCAGGCGCTCCTTTTCCTCAGCTCGTTTGGCAATGGTCCGAGCGGCCCGCCGGATGATCACGTAAAGCACGGAGAACAGAACCAGGGACGAGGCAAAGGACGCGCCCAGAATCAGCATCTGAAAGAAAAGAACGGCTGCGTAATCCTCGGTGATGTCCTGGGTGAACTCCAAAGCGCCCATGATCGGTCCGGGGCCGGCGGCGGGATCGAATCCGCGTTCGGCCCGCAGCGGATAGATGGTGCGCAGCACGAAGGATTCCGGCTCGATCTGCAGTTTGAATAGCGCCCACCAGGGGGAAATCCGACTGATCAATTCGAAGCTGGATACGCCCGGCTCCAGGGCTTTTTGAACGGCCTTGTCCGCAGGTTCCTGCGTCCCTACGAGGGTCTTGTTAGTTGAATAGACCACCTCCAGTTCAAAGTCGTAGATGCGCACTTCCAAGACGTAAAAACT
>DBNV01000126.1:2960-8068 GCA_002299865.1 Desulfonatronaceae bacterium UBA663 | reverse complement strand
GAGTTCGATCCGTCCGAAGCCGATTATCGTGGGCAGGGTGAAGCGCTGGAAAATCTGGTGATTCAGATTTTTAGCCAGAAGCAGCGAAAACTCCCGATTTTTTTCCAGCATGGCCTGGCGGGCCTGGTTGACGATGAATACCGAAACCATCAGGTTGATCGCCAGGATCAACAGCAGCAATGTCCAGGAGAGAAACTTGATCGGCTGAAAAGGTCTGGGACCGAAAGTGATCTTGCTCAATTCACGCCTCTATCCAGGGCGTTGCGCACGAGTTCCAGGGCGGTGAGCAAGGTTTCATCATCCAGGGCGTAGGAGAAGCGTACGCACCGGTCGTCGCCGAAGGCCGCGCCCGGAACTAGGGCCACGCCGACTTTTTCCAGGATGCGCGTGCACATGGCCGCGGAGTCCGGCATGGTCTTGGAGAAAAAAGCGTCCATTCTGGGGAAAAGGTAGAAGGCACCGTCAGGTTTGGGACACTTGACGCCGGGCCAGGAGCAGATTGTGGCCAGGGCCAGGTCCCGGCGGCGGACAAAGGCCTCGCGCATCCTGCCGATGGATTCCATGGGGCCGGAAAGGGCGGCCAGGGCGGCCTTCTGAACAATGGAGCAGACATTGGACGTACTTTGTCCCTGGATGCGGACCATGGCCTTGATCAGGTCCGGATGGGCCAGAACGTAGCCGATGCGCCAGCCCGTCATGGCCATGGATTTGGAGAGTCCGTTGACCACGGCGACCCGGTCCGGGAATTTGATCCACCAGCGGACCGCGCTGCTGGGCCGGGCCGGGGGATACACGAGCTGGTCGTAGATTTCGTCGGAGATGACAAAGACGTCCCGTTCCATGGCCCAGCCTATGAGCGCGTCCAGTTCGTCCTGGCTGTAATGACAGCCCGTAGGATTGGAGGGAGAGTTGAGCAACAGCACCCGGGCCTTGGGCGGATAGGTCCGTTCGAGATCTTCCGGGGAAAGCAGAAAGTTGTTTTCCAGAGAGGAAGGGATGATGACCGGCTCTCCCTGGGCCAGTTGGACCATGGGCGGATAGCTGACCCAGTAAGGCGCGGGGATGAACACGGCGTCGCCCGGATCGAGCAGGGCTTGCAACAGATTGTACAAGGCGTGCTTGCCGCCGTTGCTGACCATGGTCGCTTCCATGGGCAGTTCCTGGCTGGCGACGCCGCCGAAGTAGGCGGCCACGGCCTGGCGCAGGGCCGGGATGCCGGGCACGGGGGTGTAGCGGGTGAAACCATGGTCCAAAGCATCCTTGGCGGCCCGGCAAACATGCTCCGGGGTCGGGAAGTCGGGTTCGCCCACGGCGAGACTGATGATCTTGCGGCCTTGGGCCGCGAGTTCCTGGGCCTTGGCGTTCACGGCCAAAGTGGCCGAGGGAGGAAGGGAACGGATTTTTTGGGCAATACGCACGGGATGCTCCTAAAAAACATGGCGTGGAATTACAGAAGAAAACAGGTGCCTCGCGAGGCTTTGGATGTAACCCCAATCGTCGGCTCAACACAAGACCTGCGGGGAGCCCGCGGTTTCACGTTAATAGGGATGTTTAAGGCGTCGATCGATCTAGCCGGCACACAATCAGATCTTGCTCCCGGCTGCTGCAATGAACATTAATGGCATCCTGGGGAGATATGGAAGGGAGCGGTGTTCGGCATGGTTCACCGGAAAAAGGAAGAATGGGCGGGTCAGGCAAAGTTTACTTTTGGAATGGTTTTTCTCCACATTTCTTCCGTAGGTCAGGAATCCCTCGGATGAAAAACGCTACTCCACCACCCAGACTGTGCAGTCCTTGGCGTTGTGGATGATTTTCGTGGTTACGCTGCCGAAAAGAAATTCCTCGGCCTTGGATACGCCCCGCCGTCCGACGACCACGGTACCGAAGCCGCCATCCCGGTGCATCTTCAAAATATGTTGAGCCACGCCCAGTCCCTTGCTGCCGCGTTGAGTCCCACCCCCTGATGTCTTGACATATTCGATGGAGATGATATCCGGGGACACGCCTTTGTTTTCAAGCATCGCCTTGGCTTGGGAGAAAAAAGTCCGGATGTTCTGCCCCTCCTCCCGACAAGCGTCCTGCCAGGAGGTGTCATCGGGAAAAATGTCCCGTTCCGGATAGCGCTCGACATGCAATAAAGTGATCTCAAAACCCGGTGTGTCGCCGACCATGATCCCGACATATTCCACGGCACGGGCCGAGTTTTCCGAAGCATCCACCGCCACAAGAATTTTCTTGAAATGCATGACTCCCCTCCTTGGATTTTGAAGAGATTTCTCGATGCAAACCTTCTTATCCTCAGCTCAGCCTTCCCAGGCAGAGTCTGAGGTCCTGAAGCATTTCCTCAACGGTGTCGTAAAATACGTAGGTGCCGGCTGAAAAACGCAGCAGCACCCTGTTCAGGAACTCGGGAATGTAGGGGAAAATTTTTCGGAGATTGACTAGGCGGTTCGGGAAGATCAGCGAAAAATCTGCTGGTTCCAGTTGGACTACGGCATCCGTCCTTAATGCTGAGGCGACTAGGTCATGCGTGGTGTGAACGCCCTGGCCGGTGATAAACAACAGGATGTTGCCCAGGCCGAACAGATCCAGTCCAAAGGGATTTTCCGTGGATTCATAGGCGTAGTCGAAATCAATCCAACGATAGTTGCCGGTTTTGTGCTCGACCCAGATGTGATCGCGGCGGATGTCGCCATGCCTTTCGCCGTGATCATGCAGGAATGCGATGGCCTCGCAGGCGCCGATGAACTTGCCCAGGATATCCGGATAGAATTGGTGGAAATATGTCCGGTGGTCCGCGTTGATATCTTCGATGACGTTGTCCAGGCTTTTGCCCCGGATCATGTCCAAGATGCGGACCAGATTGTCGGCCGTATCCCGCATGGTGACCCCTTGCATGAAACGCAAATCATCCCTGACCAGGTCGAGAATGCGAGACTCTTTTTCAGGGCTGCGATAGCACTGGATGGCAACTGAGCCGATATTCTGCTCGAAACGCTCATGGAACACCAATTTGAGGATGAAAAACTCACCGGTTTCCAGATCGCGGCAACGCTTGACCCAAAATTTGGGATCCTCCATGCCGAAGCGCCGTTCGGCTTCGTCGCGGATGATCACAAAATGTCTACCATCCAAGGCGATGTTCATAAATTCGGTCGTATCGGCATAGACCATTCCGCAATCCCTGAGAGCTATGGAAGGAAGGAGGGATTGCACCTTTTCCCATACGGTTTTATCCACGATCAACCTCCAAAATAAAAGGCGAAACAAGAGGCACTCCCCAGGCTTGCCGCCGCTGTTGCGAGGGATCAGGGGGAACACCTTGTCTTGGCGTGGGGCTATGGTGGCCAACAAGCCTGTTTATTGCCAGCTTGAAGGCCATCATGGATTGTCTGGTGGCCGCTGTCAATTCCCACAATCCTTGAAAAGCGGGCGGGGCTTGACCAGGGCCGCTTAAACATTCACAATACAGGACGCGCCAGGCCCATGATGTTGATAGTCCTCCTGTTTTCTGAGACGTTTTGCTGCACCGAAAAGCGCGATTTTTTGTTGGCCGTCAATGACCCTGAATAATTCAAGTCCGCATGACCCAATGCTCGTAAATCGTTGGCGGGAGACGTTAGAATGCGTCGCGGATTTGACCCGACGTTCGGGCCGCGATCCCGAAGGCGTGCGGGTCGTGGCGGTATCCAAAGAACAACCTTCGTCAGCGGTCCGGATTCTGGCAAAGCGCGGTCAGTTGGATTTCGGCGAAAACTACGTCCAGGAAGCCTTGGATAAGCAAGCCTCCTTGGCCTCATGCGCTGTGAGGTGGCATTTCCTGGGCCGGCTCCAGCGCAACAAGGCTAAATTCCTCCCAGACCGATTTGTGATGCTGCATGCTCTGGATTCATTGTCGTTGGCGCGTGTTTTGCAGAATAGGTGCGAGGCTGCCGGGGTGGTTCTGGATGTCCTGATTCAGGTCAATCTTGGTCAGGAGCCGCAAAAGGGCGGGGTCGCGGAGCATGATCTGGAGCAGATCGCTCAAGGAGTTGCCGGAATGAGCAATCTCAGCCTGAGAGGCTTGATGGCCCTGCCTCCGTTTGAACTGAGTCTGAGTGACAAGCAACGGGCCTTTGCCAGACTGGTCAACCTGCGCGACCGGATCAAGCGCCGGGTGGGCTTGGCCTTGGAAGAATTGTCCATGGGGACCACGAATGATTTTCCCCAGGCCATTGCCGAGGGGGCGACCCTGGTGCGGATCGGGACCAGGATTTTTGGTCTGCGAGCACTTTGCCGGCGAGCATAAGGGACCTTATCTCTCTTTTTTAAGGATACGACAGCCTATGGATCTGGCGACGATCATCGGCATTTTTCTCGCCTTCGGGCTGGTCATTTCCGCGATCATGATGGGCGGCGGTCTGCTCATGTTCATCTCCATCCCCTCAGCCTTGATCGTCATTGGGGGAACCCTGGGGGCAACCTTGATCAACTATCCCCTGGGGCACGTCATCGGGGTGCTCGGGGTGGTCAAGAACGCCTTTCTTACCAAGCTGGAAGAGCCTTCGGACACCATCGACAAGTTTTTGAAATACGCCAACAGGGCCAGAAAGGAAGGCATCCTGTCCCTGGAGCCGCTGCTCAAGGAGATCGACGACGACTATCTGCGCAAGGCCATGCAGTTGACCGTAGACGGAGTAGAGTCCCAGGCCATCCAGGAGATCATGCAGACCGAGATTGACTACCAGCGTGAGCGCCACGAAATCGGGGCGGACATTTTCGCGGCCATGGGCACTTATGCCCCGGCCCTGGGTATGATCGGCACGGTCATCGGACTGGTGCAGATGCTGCAAGGCTTGGATGATCCGGGCACCATCGGCCCGGCCATGGCCGTGGCCCTGATTACTACGTTCTACGGCGTGGTTTTGGCCAACCTGGTGTTCAACCCCATCTCCGGCAAGCTGCGTACGCGCGCCAAAGAGGAAATGCTCTTGCGGGAGCTGACCCTGGAAGGTATTTTGTCCATATCCAAGGGAGAGAACCCGAGAATCATCGAGGAAAAACTAAACGGCTTTCTGCCGCCCAAGATGCGCAGGAAGACGGGTTAGCCTTTGGCGGCCTTTGGCGGC
>DBNV01000126.1:896-2600 GCA_002299865.1 Desulfonatronaceae bacterium UBA663 | reverse complement strand
GGCGGCCCCGGGGGCGGCCAGGGCGAGAGCCGGAAACACTCCCGTGACGGCGGTGCATGGCGAGGGACGGCATGGCACGACGCAAGAAAAAAGAGGCTGAGGGGCCGGTGACGCCCGGCTGGATCTTGCCCTTCATCGGCTTGATGATTTTGATCATGGCGTTTTTCGTGTACCTGGTGGCCAACGCTTCGCTCAGGGACGAACGTCGGATCCGCTTGGCCATTGGATCGCTCATGGGAACCTTTGGGATGGGGACCTTAAGGCCCGATGTGCTGGGCGAGGAAGAGATCAGGGACCTCCACCAGCCGGGTCCGATTCCGCAAGAGCAGGACTTGACTCCACTGAAGGAATTGCTTTGGGACGATCTGGATGAGGAGTTGCAATTCGTCAGCAATCGATTCGTGCAGGTCTTCAGCGTGAATACGGCGGCCTTGTTCGCTCCGGGGGAAACCGAGCTGTCGGACCGAGGCAGGGCCATTCTGCAACAGGCCGCGCCGACTTTGCGCCTGGTTGAGCAGCCGGTGCTCATCGCGGGACACGCTTCAGTGCTGCGCGACGAGTTAGGGGAAGACTTCCGCATGGAAATGCTGACGGAGGTTCCGGATCCTTCCTGGCGGCTTTCGCTGTTTCGAGCCTTAAACGTTTACCGCTATCTTCTGGAACTCGGCGTACCGTCGGAGCGGTTGCGCATGGAAGGACTGGGGCGGTTTCATCCGCGGGAAAACCCGCTGACCCCGGAGGGACGCAGGGCCAACAGGCGGGTGGAGTTCATCCTGGACAAACGCGCCCAGGATTGGGCGCCAAGACTGGAGCGCCCGACCACCGACACGACACAAGAGCAGTACATTTATCGGGACTTTATCTTTCGGTTCCCGGAAACACCCGGCTCAGTGCCTTAAGCCGCAGTAGGGAGGAGAGATGCCCAAGCCTGACCCCAGCGGTTGGATGATCACTTTCTCCGACCTGATCACTCTGCTGCTGACCTTCTTCGTGCTGTTGCTGAGCATGTCGTCCATGGACCGGAAGATCGTGCAGGAGAGCATGGCCCTTTTCGGGGGGAATTTGGGGTATGTTTCCCGCGTTAGTGCTGGACGAATCCCCCCGAAATATGAATTCGTCGTGGAGCTTTTGCAGCGGCCCTGGGAGTTCCGCGATCATGAGGAGCGCGTCCGGGACCTGCTTTTCCCGGACGAGGTGTTGCCCAAGGAAATCCAACGCTCCACAGTGGAGGAGAGCATTAAGTTCCTGGAGCGGCCGGAAGGATTGGCTATTTTGCTTACGGACGACTTACTTTTTCCCTTGGGCGGATTCACCTTGACGGATCCGGCCAAAACCATGCTTGCTCAGTTAGCGCCTCTGATGCAGGTCGCGCCCAATGAGATCAACATTTCCGGGCACACGGACAATCTGCCCGGCAGAACGATGGACAACGACACCTTGTCCGCCCTGCGTGCCATGGCAGTCTTAGAATTGCTGCTTGAGCTGGGGGTGCCTGACGTGAGATTGTCTGTTTCCGGGTACGGAGAGCGGGTGCCTGTGGCGGATAATGCTTCCCCCGAGGGCCGCGCCCTGAACAGAAGGGTGGAAATTTTGTTCAAGACAGGACTGTAGGACGGCAAGAAGCCGTCCGTAAGGGGTGGTTGTCGAACGACAAATGCCAGGACAAGGAAGGGATCATGGTTGCGAAAAAAGACGCCGCGAAAA
>DBNV01000126.1:0-520 GCA_002299865.1 Desulfonatronaceae bacterium UBA663 | reverse complement strand
AAGACGCCGCGAAAAAAGACGCTGTTGTTTCGGTTGATGAGGAAAAAAAGAGCGGGGGCGGGCTCAAGTGGATCATCATGATCCTGGTGCTTCTGCTACTTGGGGGAGGAGGGTTTGCCGCCTACTGGTTCCTGATGGGGCCGGGCGCCAAGTCTGCAGAGCAAGCGGCCCTGGACGCGGCCCAGGCCCAGAGCTTGGCCCCGGAGATCGTCACCTTGGCGCCGTTTATTGTGAACTTGGCCGATCCCTTGGGTCGCCGCTTTTTGCGTCTGACCCTGGACGTGGAAGTGAAAGGCCAGGAGGCTGCGGCGGATTTGAACCGCTCCGCATCTCGCGTCCGGGATGCGATCATTCTGCTTCTTTCCAGCAAAACATTTGCTGACCTGGCCAGTATGGAGGGCAAGATCGTTCTGAAGAACGAGATTGTTGAACGATTGAACCAGATCATCGGCGCGGGGCGGGTGTCCAACGTTTATTTCACCGAGTTCGTGATCCAGTGACGACCACGGCCCCACGGCCC
>DBNV01000076.1:45717-55873 GCA_002299865.1 Desulfonatronaceae bacterium UBA663 | reverse complement strand
GGCTTTTGCCGGCATGACTGATTCCGGTATTTCGCGACTTTTTGCAGTAGCCTCTTTATTGGGAATGCGCCTCTAATTTTGTTAACTAAGAACCAAAGACCATCTGGCCTAGGGTCAGATAAAGCGGGATGCCAATGACGAGTGCCACCGGCGTGCCCACGCCGGTCGAGGCTCCAATATAAGCCGAAGGATTGGCGGTAGGTATTCCGGCCCGGAGGGTTGGTGGCCCGGAGATATCAGAGTTCGAAGCCGCAAGTATCGCCAGCATAATCACGCCCCCTGGACTAAGGTCGACCAGGAGGTGGGCAACGTAGCCCAATCCAAACCCAAATAAGCCGTGTACAAGCGGACCTAAAAAGGCATAAGCGGTGTACCAATGCGCAACCCGTGCCAATTCCTTTAAGCGCCTGTAGGCATCCATGCCCAGAATCAACATCAACAGTGACAAAAAGCCGCGAAAAAGCGGATCGTAGAACTCTTCAATAATCCTCTCCGGCCTAGTGGCCAATCCCAGCACAACCCCCATAATCATAACCGTCAGCGCCGATCCCTGGAGGCAATCCTTAATAATCGGCCAGAGAGCAACCTTGGCATCAGCGCCGGCTTTTTGCTTGTTCAGGTAGAAGTTGGCCAAAACGATTGCTGTAATCAAGGCTGGGATGTCCATGAAAGGGTATAGCGCTGGCACCCATGCTTCGTAATAAATGCCCTCTTCATCTAAAATCAGCATTCCGGCCACCAGGGTAGAGCCGCTCACCGCACCGAACAACCCTGCTGTGGCAAAGGCATCATCTTTCCTTATTCCCGGGAGCCGGGCCAACGTAAGCGAGCCCAACAAAACAATGCCGATCCCCAGGACTGCACAAAAGACAGCCGGAAGCAACATCTCCACAATATTTGCCTCTCGAATGGCCACGCCGGCCGTCAAGCCGATTCTCATTAAAAGCATGTACACGCAAAATTCATAAATAGCGTCCGGTATGCGCAGCTTGCTGTTAAAGGCGGCGACCATCATTCCGGCAAGTAAAAAAGCCAACGTGGGGCTTTGGATTTGGACAATGAATCTCTCGAAAAACCCCAACAATGCTTCCATAAATTATACGCCTCCTGTCACCAAGGTTTGACACCCATTTTCATAATGGCATTGTCATTTTAGTCGGTTATAAAAAATCAAGGGTCATGACTAGAATAGAGGTCTTAAAAAGGCTATTGTCCTGCCTGTCGGCAGACAGGTCTAGGCCTGGCAATGGGTAACAGGCGCTACCGCTACGCAAAAAATTCGAAAATTTCAGAGGCCAAATTACGGGAGCTGGTCAAGCTCTTTGCCGTGGATCTGAATGCCTCCCAAGTGGCCGCAGTGACAGGTCTTAAATAGAAACACGATCAACAGGCGCCTCAAGGCGATTTGAGTTGGGATTGCCAAGCAGTGTCAGAAAGAATCGCCCTTTTCCGGCGAGGTTGAGGCTGATGAATCATATTTTGGAGCCAAAAGAATCAAAGGACGCCAAGGGGTGCTGCGCATTTGGAAAAACCATTGTGGCTCTATTTTCATCGCTTGTTGATCCTTAAAACTTATGGTGTGCGCGGCGTTCCGGCAGGAGCCGGAACAAAGGAACAAGCAAGGGAACAAGCATCGAAACCACCTCCTTGATCTGTGACCCCGAGAAGATATCGTTGCCGTTGCCGGGTAGAAAGAGTTTTTCAGTCAGAAGACAATCTTGATCGACCAGCGGAAGAAATGGAGGGTTCTCCGGCGATAGGACAAGCGAGGCTCCTTGAGCAACCCGATATGGACCGTTCACCCCAAAAAACGACCGCTGGCGTTCGAAATATGCTTGAGGTCGGACCCTGCACCCTTAAGTACACTTGGGGTCACACTTGGAGTCAGGCCTTGTTTTTTGGCTTATTTCGTTCTTTTGTGATGATCCTGCTGACGGTAGCATAGTGAAGCCCGAGATGCGCGACAACAGACTGCCAGGAGTAACCGTAGTCAATGTGTGCCGTTGCACTGTTGCCATGGCCTTGTTCCGGTGCGGCCTTGACTGCCCTCCTGGAAAAAGCTGCTCAAGTGGAGGTCGCAGTGTAAAGCACTGTGTCACGATCAGGAGGTGATCGTGATTGCCCATAAGACAATGTCCATGACAAATCCAGTGGCTCTATTCGCGTTAGTAATTGACAATTGCGCTGATTATATCAGGAAAGTTACGATCAAACCATAAAGGACCCTGCCATGCGCTGGAGCAAGTACTACCTGCCGACCCTGAAGGAAGACCCGGCCGAGGCCGAGGTGATCAGCCACCGCCTGCTGATGCGCGCAGGCATGATCCGCAAGCTGACTGCGGGGGTGTACACCTACCTGCCCCAGGGTCTGCGCTGCCTGGACAAGATCGCGCGCATCGTGCGCGAGGAGATGAACCGGGCCGGGGCCTTGGAAGTGTTCATGCCCACGGTCCAGCCCGCGGATCTCTGGAAGGAGTCGGGCCGCTGGGACGTGTACGGCAAGGAGCTGCTGCGCTTCCAGGACCGGCACGGCCGGGGCTGCTGCCTGGGGCCGACACATGAAGAGGTGATCACGGACCTGATGCGCGGCGAGATCAAGTCTTACCGCCAGTTGCCGGTCAACCTCTACCAAGTCCAGGCCAAGTTCCGGGATGAGATTAGGCCCCGTTTCGGCCTGATGCGCGGCCGGGAATTCATCATGAAGGACGCCTATTCCTTTGACCGGGACGACGCCGGCGCAGATAAGAGCTACCAGACCATGTACGACGCCTATCTGCGCATCTTCACCCGGCTGGGCATGGTCTTTCGGGTCGTGGAGGCTGATTCCGGGCCCATCGGCGGCAGCTTTTCCCACGAGTTCATGGTCCTGGCCAAGACCGGGGAGGACACCATCGCCGTGTGCACGGCCTGCGACTATGCCGCGAACCTGGAAAAGGCCGTGGCCATGGTCCGGGGCGAAAGGGACGACGCTGAAGGCCCGTCCGCGGAACTCGTGTTAACTCCCGGCCGGCACACGGTGGAGGAGGTGACCGCCTTTTTGCAGGTCGGCCCGGAAAAACTAGTCAAGACCCTGCTCTACGAGGCGGACGGCCAGGCCGTGGCCGCCCTGGTTCGCGGAGACCGGGAACTCAATGAAATCAAGCTCAAGAACCTGCTGGGCGCAAAATTTCTGAATATGGCCACGCCGGAGCAGGTCCGGGCCTGGAGCGGCGCGCCCGTGGGATTTGCCGGGCCTGTGGGATTACACGTAGACGCGATCTGGGCGGACCGGGAACTGGACTTAAGCCGCAGCTGGATCACCGGGGCCAACCAGGCGGACGCGCATTTGCGCCATGTGGACTTAAGCCGAGACGCCAAAATCACCGGGTCCGCAGACCTGCGCCAGGTGACACCTGAAGATCCCTGCCCGCACTGCGGCGCGGCCCTGGATCTGCCCAAGGGCATTGAGGTGGGCCATGTCTTCAAGCTGGGCACGAAATACAGCGCAGCCATGGACGCCGGCTATCTGGATGAAGAAGGAATCACCAGGCCTATCATCATGGGCTGCTACGGCATCGGCGTGAGCCGGATCATGGCCGCCTGCCTGGAGCAGAACAACGACGAGCACGGAACCCTGTTCCCGCCGCCCATCGCCCCATTCCAGATTGAACTGATCGTGCTCAATGTGAAAAACCAGGAGTTGATGCACCAGGCCCAGATCCTGCATGACCGCTTGGAAGCCATGGGTTTCGAGGTGCTCCTGGACGACCGGGAGGAGCGCCCCGGCGTGAAATTCAAGGACGCGGACCTGATCGGCCTGCCCGGTCAGCTCATCCTCGGCGAAAAGGGCCTGGCCAAGGGCGTGCTGGAAGCCAAGAATCGTAAGACCGGCCAGCGCTCGGAGCTGGCCCTGGGCGACGTGGAACGGCAGGTGCGGGACTGGTGGCAAAAAATTCTTCAGGATTGGGGACTGCCCGCCTCTTGATCCGCGTTTTACGCTGCCATGGCCCATATTTTTTCCGTCCGTGAACTGACCCAGGCCGTCAAGGCGACCTTGGAGGGCGAGTTCCCCATCGTCTGGGTGCGGGGCCAGGTTTCCAACCTGTCCCGGCCAGGCTCCGGCCATGTCTATTTCACGCTCAAGGACGGCGAGGCCTGTCTCGCCGCAGTCTGGTTCAAGTCCCAACAGTGGCAGCCGGCTGCGGCCCGGGCCGCGTTGGTCAACGGCCAGGAACTGGTCTGCGCCGGACGCCTGACCGTGTATCCGCCCCGGGGCGCCTATCAGCTGGTCGTGGAAATGGTCCAGGACCAGGGGTTGGGTGCTTTGTTCCTGGAATTCGAGGCACTCAAAAAGCGGCTGGCCGGACTGGGATATTTTGACCAGGAACGCAAGCGCCCCCTGCCCGGCCATCCCGTGCGCACGGCGGTGGTCACCGCACCGGGCGGTGCGGCCATAAGGGATTTTCTGCGTCTGGCCGCAGAGCGCGGCCATGGTTCATCCATTCGGATCCATCCGGTCCTGGTCCAGGGCGACGAGGCCCCGGGACAAATCATTCGGGCCATCGCCGAGATCAACGCTCAGGGTTGGGCCGAGGTGATCGTGCTCATCCGCGGCGGCGGGTCTCTGGAGGACCTCTGGGCCTTCAACAACGAGGATCTGGCCCGGGCTGTTTTCAACTCCGCGATCCCCGTGCTCACGGGCATCGGCCATGAAACGGACACGTCCATTGCAGATCTGGTGGCGGACATGCGCGCGGCCACGCCCAGCCATGCGGCCCACCTGCTCTGGCCCGAACGCGGGGTCCTGGCGCAGATGGTGGACGACGCACAGGGCCGTTTGCAGCAGGTGATGCGCGGTTTTCTGGGCCGCCGGGAGGAGCTTTTGGCGGCGCGGGAGCAGGCCCTGTCCTGGTTGTCGCCCAAGGCCAAGATGTCACGGACCTTGGAGCGGTTGCGCGACCTGGAAAAAAGCCTGGCTCGGCTGGGCAGGAACATGGTCGAACGCCGGGCGGCGAATCTGAGGCAATCAGGCCGTTTTCTGGCGCGAAGCCTGGATGATCGCTTCTGGCAGACCACAAGGCTGCGCTTGGAGCGGGCTGAACGAGACATGGCCGCAGCCATGACCGAGGCCTTGCGTCGTCGCGATCAGGAGATGAGCAACCGTACAACGGCCCTGGCCGGTCTGGATCCGGTCCGACCCCTGGACAAAGGCTTCTGCTTGGTTCAACGCCCTAACGGGAAAGGATATCTGCGCGATGCGGCCCAGATCGACCCGGGCGACATTGTGTGCATCATCCCCCGCAGGGGCAGGGTCACAGCCAAGGTCTTGAGTACGCAGGACGAAGCGGGTATAATTTGCTAACCATGACCAAGACGCGATCTCTCTGTTTTTTAATTCTTGCGGCGGCCTTGTTTTTCTCGTCTGCGGCCCTGGCCCATGTCGAGATCGACGTGCCCGCCGCAGTGGACGTGGGAGCGCCGTTCTTTTTGAAAGTACGGAGTACGCAGGACTTTTCCGGCCTGCATTTGCGCTGGCTGGACAGGCAGGTCCGCGTTCCCGCCATCGAGGGGGAAGCCCTGATCCTTTTGGGCGCTCCCCTGGATATCGTCCCCGGTATGCACCGGATTGTCGGAGAGTTGGAGATCTTGGACCGGCGGATTGCGTTTGTCAAGGAAGTCGATGTTCGCCCCCGATCCTTCCCGGAACAACGCCTACGCGTGGCCCGGAAAATGGTCACCCCGGATCCGTCCCTCATGCCCCACATTGAGGAGGAACGCCGCCAGGTCCGTGCAGCCCTGGAGCGGATCAGTGAGCAACGACATTGGGGAAAACCTTTTACCCGGCCCGTGGCAGGATCGGTGTCCAGCCCGTTCGGCCTGCGCCGGTTTTTCAACGACGAGCCCAGAGCGCCGCATCGCGGCGTAGACCTGCGCGGGGCTGAAGGCACGTCGGTCCTGGCGTTCAGTGCGGGCGAGGTCATCCTGACAGGGGAGCACTACTTTGCTGGCAAGTCCGTGTACATTGACCACGGTCTGGGACTTGTCACCCAGTACATCCATCTTTCCGAGATCAATGTAACCTATGGCCAAATGGTTTCAGCCGGCCAAGTCATCGGCAAAATCGGGGCCACAGGACGGGTCACCGGACCGCATCTGCACTTTGGTCTAAGCGTACTGGGCATGTGGGTGGACCCCTTGCCGCTAATGGATTAGCAAATTCATCTCACGATCGTCGGGGTGATGTCCTGTCACCCACATACGCAAAGTCTTTCGAGGTTGCGTATAAGACCGGCCCGCTAAACTTAAGACGGCATTTTTCTCCTCGCCGGTCTAATCCTTTAGCTACTCCCTGTTCAACTTTATTTACTTCGATCTTGGCACCCCGGCCTTGACGCCCTGTTACAAGCACAATGGCTCTAAGCGAAAAACCCCTGACCCCTTTCCCGGCGGTGCTCATGCTGGGTGCCGTTGCACAGATTGCCCAGGTTCTCTTCCTGCGGGAGTTGTTGATGGTCTTTCACGGCAGTGAATTGTCCATCGGCGTGATCCTGGCTGCCTGGCTGGCCTGGATCGGAGCAGGCAGCCGCCTGGGTGCGGTCTTATCCGTCCGCAGCAAAAATCCTTTGGGCTTGCTGATGTTATGCACGGCAGGCATCTTGCCGTTGTTACCCGCCACCATCTGGCTCATTCGGGGGTTGCGCCGATTTTTCGATGTTCTTCCCGGTGCCTACCTGACTTTGACCGATATGGCGCTGTCAGCTTTCCTGGTTCTAGCGCCTGCCTGCCTGTTGCTTGGCATCCATTTTGTGCTGCTTTCCAGGGTCTGGCGTGAACATTCCGGAACCAGTGACACCTCAGCCGCCGGGAAGACCTATCTAGTTGAGGCGGCAGGCAATATGCTCGGCGGACTGGCTTTTACTTTCCTGCTGGTGCATTATCTGAATTCGTTCCAGGCAGCTTTTATAGCCGGTCTGCTGCTGCTAGCCGCCGTCCTGTCAGGGCCCATCAAAGTAGCAACCCCCGCCTTCCGGACGGGGCCACGCCGTCTGCTCCTCTGGACCCTGCCGCTGGTGGCTGTCGTTGCGTTTCCCTTCATGCAGCAACTGAATCAACAGGCGTACCGGATGAAATGGCATTACTTCACACCGCTCTACCAACTGGTTGAAACAAGTCAGTCCAGGTACGGCACCATCGCTGTGCTGCAAAGCCGGGACCAATATACCTTTTTTCAGAGCGGGCACCTGCTGTTCAGCACAGCCGGCCCGTTAACTCCGGCTCCCGGATTTGAAAAGCAGGAAGCGGTACACTTCGCCCACTTGGCCATGACACAACACCCGGCACCCAGGAGTATTCTGCTGCTTGGCGGCGGCTTGCGCGGCAGCTTAAGCGAAATAGTCCGGTACCCGGCAGAGAGGATTGATTACATAGAGTTGGACCCGGTGCTGACCGGGATAGCCCGCCCTTATCTTTCTGCCGCCACCCTGGCGGCGCTGGGAGACAAAAGAGTACGCCTGCTGCACACCGATGCCAGGCTTTTCGTGAAAACCGCGCCTGAGCGTTACGACCTGATTATCGCTGACCTGCCTGACCCGGTCACGGCAGTCTGGAATCGCTATTATACCCGGGAATTTTTCCGCGAAGCCGCCGCCTTGCTCCTGCCCGGAGGAGTGTTTGTCCTGGCCGCCTCCTCCACCCCGGACCTGCGGGGATTGGCTATAGCCAACCGCAACACGACTATTTACCATACGCTTTCGCTTGAATTTTCCCGAGTGCTTGTGGCCGGCGAGAGGTCCATGCTGTTTATCGCCACTGATACCTGGGAGCAAATCTCGGTAGACGCGGCTGTTCTGGAGAAACGGTTCAGGAAACTGGGAATTGTGGCGGACGGATTCTCGCCGGAACACTTTCACACCTTGCTGCCGGAAGTTCAGCTCCGGCAGGTGAACTGGACTGTCCGCCATCACGGACGCAGCAGCGGCGCGCAACTGACCGGCCCGCCCGCTTTGCCCCTTTTGCTTCCGCCGCTGGCGGAACTGGAACAGATTGCAAAGTATTTGCCGCCGGTACAGCAACGCTACTTTATCAATTCAGATTTCAGGCCGATCGCCTACTTTTACACCATGATGTTTTGGGATGAGTTGAGCAGGCCCGGCGGCGGAGAAATGTTCCGGTGGCTGCTGCGCCTTCAGCCCGGGTGGATTTTACTTTTGGCCCTGGTTCCCTTTTTGGGGGTTGTCGTCTGGCGGGTAGGCAGGAGGGGCAAAGAAAGGAGCGTCACGGGATTTGCCGTACTTTTCACTGCTTTTGCCACAGGACTTTCCGCCATGTCGCTGCAAATGGCCATGCTCTTTTCCTTTCAAAGCATCTATGGTTTTGTCTATGAAAAGATCGGCTTGATTATGGCTGTCTTTATGGGCGGCCTAGCGCTGGGAACCTTTCTGACCCATCGCTACGTGGCTGACAAAGGCCGGCTGAATCTCCTGGCAGCCTCTCAGGCGATGATTGTTTTGCTCTCCATAGTCATCGCTGCCGCACTCCCCGGGGTTGCGGCGCTACAGCCCCTTGCCTTAGTGCTTGTCATTTTTTACACGCTTACTTTTGCGATAGGGCTAGTTAACGGGATTTGTTTTCCACTGTCTACCGCCTGCTATCTGGCCTTGAGCAGGCAGCCGGAAAAAACCACTGGCGCTATTTACGGCATTGAGCTTTTTGGAGCATGTCTGGGAGCCATCCTGGCCGGCGCAGTGGTAGCGCCTGTTCTGGGCATCGCAGCCTGCTGCCTGCTGGCCGCAACAGTCGCCTTGGCCGCCTTGGTAGTACTTTTAATTACGGGGAGGTTTGTGCAGTGTCAAAGACAAAGCTGTCCATCGGCTTGAACCGACGCGGCTTAAGCCGACGGGAATTCGTCACAGCCGGCGCGGCTTCTGTTTGCGCTACTGTTCTATCCGGAGTGGCGGGTTGTGCTCCGGACAGAAGTGAACCGCAAGAACAAGCGGCCAGAGGCGCGCAGGTCGGCCTGGTTCGGCCCGTACCCTCACCTTGGTTCCAACAGGCGGGAAACCGCACTGTTCAATGTCAGCTCTGCCCCAGGAAATGTACTTTGGCGGAAGGAGAACGGGCGCCCTGCCGGGTGCGCGAAAATCGCGGCGGGGTCGGGCATACCCTGACCTACGGCAACCCCGCCCTGCTGCAGGAAGACCCTGTGGAACGCAAACCCTTCTACCACGTACTGCCTGGCAGTCGGGTTTTGTCAGTTACAACAGCCGGCTGCAACCTGTCTTGCCATTTTTGCGAAGCCTGGCATATTGCCCTTGTCAAACCAGAAGAAGTACACAACTACGACATGCCACCGGAAAAAATAGTGGCCCATGCGCTGGCTTCCGGCGTCCGCGCCGTCAGTTATGCCATTGGCGAGCCGGTAGCTTTCTACGAGTACATGACAAGTATCGCTGTTTTGGCCAAAGAGGCCGGGCTGCTGAATCTCGTGCACACCGCCGCTTACATCCGGCCGGAACCGCTAAAGGAGCTTTGCCGGACACTGGATGCGGCCAATGTGGACTTAAAGAGTTTTGACCCAGCCTTTTACCAAAACGTGGTCGGCGGGGAACTGGCACCTGTCCTGGAAAATCTAAAACTGCTCCGTGGCGAGGGCGTCCACTTGGAGATTACCAATATCGTTATCCCCACCCTGAACGATGATTTGGGCCTGATCAGGGAGATGTGCCGCTGGATCGTGGACGAACTGGGTCCGGAGACACCGTTGCACTTTGCCCGCTTTTATCCTCTATTCAGGCTTTCCACCCTGCCGCAGACCCCGGTCTCCGTCCTGGAGCAGGCCCGTGAGGCAGGTTTGCGGTCCGGCCTGAAGCATGTCTATATTGCCAAAGTTATCGGACATGAGGGTGAAAACACCTTCTGCCCCGGCTGTGGGCAGAAGGTGATCAAAAGAATCGGCTTCATTGTCGCGGAAATGAACCTGAAAAACGGCACCTGCAGCAACTGCGGCACCGCCATTTCCGGGTTGTGGCAGTGAACAGCCGCCTAAGTCAGGAGGCCCGGCGGCGGTGCAGTTCATAGTGAGACAGCGTTCTTCCGTCCAGGTTGGCTAACTCGGCCTCTTTCGTCCATTGCACAGCCTCCACAAATCCCTCAAAAGTGATGACACGGACGATTTGTG
>DBNV01000076.1:39890-45329 GCA_002299865.1 Desulfonatronaceae bacterium UBA663 | reverse complement strand
TCTATAGTGAGACAGCGTTCTTTCGTCCAGATTGGTTAACCCGGCCTCTTTTGCCCATTGCACAGCTTCTACAAATTCCTCGGAAGTGATGGCGCGGGCGATTTGTGGAAAATTAAAGGCCATGAACTCGACACGGTATTGCGACATGATATTGACATACGTTTTTGTGGACAGATTCGCTGCCACCCACTGCACCAACTCCCTTGTCCCAGCCACCCGGTTCGGCATCACCAGGTGACGAATCATCAGCCCGCGTAAGGCAATGCCGCGTGCATCGGCAATCAATTCTCCTACCTGGCGGTGCATTTCAACAGTCGACTCTTTGGCCATCTGCGGATAGTCCGCCGCAGCGGCCAGATTGAAACGTTGCGCCTCCAGGCCGTCCATAAATTTTATGTCCGGCAGGTAAATATCGACAATCCCGTCTAACAGCTTGACCATCTCGGTCAGTTCATAGCCGCTGGTGTTGTAGCACAACGGCAGGCGCAACCCTTTTTGCAGGGCGATGCGCACGGCGCCCAAGATATTGGGCATGACATGGGTGGGGGTAACCAGATTGATATTGTGGCACCCTCTACGTTGCAAACTAAGCATCATCTCAGCCAGTTCCTCATCGCTTACATCGCGGCCCCAACCCTCATGGGCAATGGGCCAATTCTGGCAAAAGACGCAGCGCAGATTGCAGTTGGAGAAAAATATTGTGCCGGAACCGTTCCATCCCACCAACGGCTGTTCTTCGCCAAAATGAGCCTGGAAACCGTGAACCCTGGCTTTCTCTGGAGCACGACAAAACCCTAGTCGACCGGCACGGCGGTTTACCCCGCACCGTCGCGGACAGAGCCAGCAGTTTTCCATTATGCTATAGGCCTGCTCAATCCGCTCTGCCAGCCGGCCCTCATCTTCCAGCAGGGCATAGGCCGGCCGCCACTGTCCGTCCCTTGCTGTTGGCCTTCCTGTGTCCGCCTGCACGGGCTCTCTGAACAGCCAGAACCTGCCGGACAGGTAAAGCAATCCGCCCGCACCGGCCAGACCGAGTAATTTTAACAGTTCTTTGCGTGTCATCCTATCAGTGGAACTCCTTTCAGCAGATTTGATTTCTTTTATTGCCGTAACTGCTCCCACCCTGCTTAAGCCACCCTGCCGGACTGAAAAATAATGCGGGACTCCGCACTGCTTTTCATGTGAAGTAAAGTATAGTCATGAAGATATGAGAGCACAAGCAAAAGTCAGGGTCCAATGATCCGGACATGACCCGAATTTTTCAGCGGACTGCCAATTCGATCAGCCTGGCTACAAGATGGTCGAAGTCCAGGCCATGCACGGCAGCGGCCTGGGGCAAAAGGCTGGTGGAGGTCATGCCGGGCAGGGTGTTCACCTCCAACAGATAGGCCTGCCCCTCATGCAGAATGAAATCTGCACGGCTGTACCCGGAAAGCCCCAGGATACGGTGCGCGTGCAGGGCCATGGCTTGAATGCCCCGGCTCACGTCCTGGGGCAGCGGCGCAGGGCAGATCTCCTCCGCCCGCCCGGGAATGTACTTGCTCTGGTAGTCGAAAATGCAGGAGCCTTCGCCCGGCCTGATCAGGATCAGCGGCAGAGGTTCTGCCCCCAGTACTGCGCAGGTCACTTCCACGCCGGGCTGATATTGCTCCACCAATACTTCGCGGCCCTGAGCCAGAATGCGCCGCACGGCGGCCAGGAGTTCTCCGGATTTTTGCACCACCTCGATACCCAGGCTGGAACCGCCCAGGTTCGGCTTAACCACGTAAGGCGGACCGAACGGACAACTCCAGTCCGGAGCAGGTTCGCCGGGCAAAAACACCCAGGGCGGCGTGGATACATGGTGCAGCACGAACAAAGACTTGGCCGCAGCCTTGTTCAGGGCCAGCATGGACCCGGCCGGCCCGCTGCCCTGATACGGACACCCCAGTCGATCCAATACGGCCTGGACCAAACCGTCCTCGCCCGGAGCGCCGTGCAAATTTAAAAAGGCGAAGTCAACGTCCCCGATGGTCTGAACCAACTTGGTCAGACTATCCCCCAGGTCGAACAGGACCACGTCGTGCCCCAGACGATGCAAGGCCGCTTCAATGCTCGCGGCTCCGGCTAAGGAAACCTGACGCTCATCCGACCATCCTCCGGCAATCAAAAGAATACGCATTGAGATCAACCTTTAATTCCTGCTCCAGCAAGGCTTCCACCGTCCGGCCCTGCTCCAGGGAAAGTTGAATATGTTTGCAAGCCAGGGGCGTTTTTCCGTAACGTTGCAAAAGATCCTCGAACCGCTCGCCCATGCTCACGATTTCCGCGTGTTTGACCCGTTTGTCGCTGTAGAAGATGATCAGCGCTACGGGATAGCACCTTACGTCCATGGCGAACGGCCAGTAGACGTGGTGCAACACGGCCCTGGCCAGAATGGCGTTCCCGGTCCGCTCCTGGACCCAAGCCGCCCCCAATTGGCTATGGCTCCCTCCATGGCGGATGGTGTACCCCTTGGCCACGTCGTGCAACAATGCCGCAGCTTCGACCAGGGCCAGGCTCAGTTCCGGAACAAAACGCTTCCGGCAGAGCCTGGCGATGTGCAACGCCACCTCGGCCACCAGAAAGCTGTGCTCCCGGATATGTTCGGGCATGCCTAATTCAGCCCAGAAGCTCCGGCATTCATCACCGGAGAGAATCCGTCCCCTTCCTCCGGACTGGATGTCTCCGGACGGAAGGAATGCCGGGATTTCTGGGGATGATTCGCCTGTCTGCATGGACTTCGCCGCGTCAATCAAGTAAATTGAACCGTTCCGGTTTGACACATGAAATTATAAAGCTTACCAACAGCATGAGAAAATTGCAAAAGGAGATCCCCCATGTGCCTTGCCGTACCCATGGAAATCAAGACCATCAACAGTGAATTAAACGTCGCGGACGTGGAGATCGGCGGCGTGAAGCGCCAAGTCCGTCTGGACATCATTGATCAGGCCCCTTTAGTGGGCGACTACGTCATCGTCCATGCCGGGTTTGCTCTGCGCCGTCTGGACCGCGAGGACGCCCTGGAAACCATCAAGCTTTTTCAGGAAGGATTCGGCCTTGAACTCAATTAACCCATTGACCGGCTTCAAGGACCCTGTTCTGTGCCGCAACCTGCTGGACAAAATCCATGCTGAACTGGGTGCCCCTCTGAGTTTCATGGAGGTCTGCGGTACCCATACCGTGGCCATCTTCCAAAGCGGACTGCGCTCGCTGCTGCCCCGCGACCTCACCCAGGTGTCTGGTCCGGGCTGTCCGGTCTGCGTCACCCATGAAGGCGAGGTCGCCGCGTTTCTCGAACTGGCAAAAAAAGACAACGTCGTCATCGCCACGTTCGGTGATTTGATGCGCGTGCCCGGCCCCCGGGGCAGAAACCTGAATATCGCCCAGGCCGAAGGCGCCAGGGTGGAAGTGGTCTATTCCGCCTTTGACGCCCTGATTCTGGCCCAAAAGCATCCAGACTCCAAGGTTGTCTTTCTGGGCGTGGGGTTCGAAACCACAGCGCCCACCGTAGCGGCCACGATCAAGGCGGCCGCGGCCCAAGGCATCGAGAATCTGCTTCTTTTCTCCATGCACAAGCTGGTGCCTCCGGCCCTGGCCGCGTTGCTGACCGACCCCGAGGTCAACGTGGATTCCCTGATCCTTCCCGGCCATGTCTCCACCATCATCGGCCTGGAGCCCTACCGGTTCATCGCCGACCAGTACGGGGTCCCCGCCGTGATCACGGGCTTCGAGCCCCTGGATATCCTACAGGCCCTGTTGCTGATCATGACTCAGATCAAGGGAAAACAGCCCCGGGTGGTCAACCAGTACTCCAGGGTCGTGGCCGAACAAGGCAACCCCAGGGCCAGAGAGATCATGTCCGAAGTGTTCGAGCCCTCCGACGCCCTTTGGCGCGGCCTGGGCCGCATTCCCCAAAGCGGCTTGGCATTGCAGGGCGAGTACGCCCGTTTTGACGCCCTGCGGCTTTTGGACGTGCGGGTGGAGGAACTGCCGCCCTTGCCGGGATGCCATTGCGGCGAGGTGCTCAAGGGCAAGGTGCGGCCTAACGAATGTCCGCTGTTCGGCAAGGCCTGCGTCCCGGCCAATCCCGTGGGGCCGTGCATGGTCTCCACGGAAGGCAGTTGCGCCGCGTACTACAAATATTCGTTGTGAATAATGAGCCACAGGTTCTCTTCATCTCCCGTTCCCCTTAAGCATCCTGCTTCTGATTTTTGTTCTTTGACCCATCACCCATCACTTCTTACTCATCACTTATCATGCACCCACCACGACTTCTCCTGGACACCGGCAGCGGCGGCAAGGCTTCGCACCGCCTGATCAAGGATTTCTTTCTCAAACACTTTGCCAACGAGATCCTGAACAGGCTGGACGACGCGGCCATACTTAAGATTTCCGGGCCCATCGCCATGAGCACGGACAGCTATACGGTCACCCCGCTGTTTTTTCCGGGCGGAGACATTGGAACATTGGCGATAAACGGCACGGTCAACGACGTAGCCATGCTCGGAGCCCGACCCCTTTTTCTCAGTTGCGCCTTCATCCTGGAAGAGGGTCTGGAAATGGAGGTTCTGGAACGCATCGTCCGCTCCATGGCCCAGGCCGCCGCCAAGGCCCAGGTGCGCATCGTCACCGGCGACACAAAAGTGGTGCCCAAGGGTGCGGTGGATCAGGTGTTCATCAACACCACAGGCATCGGTGAAATCCTCGCCCAGCCCTGCCCCCAAGGGCATCGCGCCCGGCCCGGCGACGCCGTTCTGGTCAGCGGGACCATGGGCGATCATGGCTTGACCATTCTGGCCACCAGGGAGGGATTGAGCTTCGAGGCCCCCATTGCCAGCGACTGCGCGGGGCTAGGACACCTCATCGCCAAATTGCTCAAGGCCGTGCCGGAAATCCACGTCTTGCGCGACCCCACCCGCGGCGGTTTGGCCACTACCCTCAACGAAATCGCCGGACAATCCGGCGTTCAGTGCCTGGTCCGGGAGGAAACCGTGCCCATCAATCCGGTGGTGGCCGCCGGATGCTCCTTCCTAGGACTGGACCCCCTGTACCTGGCCAATGAAGGCAAACTGGTCTGCATCCTGCCGGAAGAACACACTGACCAGGCCCTCCGGATCATGCGCGAGGATGAATACGGGCAAAACGCGGCGCGCATCGGGACCATTTCCAACGACCATCCCGGCAGGGTCGTGCTCCAGACTCCTCTGGGCGGCCACCGGCTGTTGGACATGCTGGAAGGCGCACAACTGCCCCGCATCTGCTGACCCCCTGCTGACCCCGTGGATAAGGAAGCATGACCTGATTGTGCGGATGCGAATCTGATAAGAGCCAGTTGAATTCAACCGGCAGGTTCAGCTGCCGGTTCCAAATTGGGTAATGCTCCCAGGCATTGAGTTTTGTCGCAACAAAGAAGCCCGG
>DBNV01000076.1:28316-39551 GCA_002299865.1 Desulfonatronaceae bacterium UBA663 | reverse complement strand
CCGGGCTTCTTTGTTGCGACAATTTCGTCTGAACGATTAGGCGAAGGCCTTCTCGAAATTGGGCACAACCTGCTTTTTGCGGCTCATCACGCCGGGCAGCCAGACGGAAGTACCTTCTGGCTTGACGCCGAAAGCCTTTTCCACCACCGCCGGATTATCGGAAGCAATGAGCATCTCGGAGCCTTCCTTCATGATATCCGTGAGCAGCAGAAAAACACTGTGGTTGCCTTTCTCCGCCTTGACCTTCTTGATGTCTTCGAGAAGATCGCCCTTCATGGCATCCAGCATGGACAGGTCGATCACTTCCAGCTGTCCGATGCCGACCTTGGTGCCGCTCATGTTGAAGTCCTTGTAATCGCGGAAGACCAGTTCGCGAATCGGAGTCCCCTCAACTGCGGACTTGACCTTGAACATGTCCATGCCCAGAGCCTTGTAGTCGGCGACGCCGGCGATCTTGGCCAGGGACTCCACGGCCTTCTTATCGGCATCCGTGCAGGTGGGGGACTTGTACATCACGGTGTCGGACAGGATCGCGCCAAGCAGGATGCCGGCGATGTTCTTGGGAATCTCAATGCCGTAGAATTTGTACATGGCCTCGATCACCGTGGCGGAACAGCCCACGGGCCAGACCCACATCTCCAGAGGATTGGGGGTGGTCACGTCACCCAACTTGTGGTGGTCCACCACGCCGACGATTTCACCCTTGTCCAGATTGTCCAAGGACTGGGACAGATCGGTGTGGTCCACAAGCACGATCTTCCGGCCGGTGGCGTCGGTGAGAATCTCCGGAGAGACGAAGCCGAACTTGTCTAGTACGAATTTGGTTTCGGGAGCAACCGGACCTTGGATCACGGGCTTGGCCTGCATGCCGCGCTTGGTGTACAGATCGGCCACCGCAATGGCGGACGCCACGGTATCCGTATCAGGATTCTTGTGACCTACAACGCAAATCGCCATAAAAACCTCCTCTTAAATATTCGTGGGAATTAAAAACAACTTGCCTGGAAGACTGATAGTTCTTTTTAGCACAAAGTTTTTTGTCTGGCAAGAGCCGCCAAGGGCCGCCAAAGGCTTCTCGCGGCAATCAATGAAACAGGGCGTTCATGATGGCCTGGGACATGTCCTCAATGTCCAGGACTTCATCGGCCAGTCCGGCGTCCACAACAGCCTTGGGCATCCCGTAAACCACGCAACTGGCGTCATCCTGGGCCAGCACGTAGCCGGACCTCTGCTTGAGTTCCCTGATTCCCTCCAGCCCGTCGCTGCCCATGCCGGTTAAGATCACCCCCACGCCTCTCTTGCCCACTCCCTTGGCCACAGACGCAATCAAGGCGTTGGCCGAGGGTTTGTAGAACGCCTCCTTTGGTTCATCACTGATCAACAGGTCAATGCGGCTGACCTTCTGGTCAATCAGCAAGTGACGACCTCCGGGAGCGACAAAAACCGTGCCGGGTTGGACCCGGTCGCCCATCTCGGCCTCCTTGACCGCGATTTGACAAACTGCGTTCAGACGTTTGGCAAAAGGCCCGGTAAACGCCTGGGGCATGTGCTGGGCAATGAGAATACAGGCCGGAAAATCAGCGGGAAGTTTGGAAAGCACTTTTTGAATCGCCGGCGGACCGCCCGTTGAGACGCCGATGGCGACAACATCCCGCACCAGAGATTTTTTCCGTGGGACAGCCTGGGCGGCCATCCTCTCAGTCACGACGGGGTGCGCGATCACCTCCACCTTGCGCTGCGGACGAATAGGGCGAATCTTGCGTCTGGCCACGTTTTTCACCTTGGCCCGCAATTCTTCCTCGATCTTGACGATATCCAACGAAACCCTGGAAAGCTGCTTGGGAATGAAGTCCACCGCCCCCAGTTCCATGGCCTTCAAGGTGGCCTCGGCTCCTTCCGTGGTCAGGGAACTGACCATGAGCACGGGCCGCGGCATTTCCATCATGATGTGGCGCAAGGCGGTCAGCCCGTCCATGCGAGGCATCTCAATGTCCAGGGTGACCACATCGGGCTGCAACCGGCGGATCTTTTCCAACCCTTCTTCTCCGTCCCGGGCCGTTCCGACGACTTGGATCTCCGGATCTCCGGCGAGCATCGTGCTCAACGCTTTGCGCATGAAGGCCGAATCGTCCACCACCAATACCGAGATCATGATCAACCCCTACCCGTGTTGTCCGTCAGATAACGAAGCACCAAAGATCGCTGATGCGCCATTGTATCGATGCAGACTTGCGAATTCAGGCTTGTCAATTTCTTCAAGCCAAAGGACCACAAGATCCTCCTGCCACTGGCGTCCGGCGCCGGACGCCAGGATCTCCCGCACTGCTTCCACCAGCAAGGCCTTGCGATAGGCCCGGTCCGAGGTCATGGCCTCGAAAGCGTCTACCACGCTCAACATCCTGGCTAGAAAAGGAATCTCTTCGCCGCGCAGCCCCATGGGATACCCTGTTCCGTCCACATGCTCGTGATGGTGGTAGATGATGGGCAGAATATCGCCGAACGTGGTGGTCTGATAAAGAATCGCCCGCCCCAATTCGGGATGGCGCTGCATCACCGCGAATTCCTCGTTGGTCAGTTTGGCCGGTTTATTCAGGATGGACTCCGGGATGCCGATCTTGCCGATGTCGTGCAGAATCCCGGCCGCATATAACCGATTCATGTCTTCCTGGGACAGGCCGAGTCTGCCCCCCAGGTGGGTCGCATAAAGGGCTACCCGTTCGGAGTGACCTCGGGTGTAGACGTCCTTAGCTTCCACGGCCTGGGCAAAAGAACGGATGACCTCCAGATTCATGTCCCGCATCTGGGCGTACAGCCGGGCGTTCTCAAAGGCGGATGCGGTATGCACGGCAAAGACGTTGAGCAGTTGCAACTGCTCCCGGGTGTAAGCCGGCTTGTCGTTGCCCCGCAGAAGCACCACGGATCCCACGCTTTTCCTGCGTATGGCAATGGGAGCGACGATCACGGAAGAAACCAGAGGCTCCGGAGGAGGACCCTCCGAGTTGGAACAGGCGATCCCTTCCCCTTTGCACATGATCAATTCGGGTAATTGCTGGCGGAAGATTCTCTCGCCGAGACGCTTGACCCAGCTGTTCAGGCGGGGATTCGTCCGCAACAAACCGCCCCGCGTCACCTTGGGCAGCAAGGAAGATTTTTCCTCAAGAAAAAGCGCGATCCCGTCCGGGGCGAAATTCTTTTGTACCTGGGACAAAAACTCGTTGACCAGGGACTTCATGTCCAGCTTGGTGTTCATGGCCTGGCTCAAATTGAGGATCCGGACCAGGTTGCTCAGCTTTTTGCGGTCTTTTCGATTGCGCCTGGCCTGCAGGATCTTTTCCACCTTGAGCAGCAGATGGCTGATATTGAAAGGCTTGGGAAGATAGTCGGCCGCGCCGAGTCGCATGCTTTCCACGGCGGTTTCAATGCTGCTAAAGCCGGTCATGATCAAGAAGTCGACGTCCCAAGAGCCTTCCTTGATTTTTTTAAGCAGATCCAGGCCGCTCATGCCCGGCATCCGAAGATCGGAGACGACCAGATCAATGTCCTTGGTTTTATTCAACAATTGCAAAGCGCTCGGGCCGTCGCCGACGGTATGGGTGGCGTAGCCCGCGTCGGACAACACCTCCTCGCAAAGACCCCGCAGGCTGCTTTCGTCGTCGACTATCAGAATGGTCGCCTTGGGCTCTACATCCACCACGGTGAACCTCATTGAACAGGCATCAGAATCACTCCGCCAATTGCTCCCACCAGGGCGAACAGCACGAAGAAAGGGTGCCGCAACACCCCCCGGCCGTCCAAGGCTTAGCCCTGCTCGCGGGAAGCGGAGTTTGAAACGACCTTAAGACATAAGTGATCAAAACGGCTTTTTTGCAAAGGAAGTTTGGCTGATATTCACTTGGCCCGGGGTGCAAACCGAAGGGCTGACCCAAAGCGCCGCTCCCTCCAAACGGGCCAACAGGGTTCTGCTCACCGAGCCCATGGAGAAAAAGCCGGGGCTGGAGGCACCGGTGCGCCCCACGGCCACGGCGGAATAGCGGCCGCTCTCGGCCTCCTGCAGGATGGCCTGAGCCGGGTTGGAGGAAAAAAGGATCTTGGTCTGGATTCTCTCTCTGGCCACCCCGTTTTTCAGGAGAGAGCGCAACGCTGTCTCGAAATATCTTGCGTACTCCGACTCCTCGCCCTGCTCCCGGGCTACGTGAACCAAGGTGATGGAATGGTCCGGCTGGTCAGCGGCCACGAATCCCACATGATCGACGATCTGCACGCAGGGTTCGGACCCGTCCACGGCCACGAGAACGTTTTTGCGGCCCCGACCAGGACGTTGGCAGACCCAAATGGGGAACGTCAATTCCTCGTTGATGATGGTCTTGGTCACGCTATTCAAGAAAAGCTCTTCGAACCGGGAAAGACCGCGCCGTCCCAAAATCAGGGCGTCAAAAAGGCCCTTGACGCACTCCTGAATCAGGTCTCGGGCCGAACCATACTGGCTGAAGACAAACCGGGCATTGACGTTCCCGGTGGAAAAGCCGGCATGCAGCAACAGGTCGCGCCCCTTTTTCAAAAGCTCACCGGCCCGCTGTTCCTGGCGTCGCCGCCAGTCCTCGGCGAGCCTCTGCTTCTGGAAGACCTCCTCATCGTGCAAGGAGAATTCCGGAGCCTGGGGGGCGACGTAAATGAGGGTCAAGTGCACGGCATGCTTGTAACGGAAGAAATATTCCACAAAACGGCCCGCTTGAAAGGTGCTCTGGTCGTCGCCGATGGCCAGGAGAAAATGTTTTTCCATGGCAGGTCATTCCTTGCTGTTCTAGACATGACGTCGAAAATCCGTCTTAGCATTTTCGACCTTTCGGCCCAAGGAAAAGCGCGGCGCTGTCCGCTTTTCCTTGGCCGAAAGGCGATCGCACGATCTTCGGGGTGACGTCCCCCCCGCATCCGCAAAGTCTTTCAACGTTGCGGACAATGAATGCACGCACCCTTTCCGCGACAATTCCAGCAGCGGGCACACAATGGTTGAAATATCCCTTGCTTAAGCCCATCACGGAACAAGGGCATTGCGAAAGAGTTTTCAGTCTAGGGTTGATCATCTGAGAAATGATTGTCCCACAAAGGAAGACTGCAGGTCAATGCTTGGTCGGACTTGATCGGGCGGCGTTACCGAATGGTCAGGCCAACCGAGGAGGTCAGCAATTCAGAAACAGCCAAGTCATCCAAGGGCCTGGAGAAAATGAACCCTTGGACGTATTGACAGCGCATGCTGCGCAGCAACACGAGCTGATCGTCCTTTTCCACTCCCTCAGCCATCCTGCTTGGACCGCGATCTTCCCATGCTGCTCCTTAACCTGCTCTCGACGAAAAAGACCGGACAAGATACCTTAAACGCTTGGCGCTTGATCAAAAAGTATCGCCTTCATGGTCGGCCTTCCGGGGAGGCCGAATGATCGAATGTGCAGTTCATACAGCCGTGATAGCAGTAGCCTCTCCCCTTAACGAAACACGCCGTCCACGTCCTCGTCACGGAGACCATCCATGCAAAAATTCGTGCAAACTCTTCTGTTTTTTCTGATCATTTGCCTGCTTCCGGCCTGTGCGCCAAAGATGCCGCCCCTGGATGAGGTATCTGATCCGCGCGTCTTACCTCAACAAGTCGAAGACTACCTCCTGGGCGAGGTGTCTGATCTGCGCGTCTTGCCTCAACGAGTCGAATACTACATCCAAGGATTGTCCGGTGCGACTAGACTGCTTTCCGATGATCGGCGGCAAAGCTTGGCCGCACATTTTCTGGAGCGCCGCTTCGCGCCCTGGGACGCGGACTTTGGCGTACAAACGGACAACGGCGATCCCTTCCGGGGTCTGAAACAATACCAGTCCAGACCGCTCTACGGTGAAAACCTGCTGCCTCTACCTCCGGGCTGGCTGGAAGAAATGGCCCGGCAAAGCGCCGTCGAATCCTATCCCTCGCGAATGCAGGCCGCCGTAGCCGTGGTCACGACGGCCTTGCGCGTGCTGCCCACCCACAAGCCCATGTTCAACGATCCGACCAGCGCCGGCCAAGGGTTTCCCTTTGACATGCTCCAGAACTCCCTGATCCCGGCGGGCACGCCGGTCCTGGTGGTCCACGCTTCCCAGAACGGCTCTTGGTACCTGGTGAGAACCCCCCATGTCTCGGGCTGGGTCCGTCCATGGGAGGTGGCCTGGGCGGACCAGGCCTTCATGGATGTCTACCGCTCCGCTGACCTGTTCGGTTTTACGCGCGACGAAGTCCCCGCCCATACCAGCAGCGGAGCATTTGTCCTGCTCGGCCGCGTGGGCATGCTGCTGCCGCGCTCCCCGATCCCGCCCCCTCCGGGCATGATCGCCCTGCTGGCGCCGTTGCGCCGTGCCGACGGCTGGGCCGAACTGGAGAGCATCCTCGTCCCGGACGACTACGTCGTGCCTTGGCCCATGGCCGCGACGCCGGACAACTTCAGTCGCGTACTCAACGGCTTATTGGGCCGGCCGTACGGCTGGGGCGGCCTGTTCGAAAACCGGGACTGCTCCGCCCTGATCCAAGACCTTTACGCCCTGTTCGGCCTGGCCATGCCGCGCAATTCCCGCGCCCAGGCCCAGGCCGGGAGAGTCATTGAACTGGAAAATTTGAGCGCAAAGCAGAAGGAAAAACATATCCTGGAGCACGGCGTGCCTCTGCTGAGCATCGTGAACATGCCCGGTCATGTCATGCTCTATCTCGGCCCTGATCCTGTTTCCGGGCGCCCCATAGTCCTGCATTCCATCTGGGGTTTGCGGGTTCAGCTCCCGAAACACGGCAGCCCGCCCACCAGTACGCCGGGCCGATGGATCCTGGGCCGGACCGTGATCACCACCTTGACCCCGGGCAAGGAACTTCCCTCCCTGATCCGACCTCAGGGATTGCTGGTGGAGCGAATTTCCAGCCTGACCATCCTCGGAGAATAAGGGCACAGACGATTGATCACAGCGGATGACCCCCGGCCCTCTGTGTCATTTTCCGGGGGGACTTGGGGGGGTAGCTTGCGACAAACTCAGGACAAGACTTGCGACACTAAGCCCCGCCAGCCTCACCGATCAAGTACCGACCAAGCAGGTTCAAGCCCCATTCCGTTGAGCGGACAGGCTGCGCAAAGCGGCTTTTTCTTGCGGCACCAGTCCTTGCCCACCCGGACCAGAAGCGCGTGGTATTCGTTGAACAGGACCGCGTCCTCGGGCAGGCGGTCGGTGAACAGGGCCTGGAGTTCGTCGTACCCTACGTCCTCGGGAACCAGGCCGTGCCGATGGCAGATCCTCGCCGTGTAGGCGTCCACCACGAACACCGGCCTGCCCAAAGCGTACAGCAAGATGCTGTCCGCGGTTTCCGGGCCAATGCCTTTGACCTTGAGCAGGCGATCCCGCAATTCCGGGGTTTCCCAGCGCTCCAGGCCGATGAAGTCAAACCCGTCCGCCTCATCCAAAAAATTCAGGAACGCCCGCAGGTTGCGCGTCTTTTGCCGATAGAACCCCGAGGGTTGAATGTGCCGCTCCAGTTCTTCATCGGTAACGGTGGCCATGCGCCCGGGCGTTAGGAGGTCATGCTCGCGCAGGTTGGCGATGGCCTTTTCCACGTTGCCCCAGGTAGTATTTTGGGTGAGGATGACGCCCACGGCTACTTCAAAAGGACTTTGCGCCGGCCACCATCGGCTCGGGCCGAGGGTCTCAAGCATGGCCCGGTACATTTGCAGCAGCGATTCCGTGGTGATTCGAGGCATTGTAGCGACTCGTATGCAAAAGAATTGGCCAACCCCGCGGCGGCTCATTGAATTCTTTATAAATACTGGTTAGGATTCCCGCAACTATGTCTTGCGCCCGGCGTCCTTATCCATCTGGAGACTCTCATGCGCGACAGGATTCAAGCCATGCTTCCGGCCTCATTTACTGCGGACGCTCTGACTTTGGGCACCCATTGAATTTGACCGCCCGCCCCTTTCGGCGACCGGAACCCTCTCACTCGGCAGCTAAGGAGAAGACAATGAAGGAGCGTTTTGGATTGATCACCCTGAAGGGACAGCCCGTCACTCTCGTCGGCAACGGCATTCAAGAAGGCGACACCGCGCCTGATTTTCATGTAGTGAATAACAATATGAAACCATTCAGCTTTTCCTCCAGCGGGGAAAAAATCACGATCATCGCCTCGGTCCCGTCCCTGGACACTTCGGTCTGTGATCTGGAGGCCCGGCGCTTCAATCAGGAAGCGGCTGGATTGGGGCCGGACATCCGGATTCTAGTGATCAGCATGGACCTGCCCTTTGCCCAGAAGCGCTGGTGCGCTGCGGCCGGAATAGCCAACGTGACCACCCTCTCGGACTACAAGGACGCCTCCTTCGGCACCCAGTACGGCGTGCTCATCAAGGAGGTGCGCTTATTGGCCCGGGCCGTGTTCATTGTTTCCCCGCAACGGATCGTGCGGTACATGGAACTGGTCAAGGAGGTTGGGCAGGAGCCGAATTACGAAATGGCCCTGGACGCAGCCCGAAAACTGCTGTGATTGATCGGGAGCATTTGGAGTTTTGTCGCATTGCATCAAATTCCTTGATTACAGGCTGGGCTTTGCTTTTCAGCGTTGTTGCAAACTCCCTCGCCGGCTTCGTATAGCCAAACGATTGCGCTTTTCAAACCAAGAATTGCGGTATATGCGCTGGGCAACCGTTTGGACTGACGAATCTCGGCTCTGTCAGACAGTGCACCAACGCTGAAAAGCAAAGCCCAGCCTGTTTGGGACAAGCTCCTAATGCAACCTGAACGACCTGAAGGCACGTGATGAAGGGCCGGCAAAAATTTTCAGCGGCTCGCGGAAGCGTCAGTTTCCCTGCACAAATGCGGCAACCTGATCGAAGAACGGCCGGCCATGTTTTTGCGCCCCCTGCTTCAGGCCGACCTGTTCGGCCACCGAGGCCAGCTAAATATCCATGCCGTACTTGCGCAGGGCCGCCAATCCGCCCTGCAGGTTTCGCGTCCCCGTGATCCCCGCCTGCTCCAAAGTGATCTGGGCTTCGTAAGATCGGCCGCCCGCGTTGCAGAACAGGATGAGCCGCTTGTCCCTGGGCACTTCGTCGAGCCTGGCCCGCAATTCATCCTGGGGGATGTGGTGCCACACATCCGGGTATTTCTCCAGAAAAGGCTGGGCATTGGCCAGTCCGCGGCAATCCAGAACATGAAAATCGTGGCGCGATCCTTCCCACAGGGTCGCAAATTCCGAAACGGTCAAGGTTTTGCTGTATCCGGCCAGGATGTTTTCAGCGGCGTTGCCTGCGACATTGACGATGTCCATGGCCGAGGAAAACGGCGGGGAGTAGGGGTATTCCAGGTTGCCGATCTCAGAGACATGGGGGTGGCGGCTCAACAGGGCGGCCACGGCGCCGACCCGGCCCACCAGGCCGTCGCCGCCCGCGCACAACCCTTGCACGCCCAGGACCCGCCCCGTCTTTTCCACCACCAGCTCCAGATGCATCAATTCTTTTTCCGGAAAGAAATGGGCCCGATCGAACTGAACTACATGGACGCCGATGGCGTCAAGCCCGCAGTGTTTGGCTGTTTCCAGACTCAAACCGGCTCCGGCCACGGAGATTTCAAACAGCCTGACCGCAAAGCCGCCCACTGCGCCGGGGAATTCAGCATCGCCCCCGGCCAGGTTCGTGCCAATGACCCGTCCCTGACGGTTGGCCAACGACCCCAAGGGATAATACCCGGGCTGGCCTGTGACCAGATTGGGCACCTGAACGCAATTGCCCCCGGCGTAGATATCCGGGTCCGAGGTCTGCATCCGGGTGTTGACGATGATCGTGCCCTTGGAGGAAACTTCCAATCCGGCTGCCATGGCCAATTCCGAATTGGGGATGACCCCGGCGGATACAATCACCAGGTCCGCCTCCAGCTCTTCGCCTTCCAACAGCACCCGGTTCACGCGCTCCTCACCGGCGAAGCCCAGCACCTTGGCGGACAACCGAAAAGAAACGCCCTTCTCCTGCATGTGGCTGCGGGCCATCTGGGCCAGGTCCGCGCCGATAAAACCAGGCAGGATCTGGTTCGCAATTTCCACCACCGTGGTTTCCACGCCCCAGATGTCCGTCAAGGCTTCGGCCATTTCCAGACCAATGAATCCGGCGCCTATGACCACGGCCTTGCCCACCTTGCCCGCTTCGATCCTGGAACGGATGCCTTCGGCATCCTCCAGATTGGACACGGCGAACACCCCGGGCAGGTCCTCGCCCGGCAGGTCCAACCGCCTGGGGCGACTGCCCGTGGCCAGTACCAGCTTGTCATAGCCCAGTTGCAAGGCTTGTCCCGTATTCAAGTCGCTGGCCTGCACGATTTTGGCGCTTCGGTCGATGCGTTCAGCGCGGGTGCGAGACAATACGTCCACGCCTTTGGCATCCTGAAAAAACTTCGGATCCCTGAGCATGTGAAAGCTCGTGACCTGCAATTCGTCGGCGCTGCTGACGTCCCCGGAGACATAATACGGAATGCCGCATCCGCCGTAGGAAATACGGAATCCTTGATCGATCATGGTGACACGTGCGTCCGGCACGAGCCGCTTCAGACGACAGGCCGCCTTCGGTCCAAGGGCGACCGCACCGATGATGAGCACATGCATATCTCGTCACTCCTTTGTTGCGACGTTCAATTGAAGACACGGGGCAAAGGGCAGAAAAAACCTCCTTGAACAAGAGAAAGCCTACTCTCCAAGGAACGGGTCTGCAAGCTCCAAATGTCCGGGCCGCATCTATCCGGCTGCCGCGCTATAAGGGCCTCGCATTCGTTAAGCTTGCGTTTTTCAGGCTTGACACCGAAGGCTGCTGCATTATGCTACGCTATTAGCTCTCTTTGAGAGATTGCGGCGTTTTTACCGAAAAGGCCCTTAAACAGGTGGACCGAGAATGTCCACAGGAGGGTACCCTCAAAGGATTGCCATTCCCGCTCCGGCAACGTATATTTCCTTATTCCACGACGCAGCACTAAAATCATCGGCTTTAAGGAGCGACCATGAACCAGCAGGACATGCAGTTTTTTGAAAAGCTTTTGAAGGACACCTTGCAGGATCTCTCCCAGAGGGGAGTCGAGACTCTCGACGAGATGACGGACAGCAGGGAAGTGCATGCCGATCCCGCGGACAGAGCCACCATGGAAACCGACAGGGCCACTATGCTTCGTCTGCGAGACCGAGAGCGCAAGCTGATTCCGAAGATTCAGGAA
>DBNV01000076.1:15049-27963 GCA_002299865.1 Desulfonatronaceae bacterium UBA663 | reverse complement strand
CAGAACGGCACCTACGGACTTTGCGACGATTGCGGCGAGGACATCAGCATCGAACGGCTCAAGGCCAGACCCGTGACCACCCTGTGCATCGAGTGCAAAAGCCAACGCGAGGAGGAGGAGCAGTCACGCGGCGAATAGCTTTCGTCCTTTGTTTCCAGGTCATCATGGCTCGTCCGCCTTGCCGTTTCACGCAAAACTTTTCGCGGCCGCCCCTCCCGCACAGCTCATTCCAACCCGTGTCAGCACCCTCCTGATTCCATGGAGGCTCTTTTTTTTCGCTCTCTCGCTCAGGAGCTTGCTCTCCAGCTTTCGGACAGACGCCTGGAGCGGGTTCATTCCCCGCGAACCGGGTGGTGGACATTGCGCCTCCAGCCCGACGATCATCCCCGGTTTCTGCTCTTTGCGCACCACCCCGCCATTCAGGCCCTGGTTCTCTCGGACAAGCGTCCCGAGAACCCGCTGGTTCCGTCGGCACGGGTGATGTGGCTGCGCAAAAGGGTTCAAGGAGCACGCATCATCTCCGTCCGGACCCACTGGAGCACCCGTAGGATGGCCCTTGGCCTGGAACGGGGTGCCACGCGGTCCTGGCTGATTTTTGACGCGCAAACCGGCATCGCCCTGGAAAACGACCCCCCGCAATGGGATCAGACGCCGACACCATGGCCAAGCCTGTCGGAAATCCGGGCCGACCGCGACATATGGAAATCCCATCCGCATATTTCTCCTCTGCTTCGCAAAACCTTAAGCCTTTTGCCGGAGTCCGAGGCCGGGGATTTGCTGGTGGGGCTTCGAGGTGACGCGTCAAGCATCTTTGTGTATGAAAACGACAATGGTCCGCCCCTAGCGTGCCCTTGGCGGCTTCCAACCAAGCTGCGTCAGGGACTGCGGGAACATCAGTTCGCATCGGCTCTGGAGGCGGCCGGGATGCTCGCCGAGGACGTCTTTTTCCGACAGACCGTCCAGGTGGACAGGACCGAGACCTGGGCGGCAAAAAAACGTGCCCGGCTTCTGCAACGTTTGCAGGCCGACGAAGAGCGGATGCACAGGTATCGCGAACTGGCCCGGCAAGCCCAGTTGCTCAAGGCCAAGCTGTATCTGCTGCCCGCGCATGAGCGTCTGGAGAAGGTCACCCTGGCCGGGCCTGACGGGCAGTTCTTGGAAGTCGATTTGGATCCGAAGAGGACGATCCTGGAGAACATGGAGCATTGGTTCCGCTTGGCGGACAAGGGCAAGCGAGGCCTGGCCCAGATCCGCGAACGGCGGGAAGAGGTGCTGGCCGGCTCTTTGATTCAACCCCGCCCGTTCCAGGCGGAGTCCGCGTCTCGGGCCGGGCGGGCCAAAGCGGCGCAGGGAGACGGCTTGCCCATGCACCGCTTTTTGAGTAGCGACGGTTTCATCCTGTTGCGGGGCAGAAATCAAAAGGCCAACCATGCCTTGTTGACAAAAACGGCCGCCTCTTTCGACTATTGGTTTCATGTGCAGCAGGGGCCCGGGGCTCACGTCATCCTGAAACGGGACCACCCCAATCAGGAGGTCCCGGAACAAACTCTGCGCGAGGCGGCGGCCTTGGCTGGCTTGGCCAGCAGCTTTTCCAGCGCGGCCAGGGCGTTGGTCATCTGCGCCGAGGTCAGGCATGTTCGGGCCGTCAAGGGCCACCCGGGTCTGGCTAGGGTGGACAAGACCCTGTGTACCATGATTGCGGATCTGGATCCCGACATGGAATCCCGGCTCAAAGCCACGCCCGGATCATGAAATGCACATGCATACTCATACGAAACACCCCTTGAAAACACTCTCCGATGCTGCGCCCGACGCGCTGAAGGACTTGCGCGGGCGCAGCATCGGCTATTTGCGTCTGAGCGTCACGGACCGCTGCAATCTGCGCTGCGTGTACTGCAGAAGCGGCGGGGTCCTGAAAATGATGCCCCAGGCGTGGATGCTCACCTACGAGGAGTGTCTGGAACTCATTGCCGTGGCCGTGGAATTGGGCATGAGCAAGGTCCGTCTGACCGGGGGCGAGCCGTTTATCCGCCGGAATTTCATGCAGTTTCTGGAGCAGGTTCTTGCGCGGCATCCGCACCTCAACCTGCGCCTGACCACCAACGCCACCCTGCTCGGCGGCAAGATTTCGGTTCTGAAGGACATCGGGATCCGCGCCCTGAACATTTCCCTGAACACCCTGCAACGCGAAAAATTTCAACGCATCACCGGGCGGGATTTCTTCTTCCAAACCCGGAGAGCCATTGACCAATGCCTGGAAAACCAGCTTCGGGTCAAAGTCAACGTCGTGGCCCTCAAGGGCGTCAACGACGATGAGCTGGCCGCGTTTTTGGATCTGGCCACGCATCTGCCCCTGGATGTGCGGTTCATCGAATTCATGCCCGTTGGCGAAAAGACCGTTTGGCGTCCGGACCGACTCTGGACAGCGGAGGAGATCGTGGCCCAGGCACAAAAAATTGTAGAACTGCAGCCGGTACAGGAGCAGGACAGACACGACGGACCGGCCAGGATGTTCACCATTGTCGGGGGGCAAGGGAGGCTGGGGGTGATTTCTCCCATGAGTTCCCATTTTTGCGGCACATGCAATAGGTTGCGCATTACGCCGGATGGGCGGCTGCGGACATGCCTCTTCTCGGACCACGAATACCGCCTGCGTCCCGTGTTGCGCTCGCCCAAGCTGGGGCGCAAGCCTCTGCGCAGGATCATTGTCCAGGCGGGCAGATTCAAGCCCGTGGGCGCGGACCTGCTAGCCGGAAGGCACCCGGAGCACGCGGTTTGCGGCAAGGTCATGTCCGCCATCGGCGGGTGAACTTAAATTGCCAGATCTTGTCATTGTCGATGCAACATGCTGGCAAGCCTGGATAAATTCGACGTGCTCGGCCCGGAACGCGCCCGGCCCGGAAAGGGCGCTTTTTTCTTCTTGTAACACGTGAGGCAGCAGGCGTTCATGAGCACTGAAAATATCGACCGCCGCTTGGAGTTTCAGGATTCCAGACAGGCCCAGAGGCTGTTCGGTCCACACAATGCTCACCTCCGGCTTCTGGCCGCAATGAGCGGCATTGCCCTGGACAATCATGGCACCGTGGTCACGATGCGCGGACAGGATCCCGAAGCCATGGATCAGGTGGCCAACTGTCTGGTGCAGTTGTATGGCCTTCTGCATAACGATCAACCCCTGTTCGTCCAGGATGTGGAACACGCCTGGCGGATATTGTGCCGTGATCCAAAGGCCGATATAAAGAACATTTTCAAGGATGTGATCTACGCTGTTTCTCCCCGGCGAATCATCACGCCGCGCACAGTCAGCCAACGGGCATATTTGCAAGCCTTCCGGGAAAACGACCTGGTTTTCGGGATCGGACCGGCGGGCACGGGCAAGACGTATCTTGCGGTGGCCATGGCCGTGGCCGCGTTGACCAAAAAAGAGGTCAAGCGCCTGGTTTTGACCAGACCGGCGGTGGAGGCCGGGGAAAAACTGGGCTTTTTGCCCGGCGACCTGGCTGAAAAGGTCAACCCCTATCTGCGTCCCCTATACGACGCCTTGCACGACATGCTCGACTTTCGCAAGGTGCAGGAAATGCTGGAAACCGGAGTGATTGAAATCGCGCCCCTGGCCTTCATGCGCGGGCGGACCCTGAACGATGCGTTCATTATCCTCGACGAAGCTCAAAACACCACTCCGGAGCAGATGAAAATGTTTTTGACCCGGTTCGGGTTCGGCTCCAGAGTCGTAGTCACGGGAGACATCACCCAGATTGATCTGCCCACTCACGCAAAGTCCGGCCTGATCCAGGTCGAAGCCGTCCTCTCCTCGGTTTCCGGATTGCGTTTTATTCATTTTCACGAGGAAGACGTCATCCGGCACCCCCTGGTGGGCCGCATCGTGCATGCTTATGAACGATATACGCAGCAGAACGGTCCTCAAAAAGCCTAGCTCCAAGGCGGCGTCCCCGTCGCCCGTGAACCCGGTCAAGACCGAACGCCGCTCCTCCAGCGTTGTGGGCGGTGTTGTCGTGTTCACGTTCTGCATGTTGTTGATCGCTGCTCTTGCCGGCGTCAATCTTGAACCGGGCGGGAAGATCTTCCATTGGGGCCGGTTTGGCGGTGTTTTTCTGATCAGCCTGGCCTTTGCCATGGGCATCTTCCATTCCGCCGGAAGCCTGGGCAAGCGCCTGACTCCCAAGGACGCCCTGTTCCTGGCGTCGATCATGGTCGTTTTCGCGGCCCTGGCCAAGTTCGTGGCTTTCTCCAGCCTGCCCTTGAGTGACGAACCAGTTTATCTCACGACCGATGTTTTCGTGTACGGCTTGCCCATTGCCGGGGCGTCCGGCCTGCTGGTCCTGTTTTTTCCCGTGCAAATCTGCCTTTTCTGCGGAGTGCTGCTGGCCTTTTTGTGCACCCAGATGCTGCATGCCGGGTTCGACGTTTTTCTGTTTTTTCTCGTGGGCACGACGGGATACACCATTTTTCTGCACGGCGCCCAGACCAGGATGGATATTCTCAAAAGCGCGCCCAGGCTTTTGGCCATGCTTTTGGGTGTATGGATCAGTTTGAATCTGCTGCACTTCCAGGGATGGGTCTGGTTCGCCTCGGGGGCGCTTTTCGTTGCCGCCGGAGCCATCCTCTCGACCCTGCTGCTCTTGGCCCTAAGCCCGGTGGCGGAATTCGTGTTCGGCTACACGTCTCGGTTCAAGCTCATGGAACTGATGAGCCTGGATCAGCCGTTGCTGCAATCACTCCTGGTCAACGCGCCGGGTACCTATCACCATTGCCTGATTGTGGCCAACATGGCCGAGGCAGGGGCCAAGGCCCTTGGCGCTAATCCGCTTCTGGCCAAGGTCGCGGCCCTGTATCACGACATCGGGAAGTCCAAGAACCCGCAATATTTCATTGAAAATCAGTACGGATGCGAAAACAAGCACGACAGGCTGGCCCCGTCCATGAGCACCCTGATTCTGATCGCCCACGTCAAGAAAGGCGTTGAATTAGCCGCCGCCCACAAGCTCGGCCAGGAGATCATCGACCTCATCCAGCAACATCACGGCACTCGTCTGATTTCCTTCTTTTACCAGAAAGCCCTGGAGCAGAGTGCAGGCAAGGGAGCGGAAAGCGTGCGTGAAGACGATTTCCGTTATCCGGGGCCCAAGCCCCGGACCAGAGAGGCGGGGATCATTCTGCTGGCCGACGCCATTGAGGCTTCCAGCCGCACCCTGGTGGATCCGACACCTAGTCGAATCAGGAATCATATTCAGAATATGGTTCGGGCCATGTTCAATGAAGGACAACTGGACGAGTCGGATTTGAGCCTGAGGGATCTGCATGTTCTCAGCCAGACGTTTCAACGCATCCTGACCGGCATTTTCCACCAACGCATTCATTATCCCAAGGCCCATGACAAAAACGTCCCTCACCAGGCGACCAAGACGAACACCGGCAAAACCATCCCCTTGCGCCTGGTCGCGAAACGGTAATCCGCGCATCCTCGTGGACCCCAAAGCCTTGCGCCATCCGGTGTTGCCCTTGGGCCGCACCGGATTGCGGACCCTGTTTTCGCGCATCCTGGAAGATGTTTTGGACAAAGTGAATCCGGGTCCGGGAAAGTGGGAGTTGCGCGTCACCACGGACCAGCCCATGGCTAGGCTCCATAGCCTTCACCTTGGCGGCGCTGGACCGACCAACGTGCTCGCATTTCCAGCCCTGACAGACGGGGAGAAAACAGGGGCCGGCTATAGTTCCATCGCCCTCAATGCGGACGCGGTCATGCGGGAGGCCTACCTCTATGGGCAGGACCCGACAAAGCATTTCATCCGTTTGCTGACCCACGCCGTGCTTCATCTGGCCGGTTTCGATCACGGACAGGTCATGGAAGAACTGACGGAATCTGTGGTCCAGGACCTCAGGAATGAAGGGGGAAGCCAATGCCTTAAAGGCATTGGCAAGGAGGAGCCCTGATGCGAATCGCCATGCTCCAGAATAATTTTCTGGTCGGCGATCTGGAGGGCAATGCCGCGCGGATCGCCGCTGCAGTGTTTGCAGCGGCCCGGGAAGGGGCTGATCTTTGCGTGTCCTCGGAGTTGTCGCTTTTGGGCTATCCCCCACAGGACCTGCTCCTCAACGAAAGCTTCATCAACGACGGATGGCGCGTCCTGTGTCGGCTGGCCCAGGCCCTGTGCTACGCTCCGCCTGTGCTCGTGGGCGTGGCCGAACGCAACACGCGGAGCAGGGGGAGGCCTCTCTGGAACAGCGCAGCCTTGTTACGCGCCGGATCCGTGGAGGCGGTGTTTCACAAAACCCTGCTGCCCACCTACGACGTCTTTAACGAAGACCGTTACTTCGAGTCGCTCGACGAGTCGCTTAACGAGTCGGGCTGGTTCGAGGCGTGCGGGCTGCGCATCGGCGTGACCATTTGCGAGGATATCTGGAACGACAAGGACTTTTGGAAGTCCAGAAGGTACAAAATCGATCCGGTGCAACGCTTGGCCGAACAAGGCGTGCATTGCATCGTGAATCTCTCCGCTTCCCCCTTTCATCTGGGCAAGCACGCCTTCCGGCAAACCATGCTTTCGGACTTGGCACGCAAACATCGTGTGCCTCTGATTTACGTCAACCAAGTAGGCGGCAACGACGATTTGATCTTTGACGGGCGCAGCAGCGCGTTTGCCTCGTCCGGTACCCTGATCGCCTCGGCCAAGGCCTTTGGGGAAGACATGGTGGTGGTGGATCTGGGACGTCAAGGGCATGTGCCGATGCCCCATGATGAGCAGATGGGCGAGGGTCCCCCGCCAGAGGAAGAAGCCTTCACCGCCCTGGTCCTGGGGACCGGGGATTATCTGCGCAAGACCGGATTCAGCACGGCCCTGCTGGGGCTTTCCGGCGGAATCGACTCTTCCCTGGTGGCGGTCATTGCCGCCCGCGCCCTGGGACCTGAAAACGTGCTGGGGGTGCTGCTCCCTTCGCCCTACACCAGTTCGGCCAGCATTGAGGACGCCTTGGAACTGTCCGGCAATCTCGGCATGCGCAGCATGACCATGCCCATCGACAAACTCATGGGCGGTTTTGAGATGGCCTTGCGTGACGCCTTTGCCGGCCGGGTCGAGGACGTGACCGAGGAGAACATTCAGGCCCGCATCCGTGGCAACCTGCTCATGGCCTTGTCCAATAAGTTCAAGTCCATGCTCCTGACGACGGGCAATAAATCCGAACTGGCTGTAGGCTATTGCACCCTTTACGGAGACATGGCCGGAGGCCTTGCGGTCATTGCGGACGCCCCAAAGACCCTGGTCTATGCCATGGCGAAATGGTTCAACGCCACGCATGGCCGGGTGATTCCGGAGCGGATCCTCACGCGGTCTCCTACGGCTGAACTGCGTCCAAACCAGACCGACCAGGACAGCCTGCCCGACTATGCCGTCTTGGACGGGATACTCAAGCGTTACGTGCAGGAACATCGCAGCAGCGAGGAGATCGTGCGTGACGGCTTTGCGCCGGAGGTGGTGTCACGGGTGGTCAAGCTGATCAAGGCGGCGGAGTTCAAGCGCCGACAGGCCGCGCCCGGCCTGAAGATCACGGACGTGGCCTTTGGCTCGGGCTGGCGAATGCCTGTTGCGGCACGCTGGCCGATGTAGTCGTGGTGCAGAGGTCTTTTGTTCACACGCGGCAACGATTTCCGGGTTCGGTTTCTTGTATGTTGCAACGCCCTCATCGACCTCATCAATGGGGGGCAATAGGAGGCATGCTCTTTGGCGTCATCGTCACCAGGATGCTGAGAGCATGTCGGCCAGGGTCTGAAATTGCTGCGGCGAAAGCTCCTCGGGCCGGCTTTCCGGACGCAGATTCTGATCGTACAGAAAGTCGGCCAAACTGTCGCTCCAGAGCGGGCGAAGGATGGTCTTGAGTTGCTTGCGGCGTTGTTGGAAGCAGGTGTTCAGCAGCCGACGCAGGGCCGGCCCGTCGGGCCTGGGTTCCTTGCGAGGCAGGGGAGTGAAGCGGACTACGGCGGAATCCACCTTGGGCCGAGGCCGGAAGACCTGGGGCCCAACCACGAACAGTCGTTTGACCAGGACATGGCTTTGCACCCATACGCTGAGCGCGCCGTAGGCCTGTGAACCCGGCGCGGCGGCCAACCGGTCGCCGACTTCCTTTTGGACCATGAACACGGCCTGGGCCAATTGAGGCGTCCGGGCGACCACGTCCCAGATGACTGGCGAGGCCACGTTATAGGGCAGATTGCCGATCAGGTTCCAGGGGCCGATCAGTCGTTCCCAGAAAAAATCCATGGCGTCGGCCACGATCATGGCCACCTCCGGCCAAAGAGATTTGACTGATCGGGCCAGATGGGCGTCCTTTTCCAACGCAAAAACCTTGCCCTGGGTCCGCGCCAACCAGCGGGTCAGGGCTCCCCGGCCAGGGCCGATTTCCAGCACAAAAGCGCCGGGCGTGACTTCTAGGGCCGCCACAATTTTTCGGGCCGTGCCCTGGTCCTGGAGGAAGTTTTGTCCCAGGCTGCGTTTGGGGCGCGTGTCCGTGAAGGTCATGGGGCGTTGTTTTCCGGAGGGGAATTGGGCTCTTTGTCCGGGAGGACTCTTTTATACGGGGAGCCGGCTATCTTTTTGGCCCGCCTGACGTGGTACAGTTCCATCAGGTAGCGGGCCAGGAAATAAGCAACGACCGCACTGGGAAGGCCGATCAGAACGCCGCCCAGGAGCATGGCGCCGAAGACAGGCCAGCCTGTTTGCAGCAGTTCGCTCATGGACCAGTGTTCCGGATTGTAGCGGCTGCACAGATCCGGCAGGAAAAAACAGCCCAGCCTGAACTTGATGAAGTAGAGAAAAGGAATGCTCAAGGGGTTGGCGATCAGGGTGCCCAAGAGCGCGGTCAGTTTGCTGCAGCGCAGGGCCATGGCCAGTACCAGCACGGTTATGAACTGGAAGGGGATGATCGGCAACAGCCCGATGAACACCCCCAAGCTCAGGCCGAGGGCGATGTCATGCGGCGAGGATTTCAAGCGCAATATTTTTTTGTAGGCGTGACGCAGGCCGCGTACAAAATTCTCCCACCAAGGTCGGGTTCTTTGGCTCATGAAATAGTAGCGAACATTACGGAATGGAAAAACAGCGCGAGGGCTATGTTATGTTGAAAGGCAGGGGGCGCGCAAGTCAGACCAGAACGTCGAACCGGGCGAAGCGCATGGAAAAGGCGGCCCGGCCCTGGGATGCGGAGCGCAGGGAGGTGGAAAAACCGAACAGTTGGCGCATGGGGGCCACACCGGTAATGATTTTGGCCCCGGCCCGGTCGAACATATTGCCGACCCTGCCCCCCCTGGTATGGAACAACCCGATGACCTCCCCGACGTTTTCCTCGGGAACGCTGATCTCGATATCCATGATCGGTTCCAGGAGTTGAGGGGCCGCTTCGGCCAACGCGTTCTTCAGGGCCTGGGCCGCAGCCATCTGATACCCCACGGGGGACGACTCGCCTTCCTTGCGGCCGAGGCGCAGGATTTCCACCCGGAGATCCTGCACGGGATAGCCCTTGAGCACCCCGCTTTGCAGGCCGTCCTCAATGCCTTGGTTGACCGCCTGGACCCATGCTTCCGGCCGGCCTTGGACGTCGATGACCCAGCGGATGTCTCGGCCTTGGCCCCGCTTCAGCGGCACAACACCAAGTCGCACCTCGCCGAAATGCATCACCTTGGCCAGTTCCCGGCGGAACACGGCTTCGCCCCGGCCAGGGCGGGTCACGGTTTCCTCGTAGACCACCTGGGGGTTGCCCGTTCTTGGGGCGATCCCGTACTCGCGTTGCATGCGTTCCAACACCACCTCAAGATGCAATTCCCCCATGCCGGAAAGAATCCGCTGGTCGGTCTCGGGGTCGTGGGTCACCTTCAAGGTCGGATCCTGCAATTGGAAAAAATCGAGCACCTCGGCGAGCTTTTTCGCGTCAGCCTGGCTTTTTGGTTCCAGGGCCAGGGAAATGACCGGTTGGTATGCCGCAATCTGTTCCAGGAGCAGGGGGTGCTCGCGTCGGGCCAGGGTGTCGCCGGTTTTAGTGGCTTTGAAGCCGGAAATGGTGATGATCTGGCCAGCCGTAGCGTGTTCCAGGCGCTGTTTATGGTCCGCATGCATGCGATAGATGTGTGCCGCCCGCTCGTCCAACTCTTGAGAGGCGTTGAAGAGCATGTCTCCTTCGGAAATGCTCCCGGAATAGATGCGCGCATAGGCCAGCCGCCTTCCGGACTCCACAGTGATTTTGAATACCAAGGCGGCCAGGGGGCCTTTCGGGTCCATGGGTAGCGAGTTTTTTTTTCCGTCGTGGGGATTCAGGGCCTGGAGTGGAGGTTTGTCCTCGGGAGAAGGCAGATAGTTGCAAACAGCGTTCAGAAGAGGCTGAATGCCGATATTTTTAAGCGCGGAGCCGGTGAGGACCGGCACCAGTTTTTGGGACAAAGTCGCCTGCCGGATGACGTCGCGCAGTTCAGAGGCGGCAACGGGCGTTCCGGACAGATATTGCTCCAGAAGTCCGTCGTCTTGTTCGGCCAGGAGTTCCAGGGTTCTCTCCCGCCAAGTCCTGGCCGTCTCGCGCTCTGCCTCGTCCAATTCCAGACTTTGCCACTGTGCGCCCTGGGTTGATACGTCGAAAACCAGGTGCCGCATCTCCAGTAGGTCGATCACTCCCTTGAAATCCTGGCCCTGTCCGTTGGGGATCTGCAGGGGCAGGGGGGTGATGCCGAGCTTGGTGCGCAAATCCCTCAAGACGGTTTCGAAGTCCGCGCCGAGTCGATCCATTTTATTGATGAAAGCCAGTTTGGGGACCGCGAATTTTTCCGACTGCCGCCAGACTGTCTCGGATTGCGGTTCGACTCCGCCGACGGCGCAAAAGACGCCGACGGCCCCGTCCAGGACGCGCAGGCTGCGCTCGACCTCAATGGTGAAGTCCACATGGCCGGGGGTGTCGATGATGTTCAGGGTGTGGCCGGACCATGGGATAGTGGTGCAGGCCGAGGTGATGGTGATGCCGCGTTCCTGCTCTTCGGGCAGATAATCCATGGTGGCGTTGCCTTCATGGACTTCGCCCATCCGATGGATGATGCCGCTGAAAAAAAGGATCCGTTCGGTGATCGTGGTCTTGCCGGCGTCGATGTGCGCAATGATGCCGATATTGCGCAGCGTTTTCAGAAGGGGGCTTGGTTCGGTTTTGCTCATGCATCCGGTTTGGACGTCAGGATGAGGGTTTTTTGCGTGGATCGCGGGGTGTTGCCAGGCAGGTGGCGCGGATCAAAAAAAGCTCCCGGTGCAGATCCGGCCAGAGCCAGCAGCCTTCCTGTCCCGGAGTGAGCATGAGATCGCACCGAGGGGGCGGGACTTTTGCCAAAAAACGAACGGGAATGCCCAGGACCTGGTAGCCTGTATTAAAGAATGCCTTTTGGTCTTCGCGGATCCAGGCGAAGCCCTGGGGCAGTTTCTTGGGGGGCTTGCCCCAGACGTCGATGGTCAGGCCTGGATGATTCCAAGCCAAGGCTTGCCAGTCCCACTGGCTTGGCCCCTCCGTCCAGATCCCCATGCGGCGGGGCAGGGCGGGCCGCCAAAGGGCCATGGCCTCGCGCCAGTTTTCCGGGAGGCAGGCTTGCGAAAGAAGGTGGTCCGGATCAAGGACAACCCCTTTGGTTCCGGATTGCGCCAGAAAGGCCAGGAGGTTTTGGGTTTGCCTTCTGTTCAGGGAGCAGACCATGTCCAAGCCGCACAGCTCCAAGGCGACCATCTGGAGAGGCCGAGGATTATCCTCATCCACCATAATGGCCAGGATGTTGTTCACCCCGGAGGTCATGGTCGGAAGCAAGGCAGCGACGAGCCGGGAGGGGGAGGCTGATTTCCCGGCTAAAGTCAGGATTGCCCAGTCCCTGGGGCGGATATGGACAAAGCTTTGGAACCCGACGGTCCAGCGGGAGGTGGTGTGGGTTTGCTCTCGTGCGTCGGGCGAGCCCAGCGCGTAAAGTTGGGCGATGTTTTTCTTGATCCAGAAGCGCTCAGGGTCGGATATGACCGAATAGGCTTCGGCAAAGGCTTCCTCGGAGACTTTGTGCTTGTCAAGATAATCAGGCCAGGCGAAACATTCGGCGTCATGCATGATTGTTCAGTGATAATCGCCCTGAATGAACACGGGAGAGTTCCTTTGCCGATCACGCCCGGTCAGAGCCATTGAAAAAACCTTTTCCATGTTCCTTCGCGTTCTTCCCGAACCTTCTGCGACTGCTTCTTTTGAAAGCGGTAGTAAGCAAAATTGCTTTGTCTTTCAGCGTAGTCGGCAAGGTCCGGAATGTCCGCGAATGTCGATGCGACTTTGGCATAACGCCTCCAAGCCGGTCCGAACTCGCCTCTGCGCCAATAAAAATCCGCTACGAAAAGTTCGTGTTCGGCTATGTGTCGTCGTGCCTGGAGGATGAAGCGTTCGGCGTCTGCGGCCTGAGCAGATTGGGGATGCGTTTCCCGCAGGCGGTGAAAATATTGCAGGGCCAACACCAGATTGTCCGTGGGCCGGTCAATGGACCGAAATTGTCGGAGGTAGGACATGCCGATCTGGAACAGGACGTGGGGAATGGACTCGTGGCCCGGATGCAGGGATTCGAAGTTAAGATAGGCCTGGACCGCAGCCTCATACTGTTCGGACAGATAGTAGGCGTCCCCCAGGGCTAGTTCTGCCGCTGAAGTGTAAGGGCTGAACGGGTAGCGATCCTTGAGTTTTCTGAAGTAGGCGGCTGCTTTTCGGTATTCCTTGGCCTCCATGGCTTCAAATCCGGCCTGAGCCAGTTCCCGGGCTGTGGCCTCCGGCGGGGGGAGAAAATAATAGTCAATGATGGCGCAGCCGGAAAGCAGCCAAAGCATGGCCAAACAGGGCAGGATGGCGACCGTCGAGGCGAC
>DBNV01000076.1:0-14684 GCA_002299865.1 Desulfonatronaceae bacterium UBA663 | reverse complement strand
GGCGACCGTCGAGGCGACTAAGGGATGTTTTTTCATAACTGATTCAGGTAAAGAGAGGCTGAGTGGGCCGCCGTGGCGCCGTCGCCCACGGCGGCGGCCACTTGGCGGCAGAGTTTGTCGCGGACGTCCCCGGCGGCGAAGACTCCCGGCAGGTTCGTGCGCATTTCCTGGTCCGTGACGATGAAACCGTCCGGGCCAAGGCGCAGGTCCTTGGGGACAAAGCCGGTCGGGGCGTGGGAGCCGACGAAGACGAACAGGGCCGAAACGTCCAGTCGACTCTCCAGGCCGTCGCTCAAGCGTTTCAGTTTCAGGCCGGTCAAATGGTCGTCGCCAAGGAGTTCCGTGACCACCGAATTCATGATGCATTGGATGTTGGCAATCTTTTGAATCCGGTCTTGAAAGATCTTGTCCCCCCGGAACGCATCGCGGCGATGAATCAGATACACCTTGGCGACGATTTTGGAGAGGTGGATGGATTCCTCCAGGGCGGTATTGCCGCCTCCCACCGCCGCCACTGCCTGGCCTTTGAAGAAATTGGCGTCGCACAAGGCGCAATAGGAAATGCCCCGGCCGATAAAGACTTCCTCGCGTTCCAAGCCCAGACGTTTCCAGACCACCCCGGAGCAGATGATTACGGCCTTGGCCTGGATCGAATCTTCATCCAACCGCAAAATGTTCCTGCCCGGTTGGTGCTCCACGGTCCGGACTTCCTGGCGGTAGACATCATGGGGAAAATCCTTGAGCTGGTCGGCCATCCGGTCCGCCAACTCATAGCCCTTGATGCCGCCGGGATATCCCGGGTAGTTCTCGATTATTTCCGTGGAAAGCATTTGCCCTCCCGGGGCAAAGCGCTCCACCACGGCCACGGAGACTCCGGAACGCAACAAATAAAGGGCGGCCGTCATCCCCGCGGGGCCGCCCCCGATCACTGCTGCAGCATATTCTTTCATGGGAGAGGGTCAGATTTTCTTGGCAATCATTTCCTTGATGCTGATTTTGGAAACAGCCCCGGTAAGCTGTTCCAGGACTTCTCCCTTTTTGAACAGAATCAGCGTGGGAATGGCCCGGATGCCGAAGCGGGAAGGGGTCTTGGAGTTCTCGTCCACGTTCATTTTAGCGACTTTCACTTGGCCGCTCAGTTCCCGGCTCAATTCCTCGATGACCGGGGCGATGGCCCGGCAGGGACCGCACCAGGGAGCCCAAAAGTCTACAAGCACGGGCAGATCGCACTGCAACACTTCAGCATCAAAGTTGGTATCGTTCACTTCATGAGCCATGACAATCTCCTTATTCACTAGCAGGTTCTTTGAGGGCCTGGAACATCGGGCGCCTTGCGGGAACTAAAGTTCGCCGCAAGGCTGTCCGTAGGCAGGCAAGCCTAGTTTGGGCGGCACGAAGTGTCAAGACTAACAGGCGAGGGCCTTAATTAGATGGGGACTTAATGAGGCTTGGATGAGGCAAGAACTTCATAAGCATCGGGGAAAAGCATCAGGACGACATCGGTAGTCCCAGGGAATCGGCCTGCCGCGCGGGATCGCCTCCAAGTCCAGGTCGTGACACCATCCGTTCTTGATCAGCAGCCAGCCCGCGTAGGCGATCATGGCGGCATTGTCCGTGCACAAGGAGAGGGAGGGAAGGATTAGTTGAATGCCTTTCTGTTCAGCCGTTTGGGTCAATGTTTGCCGGAGCATGGTGTTCGCGGCCACGCCTCCGGCCACGATCAGCGCGGATACGGGGCCGACTTGGCGCAGAGCCCGCTCCACCTTGATGCGCAAGGTCTGCGCGATGCTCCAGTTCAGAGAGGCGCAGAGCGTGCAAAACCCCGGTGAACTCGAGGCCCACTCCATGATCTCCCTTTCGCCGGACAGTTTGGGCATCTTGAGCTGCGGGTGGGCGGCGACATGCTGGGCCACGGCGGTTTTGAGACCGCTGAAGCTGAAGTCCAGATTTTGATTGTCCAGGTAGGGCTTGGGAAACAGAGCCGGGTCCGGAACGGCCAAGGCCGCGACCTGATCGACATGGCGGCCTCCAGGATAGGGCATGTTCAGGAGGGCCGCAGCTTTGTCCAGGGCCTCTCCGGCCGCGTCGTCCAGGCAGCGACCCAGCAACGCGAACCGATGCGCCGACTCCATGCGGTACAGGTGGGTATGACCGCCGGAAACCAGCAGGCCCAAGGCCGGGAAGACAAGGTCCTGTTCCAGGCCCGGTGCCAGCAGGTGGGCATGCAGATGGTTTACGCCAACCAGAGGAACCCGCAAGGCCAAAGCCAGGCCCTTGGCCAGGCCCAACCCCACCAGCAGAGCCCCCAACAGGCCGGGACCTCGGGCCACGGCTACGGCGTTGATATCTTGCGCTGTAAGCCCCGTCTCCTGGAATACCCTGCGCAGCAAGGCCGGAAGTGACTGCAAGTGTCGCCTGGAGGCCAATTCGGGCACGACCCCGCCGAACAGCATGTGCAGCTTTTCCTGGGAGTGCAGGGCTTGGCTGATCAAGCGACCGTCTTTAAGCAGAGCGAAGGCTGTTTCGTCGCAGGAGGTTTCAATGCCTAGGCAAAGCATAGAGTTTAAGAGCCGTCCATTCCGCCTTTTGTGTCAAGATTTCCCGGGCTTTGGTCACGTCTTCCCGTGAACCGATGACCAGAGGCACTCTTTGATGCAGCTCAGCGGGCTGGATGTCCAGAATGCGGTCGATCCCGTCCGTGGCCATGCCCCCGGCCTGTTCGACAATCATGGCCAAGGGATTGGCTTCACACATCAGGCGCAGCTTTCCGTGGGGGTACCGAGGATCCCGTGAGTCCGCGGGATAGAGAAAAATGCCACCGTAGAGCAGATTGCGATGAAAGTCCGCCACCAGTGAGCCGATGTACCGCAAACTGTAGACCCCGCCCCGATCGTTGTGCGGGTTTTTGAAATAGGACACCGCGTTGCGCGTCGGATCATCCCAATATCCCCAATAGCCTTCGTTGACGGAGTAAATCTTGCCTCGTTCGGGAATGCGGATGTCCGGATGGGAGAGGAGAAATTCGCCCACGCTGGGATCAAGGGTGAAGCCGTGCACACCCTTGCCCGTGGTGTAGACCAGCATGGTCGATGAACCATAAATCATGTATCCGGCCGCCACCTGTTCCGAGCCTTTCTGAAGGATGTCCGCCATGGTCACAGGCTGTTCGCAGGGGCTCGTACGTCGAAAAATAGAGAAAATGGTTCCGATGCTCACATTGGCATCGATGTTGGAAGAGCCGTCCAACGGGTCGAAAATAAGGATGTAATCGCCCTGGGGGCGGTCTGCAGGGATGGGAATGAAGTCGGCCCGTTCCTCGGAAGCCAAGGCGCAGAGCACTCCGGTCCGCTGCAAGCGATGTTCCAGCACCTGGCTGGCGAAGTCGTCCAGTTTACGGACCTTTTCACCCTGGACGTTAACTTCCCCGGTCAGGCCCAATATTTCCACCAATCCGGCCTTGTTCACCTCCTGGTTAATGATTTTGCCGGACAGGATCAATTCTGAGAGCAGACGAGTGAACCGGCCCGTGGCCATGGGTGATTCTTTTTGGTGGAAAAGCAGGTGCTCAATGACCGTGATCTGGGACATGGGCGCTCCTTGTGGATAGTTGGAAGGGGTTATTGCGCGGCAACGGCGTAAACGAGCCGCAAGGATCCGATGGGCCGCGCTACCCAGACAAAGGTATGGCTCGCCGTGGATAAACGCCCCTGTACGCTGCGTTTGAGGATATCCTCCCAGGGCGCTTCCGTGAGTTCACGGGTAGCTTTCTGGTCCAGTCCGCTCCACAAAAGCCTCTCCGGAGTAAGCAAAGCGAGGTTGTCCGGAGACGGGGCAAGGCCGATCAGGCTGCGCGGATCAAAGTGGGCTGCAAGCAGTCCCTGCCATGTACCATCGCGAAAAAACGGTCCGGCAACGATCAGTTCCGGGCCCAAGGGGGTATCTTGGGTGAAGCCTTGCAGACCGCGCTTTATGAGGGACCATTCCCTTTCCAGCAGCGGTGCGACTTGGATGTGCTTGAGAGGAGAATCAGGATGGCGCGTGAGCATTTCTCCCCGCGTATCCAAGGCCATGATCGCGGTCAGCCAGGGGAACTGGATGATGGTTGCATTGAACCAAGCCGGTGAAGGAAAGGTGTCCTGAGGGGCTAGGCTCCGCATGAGCAGTTCCAATTGCTGATCCACGGCACTGAATTGCATGGCCAAGGCTCTTTCATTTTGAGACAGACCTTCGCTGCGTTGCAGATCCAGTTCCGGTTTCGGGTCGAGATGTGTTTCGTAAAAGCTGGTAGTTTTGTCCCAGGCGCTGCGCACTGTGTCGCAAGCGGACACAAGCAGGGCAAGGGCGCATAACAGCACGAGACGCATGGCAAGGGCAAGTACGTTGATGGACACGGAGAACTCCAGAGTGCGCGTTTTTAGTTTGCGAGAGGTCAGGCTTGGCTTCTTGCTTCCAGGCGTTCGGCCAAACGAAAGAGAGTCGTTACCAATGCAGGGGGGCGGGCGGCCTTTTGCGGTTCGGCCTTCGGGGACACCTGCTTTACCTGCGGCTGGTCGGTATTTTGAACAGGGATGGCATGTCGGGAGTCCGCATCGGGCTGAGGTCTTAAGCTTTTTGCCTTGAGCGTGGCGATGCGTTCCCCCAGTTCCTCGCGTTGTCGGTCGTCCTGGGACAGACGGAGCAATTTGTTGTAGAGTTCCAGGGCCTCTTCGTCCTCTCCTTGTTCGGCCAAAAGGTCCGCGTATGTCCTTGTCTCATAGTAATTGCGCTCTGTTTCGGACAGTTGGCGGACGGCCTCCGGGGATGGGTGTGCGGCGGGTGCAGCGCTGAAGACGGTTGCCAATGGCTGTTCGGCAGCCGATAGTTGTGCGGCGGCATTTTGATCGGGTGGGACCGACGGCTGCGCCCAGCTGTGCCCGGCTACGCCCGGCTGTGCCCGGCTGTGCCCGGCTACGCCCGGCTGTGCCCGGCTGTGCCCGGCTACGCCTAATTCCGGCGTTGCCGACGCGCCTGGGGTGCCGACCGTTTCCCTGGCGCCCGCGTCGCGGGACGAAGCAGAGTGTTTGGAGCCGTCGGCCATGATCACTGCCTTTATGCCTTGCTCCAAAATTTCACCCCAGTGGACGGCCTCGCCCTGGAGATGTTTTACCAGCAGGCGCAGCATCAAGGCTACGTCCTGATTCGCCGTTTCCTTGCTGCGCTCGGCCCAGAAGTTCCAAAACTCAGGATAGCCGGAGAGGGTCTTGGTTAGATACTGGGTCTGCTCCTGGGCGGCTTTGTCCTGGTTAAGCCGGGTGAGGCATCGGATCAGCAGGAGGCGGGCCTCCAGGTGTTCGGGGTAAAAGGACAGTCCTTGCCCTAAGACCCTGGCGGCGTCCTGGGGGCGATTGTTTTGAGCGTAAGTTTGGGCCAGGGGGAAAAACAGCTTGGAGTTCGGCTCCATGGTCAGCAGTTCCTCAAACCATGCGCTTTTATCGTTCATGGCGATCTCCGAGAGACATCGTTTTGTGGGATGTAGAGGACTTCATCAGGGCGCAGGAAGTGCATTTCCACGCGGATAACGCTTTCCAGGTATGCGCGGTCCGATGTCAGCCGACGGATTTCCCTGCTTAACTCAATATTCTTCTGTTCAATCTCCTTGAGCTGCATGGCTAGGACATCCCTATGTTGGCGCAGATCCTGGCGGGAAGACCAGCCCTCTTCGTGACCGATCAGCCGCCATCCCAAGAAAAAGGCGAGGATCAGGAAGAAAACGCTCAAAAGCCGCGAGATGGTCATGATGCTGTCCTTCTTGTTGCTTGAACAGCGCGCCGCAGTTCCATAGCCGTCAGAACTCCCGGCCCAATTTTTTCGCTGCCGCGTTCCAAGACAGATATGCGGCGGCAAAGCTGTCCAAGGATGCTTGCAGCAGTTCTTTGCTACGAGTGTGGTCCTGGACGTGGAAATACGAGTCCACCCCTTTGCGAAAGGAGAGACCGGGGTGCAGGCTCTCGCCTGCCTGGCCGATCAAGATCACGTTAATGTTTCTGCGCTTTGTGCCGGGCCAGGCGTGGAGCAACCGGAGCGGCTCCCGCCCCCAGTCGCTATCCTCAATGAGGGTGACATCGTATACATTGACCTGCAGCTTGGCCGCGGCTTGGCTTGGATCGTTCAGCGCCGTGACATGGTATCCCCGCTCCTGGAGCAGCCGTTCCAGGGATTCGGTCCAGGCCTGATCGCGCAATACAAGCAACGCTGTTTTAGTTCCGGGAGCAAAAAAGTCCGGCTCCACGGGTGGGGGTGACGGCAGAGGCGAAAGCGTTTCTTTTTTGGCTTCGGCAATGGTCGGGGATGGTGAGACCGTAAAAGACTGTTTGCATCCGGGACAGACCAGCTTAAAGCTTGCGGCCTGCGGAATCTTTTCGTCCGGAATGATCAGCTGTCTCTCACAGTTTGGGCAGACCGTGCGCACGATTAGTCTCCGTCTTGATGTGGTAGCGGGTCTTGGCTGAAAAGGGTTTGCCAAGCATCAATTGTCGCTGTGCTTACCATACTCAAAGTCCAGTTCCAAGCCTTGGATATCAGTCACTTTTTCTCCACGCTGAATTTTGATTCGGTTGATGGCCCGGCCCAGGCGGGAACGGTCTGAAGCAAAGCTCATGGCTGTTTCCTGGGTGATCATCCCTTCCTCATACAGGCGGGTCAGGTGTTGGTCAAAAGTGAACATGCCGTAAGCCTCGCCGCTTTCGACCACATTGTAGAAGGTCTTCTCTCCTGATTCCCCGCCCAGGATCAATTCCCGGATGCGCAGGTTGTTGGCGAGCATCTCCAGGGCGGCGACCCTCCCGCCGCCGATTTTGGGCATCAACCGCTGGGAAACGACGTATTTCAAACCTTGGGCCAGACGTTGCCGAATCAGGCGTTCCTCGACCAGTTCGAACATGCCGGTGATTCGGTGGATGGTTTGTCCCGTGTCGCTGGTGTGCAGGGTGCCCAGCACCAAATGTCCGGTTTCCGCTGCTTGCAGCGCGATGTCAATGGTTTCACGATCGCGGATTTCCCCCACCAGGATCACTTTAGGCGCTTGGCGCAGGGCGGCGCGGAGTCCGGAAGAAAAGGCGTCGAAGTCCGTTCCCAGCTCCCGCTGGTTCACCGTGCCTTTTTTGTGGGCATGGACGAACTCCACGGGGTCTTCCAGTGTCAGGATGTGTTTGAAGGAGGAGGCATTAATGGTGTCGATCAGCGCGGCCAAAGTGGTGGACTTGCCGGTGCCGGTGCTTCCGGTGACCAGAATTAGGCCGTATTTTTCCTTGGCCATTTGCTGGAACAGGGGCGGTAGCTTGAGATCTTCGAGAGTGGAAATTTTCGTGGGCAGCTTGCGCATGACAATGGATGTCGAGCCGCGTTGGAAAAAGATGTTCACCCGAAACCGCGCCTTTCCCGGAAGGTCGTAGGAAAGGTCGCAGGAACCCCGGCTGCACAGGTCTTCGTACAGATGCGAGTTATGCCCCATCATGGCATAACTGATGGATTGAACCTGATAGGGCACCAGTGCATTTTCGGTCAACGTGGTCTGGATGTCGGTCAGCACGCCGTGGACTTCCGCCTGCACGGGCTTGCCGACGACGAACAAGATGTCCGAAATGTCCGGGGCCTTGACCAGAATCTGGGTCACGAGATGGTCAAGATGGGCGCGCAGCATAAAATTATTAAACCTCAGTGAAGTCCAGGGGCGGTTCGGCCAGGAATTCCCGGAACTTGGATTTGACCACTGATTTGTTGTAGGCGTCCATGGGGGAAATGGCGCCCTCCCTGAGCAGTTTCATGATGGCGTCGTCCAGGGACTGCATGCCGTATTTTTTCCCGGTTTCAATAACTGAATTGATCTGGAAGGTCTTGTTTTCCCGGATCAGGTTGCGCACGGCCGGAACACCCACCAGGATTTCCAGGGCCGCTACGCGGCCGGGGCGGTCCACGCGCTTGAACAGATTTTGTGAGATCACCGCGCGCAGAGATTCCGAGAGCCCTGACCGGATTTGGCCTTGCACGTTCCCGGGGAAGACCTCGATGATTCGGTCGACGGTTTTGGCCGCGGAAATGGTATGCAGGGTAGAAAAGACCAAATGGCCCGTTTCGGCGGCTTCAATAGCCAGTTCAATGGTTTCCAGGTCCCGCATTTCTCCGACCAGGATGATGTCCGGGTCTTCGCGCAGGGCCCCGCGCAGGGCGGATTTAAAGCTTTTCGTGTCCCGGCTCACTTCCCGCTGGTTGATCAGGCAGCTGACCGGTTCATGAACGAATTCGATGGGATCCTCAATGGTCACGATGTGATCCTTGCGCTGCCTGTTGGCGTAGTCCACGATAGCCGCCAAGGTCGTGGACTTGCCGCTGCCCGTGGGGCCGGTGACGAGCACGAGTCCCTTGGGCAGCATGGCCAGATTTTTGAACAAAGGAGGGAACTTGAGTTCGTCAATGGACAAGATTTTGTGGGGGATTTCGCGAAATACCGCGGCACAACCGTGGCGTTGCATGAAAAAATTGACGCGGTAGCGGGCCAGATCCGGAATTTCATAAGAAAAGTCTACATCCCCGTCTTCCTCGAATTGCTTTGCCTTTTGTTCCGGCGTGATTTCATAGAGCATTTTTTTCAGTTCCTCATGCTCCAGCACCTTGTACTTGACGCGCTGCAGGTCTCCGTACAAGCGGATGATGGGCTGGGAACCAGAGGAAAGATGCAGATCCGAGGCCCCCAGGTCGTGCATCATGCGGAAAAATGCGTCAATTTGAGCCATTGTCCGTCCTCCATGTGGATTGCGTCGCTTCGAAAGGGGGCGACGATCAAACCGGTTTGCCTGACTGACCCACCTGGCGAAAAAAATGCACAATATATTTCGCGCCGGAGAAAACAGTGAGTGCAAGGGCGACGTAGAGCAAAAGCTGGCCGATGGGTTTCGGATCAAGTCCCCACCAGGGATAGTGCAGAATCAGGGGGCACAGGGCCACCACCTGAAGGATGGCCTTAAATTTCCCAAAGTTGTCTGCGGCCAGCACGTGTCCTTGGTCTGCGGCAATGGCCCGCAGGCCGGTGACAGTGATTTCACGGCCGATGATGGCGATAGCGATCCAGGCCTGGACCCAGCCTTGAGCCACGAGCATGATCAATACCGAAGAAATAAGCAGCTTGTCCGCCAGGGGGTCCAGAAACTTGCCGAGGTTGGAAACCAGGTTCCAGCGTCGGGCGATGAACCCGTCGGCCAAGTCGGTCAGGGCCACGAGGATGAAGCCGATCATGGTCACGGCGTTGACGATTTTGCTTGGAAAATGGAGCAGAACGACCAGCACGGGAACGGCGAGAATCCGGAACAGTGTGATCTTGTTGGCTGGGTTGAACATGGCGTGTCAGTTTGGCGCGGACCTGCGGCGGTCATAGTTGGCCATGACGCGGCGGACATAGTCCTTCGTTTCCGGGAAGGGGGGGATGCCTTTGTATCTTTCCACCGTACCGAGGCCGGCATTGTACGCGGCCAAGGCCAGAGAAAGGTCGGGGAAGCGATTCATGAGCATTCTCAGATAGCGGATCCCCGCCTCGATGTTGTCCCTGGCGTCAAACGGGGCAGTCAGTCCGAGATCCTGTTGGGTCTGGGGCATGATTTGCATCAAGCCTTGGGCGCCGGCCCTGGAAACCGCTGTGGGGTTGAAGGCGGACTCCACTTCGATCACCGCCATAACCAGGTGCGGATCGACGCCGTGCAATTTGCCGTACTGTTGGACATAGCGTGCGATGGCAATTTTATCGGCCTTGCCGGTCTTGTCGCGCAAGGAAAGAAAGGGGCGGTAAAGTTGAGACCGGGGAGTATCCGTGAAACGGAACACGCCGTGTTCATCCTTGTAAAAATAAATGGTCTCGGCGCGGCAAAGATCGGCCCATAATCCGGCCTGCAGCCAGAGCAGGCAGGATAAGATGATGAGAACGCTGATCTTGTCGGGAGAGGAAGCGGGAGTTTTTCGAATGGTTGCATCAAGAGGCATTTCTTGGGTCCTTTTTCCAAGAGAGCGTTGCCCGTGAAAGCGTCATCCGGGCTGTCCGGCGGGCTGTCCGGCGGATTCCTCTGGGGCGACCTGGGAAACAGAAATTGCCTCCAGGCTGTTTTCGATGGCCTTGATTACGGATTCCGCCAACTGTAGCAGAGCCTGCTTGGCCGGAGTCTCCTCTTCGAGCATGACCACCGGCTTGCCTAGATCGCCGGCCACGACGGCCGCCGGGTCCAAGGGCACGGCACCCAAAAATTCCAAGCCGTATTTTTCCGCAAGCGCCTTGCCGCCGCCGGTTTTGAAGAGTTCGATGCGGTTGGAGCAGTGGGGACAAATCAGTCCGCTCATGTTTTCCACCAAGCCCAGGATGTTGGCGTGAGCATACTGCAGGAAATTGATGGCTTTGCGCACGTCGGCCAGGGAGATCTCCTGGGGCGTGGTGACCACGATGCTTAAGGCTTCGGGAATGGTCTTGAGGACGGTCATGGGCTCATCCCCGGTACCCGGGGGGGAGTCCACCACCAGATAGTCCAGGTGGCCCCAGTCCACATCCGCGATGAACTGCCGGATAGCCGATGTCTTCATCGGACCGCGCCACAAAACGGCTTGGTCCGGATCCTTGAGCAGGAACCCTATGGATACGACAAACAGGCGGTCTCCATATTTTTGGGGAGTGAGCAGAGTGCCACGGGAGCTTTCCAGGCCGCCGGAAAGGCCCAGAAAATGAGGGATGCTGGGACCATGAATGTCCACGTCCAACAGGCCGACGCGAAAACCCTTCAAGGCAAGTGCCGCCGCTAGGTTGACGGCGATGGAGCTTTTGCCGACTCCGCCCTTTCCGCTCATGACGAACAGTTTAAAGCGGATGTTTTGCAGGGTGGACCGGATCAGTTGGTCCTGCACAGCAGCGACCGTCGTCTTGCCGTCGGCCTTGCGCGAGGAGCAGGTGCCGCGTTGGGTTTTGGCGGCGTCCGTTTCTGGGGCCATTTTTCACAGAACTCCTGGAAGTGATGGAAGAAGGGTTACCAGCCGTGGGTCCCGACCAAGTCCACGAACATGACCGGCCCGAGGTTGCTTTTCTTGATTCCGCCGTCTTGTTTCACGAGGCGGATGAGTTCCTGGTGGCGTTTTTTGACTCCCATGGGAATGAGCAGTATCCCAGGATCATCAAGCTGTTCCAATAAAGGTCTGGGAAGGTCCGGCCCTCCGGCAGTGACCATGATCCTCTGGAATGGCGCCTCTTCGGGCCAGCCGAGGGTCCCGTCGTCGAGCTTCAAATGCACCTTGAAGCAACGCATTTTCGTCAACCGCGAGAAAGCCGCAGCATACAAAGGCTGCAAACACTCTACCGAATACACCTCAGCTCCCATTTCGGCAAGGATCGCGGCCTGGTATCCGGATCCCGTCCCGATCTCCAGGACGCGCATTCCCGGACGAATTTCCAGCAGGCTGCTCATCAAGGCGACGATATAGGGCTGGGAGATGGTTTGCCCATGGCCGATGGGCAGTGGGTGGTCTTCATAAGCTTGAGCCCGAAGCGCCTCTTCCACGAAGAGGTGGCGAGGAACTTTGCGCATGGCCGCGAGGACCATCGGGTCCGAGATGCCCCGTGCCTCGATTTGCTCCCGGACCATGCGTTCCCGGCTGCGTTTAGGGTCGATGCCCAATTCCCTTGTCTCCTAAAACCACAGGAGATGCCATGAGGATCACCATGAAACTCATTTCTCAGGGGTGATTTTCTCCAGCTTCTTCTGGTCGTCCTTGAACAATTTGTAGTTCATGGAGTCTTCCAGTGCCTGCCAACTGGCTTCAATAATGTTGTGGGACACGCCCACGGTGACCCATCTGGAAAGTGCGTCGCCGGACTCAATGAGCACCCGGACGTTGGAAGCCGTACCGGATTTGCCGTTCTGAGCCGCGCTGAGCACCCGGACCTTGTAGTCCATGAGCCGCATTTCCTTGAGATTGGGGTAGAAGCACTCCAATGCCTTGCGCAGGGCGTTGTCCAGAGCGTTGACCGGGCCGTGGCCCGCCGCGGCGGTGTGTTCCACCACGCCGCCCACCTTGAGCATCACCGTGGCTTCGACCCAGGGCTGAGCCTGGTCTTCATGGCGGGCGTCGATGACCCGAAAGCTGATTAGTGAGAAATAGCGGCGCATTCGGCCCAGGGTACGGTTCAGAAGCAGTTCGAAGGAGGCCTCGGCCGCGGCGTATTCATACCCCTGACTTTCTCGCTTTTTGATTTCGGCAAGCAGTTCGAGAACGAAAGGATCGTCTTTTTCCAGATGAAAGCCGAACTGCTTGGCTTTGAATAAAATATTGCTCCGGCCGGACAGGTCCGAGAGCAGAATGCGTTGTTTGTTGCCCACCAGTTCCGGTGCAATGTGTTCGTAGGTCCGGGGGTTGCGGATCACGGCGCTGACATGAATGCCGCCCTTGTGGGCAAAGGCCGAGTTGCCCACGAAGGGCTGGCGCAAAAAAGGCTTCAGGTTGGCGATTTCGGAAACGTAGTGAGCCGTTGCCGTCAAAAGCGAGAGGTGGCCTTGGGGCAGACAAGTCCGGCCCATTTTCAATTCAAGATTGGGGATCACGGAGCAGAGGTTGGCGTTGCCGCAGCGTTCCCCGTAGCCGTTGATGGTGCCTTGGACCTGTACCGCGCCGCCGCGCACGGCGGCAAGAGAGTTGGCCACTGCGGTTTCGGAATCATTGTGCGTATGGATGCCGAGATTGGCACCCGGCAGGGCTTCGCGCACCGCAGCGACGATCTTGGCTACTTCATGCGGCAGGCTGCCGCCGTTGGTGTCGCAAAGCACCAACATGTCCGCCCCGGCCTCCCATGCCTTGCGCAGGCACTGCAGGGCATAGTCCGGCTTGGCCTTGAAGCCGTCGAAAAAGTGTTCGGCATCGAAGAACAGTTCGCCCATCTGGGAGCGCAGATAGGCCAGGGAGCCGGCGATGATCTCCAGGTTGTGTTCCAGAGTGGTGCGCAGAGCTTCGGCCACGTGGATGTCCCAGGTCTTGCCGAAAAGGGTGGCCACGCTCGCTCCGGACTGGAGCACGGATTTCAGGTTAGGGTCCTTGTCCGGGGTCAATTTGGGATTGTGGGTGCTGCCGAAGCAGGCCACCTTGGCGTGTTTTAGCTCGTAGTTCTGAATTTCCTTGAAGAACCGTTGGTCTGTGGGGTTTGAAACAGGCCAGCCTCCCTCGATGTAGGAAACCCCCAGTTCATCCAGCTTGCAGGCGATGCGGATTTTGTCCTCGGTGGACAGGTGCAGGTCCTCGGCCTGGGTGCCGTCGCGCAGGGTGGTATCGTAGATGCTGACGAAGCTCATGCTCCCTCACAGAAGATAGAAGATTCCGGCCTATCCAGCCCAAAGGCTTCGTGCAGGGTGCGCACGGCCAGTTCCGTATACTTTTCGTCCAGGAGGATGGAAATTTTGATCTCCGAGGTGCTGATCATCAAGATATTGATGCCTTCATTTTTCAGGGCTGTAAAGGCCATGGCCGCCACGCCGGAATGGTTGCGCATGCCCACGCCGATAATGGAAACCTTGCTCACCTGGGCGTCGTGGACCATGGCCTTGGCGCCGATGTCCTTCTTGATCCGGTTGATGATGGCAATGGTCGGTTCCAGGTCGCCCCGAGGCACGGTGAAGGTCATATCCGTGCGGCCTTCCCGGCTTGGATTCTGGACGATCATGTCCACCACTATGTTCGCATCTGATATGGGGCCGAAGATGTTCGCGGCCACGCCGGGTTCGTCGTTGACATCCATCAGGGTAACCCGGGCTTGATCCTTGTCGTAGGCGATGCTTGAAACCAGTGCCTCTTCCATGCCTTCTTCCTCCTTGGTGACAATGGTTCCCGGTTCGTTGGAAAATGTCGAGCGGACATGCACCGGGACCTGATATTTTTTGGCGAACTCCACTGAGCGGATCTGCAGAACCTTGGCCCCCATGCTGGCCATTTCCAGCATCTCGTCATAGGTGATGCGATTGATTTTTCTGGCCCGGGGGCAAATATTGGGGTCGGTCGTGTAGACACCGTCCACGTCGGTGAATATTTCGCATATTTCAGCCTTCAACGCGGCGGCCAGGGCCACGGCCGAGGTGTCCGAGCCTCCCCGCCCCAGGGTGGTGATGCGTTGGCGGATGTCGCAGCCCTGAAATCCGGCCACCACAAGGATGTCATGGTCCTTGAGCAGTTCCATGATCCGCTCCGCATTGATGCCCAAGATCCTGGCGCGACCGGCGGTGCAGTCCGTGAGGATTTCGACCTGATGGGCCAAAACGGACCTGGTCCGAATACCTCGCTCCTTGAGAAGCATGGCGTACAGGGCTACGGAAACCTGCTCGCCCGTGGCCACCAAAGCGTCCAACTCCCAGGGATCAGGGTTTTTGCTCCACTGCTTGGCCATGGCCAGCAGACGGTTGGTTTCCCCGGCCATGGCCGAGAGGACCACCACCAGCTTGACCCCCTTGTCTAAAATCTCCCGATTTTTTTCTAGAACCTTGAGCATGCACTCCAGGTTGGCCACTGAGGTGCCGCCGAATTTTTGCACGATGATGCGCATGATCAGAAAACTCCTTCAAAGCGTTGATCTTTTAGCGATAGCGGCGATAGCGGCGATGGCGGCGATAGCGCCGATAGCGGCGATAGCGGCGGTAAGTCGTCAT
>DBNV01000105.1 GCA_002299865.1 Desulfonatronaceae bacterium UBA663 | reverse complement strand
TGGCTGCCCCGATGCGCTCGGAAACCGTCGCCCTCATTGTTTTGCCTGAAGCCGGGTTTGCTATCCCCGCAGACATGGAACTGACCCAAAGGCACCTGATCAAGCAAGGCAACCGCGACCTGACGGGGCGCGACTTTGTCTGGTATCCGGAGGCTCTCTCCGGTCTCTGGACCAGACCCCGCGAGGCCATGATCCTGGAACGCTGGAAATGGGGAGATTTTTACGGTTTCTTACGTCAGGTCAAGGAAAAGGATCGCGTGGTCGCCGAAGGCTTTGAGGCCCGCTGGGAATTGGTGCGTCGCATCGAGCGGGCTAATGACCTCCTGAATACCATCCAGCACATCGAACGATCCGAAATCGGAAGGCTGAGCCGTCAGATGGAACGCATCCGGCTGGAGAAACGCCATCTGGAGCTTGATCGCGGCCTGGACGACCAAGCCCGTGCAACACGAATGACCGCACTGCGGAACCAGCGAACCGAGTTGGACCGCCAGTTCGAAGTGGTCAATGTCAGACGATTGGACTTAGATGCGCAGATGCGTCGCGACACTCTCGTAGCCGAAACTATAGACGGCAGGCTGGTGGAGATACCCCTGGCCAATGTGGTTCACGCCTTCTGGCCAAACGACATGAGCGTGACGGAAAAGGCGGGCCATTACGTAGGCGCAGTCTGGAATTTTCTAAGCGATTTTCCCCGTGAAGCCAATACTGCAGGCGGCATCTTTCCCGCCATCTTCGGCACGGTGCTCATGGTCATCCTGATGTCCATCGTGGTTACCCCTTTGGGCGTACTGGCCGCGATCTATTTACGGGAATACGCCAAGCAGGGAGTCTTGGTCCGCCTGGTACGCATTTCCGTGAACAACCTGGCCGGGGTGCCCTCCATCGTCTACGGCGTATTCGGCCTGGCCTTTTTCATCTACTTCGTTGGCGGCAACCTGGATCGCTGGCTGTTTCCGGAGGCCCTGCCCACGCCCACCTTTGGTACGCCGGGTCTGCTCTGGGCCTCCCTGACCCTGGCCCTACTCACCCTGCCTGTGGTTATTATTTCCACGGAGGAGGGGCTGGCCCGCATCCCCGGTACCCTTCGCGACGGCAGTCTGGCCCTGGGCGCAACCAAGACCGAAATGTTATGGCGCACCGTGATCCCCCTGGCTACGCCGGCCATGATGACCGGCCTGATTCTGGCCGTGGCCCGGGCCGCAGGGGAAGTAGCACCGTTGATGCTTGTGGGCGTGGTCAAGCTGGCTCCGACCTTGGCCGTGGACGGTTACTTTCCCTATCTGCATCTGGAGCGCAAATTCATGCATCTGGGCTTTCACATCTATGACATGGGCTTCCAAAGCCCCAACGTGGAGGAAACGAGACCCTTGGCCTATGCCACGGCCCTGCTGCTGGTGCTGCTCATCGTCAGCCTCAATTTGACGGCCATCACCCTCCGCAATTACCTGCGGGAAAAGTATCGCAGCGAAAGTGAATAAACATAATCCGGCTCTGCTATTAAAGAGTCAATAAATCGTCACATAACTGAAATTATATTTCTTACAGAAAGGCGTTATGAATCCAGCAAACACATCAGCAACAACCCATGGCATCATGGCCGGTTTTTTTGCGGACGCGCCGCATAAAAAAATGGACTTCCGCGAGGAAATATCCTCCCTTGAGGTGGAGGATCTCCAACTTTTTTACGGGGAGAACCATACCCTGAAGAACATCAGCATGAAAATCCCCAACCGCCGGGTCACGGCCTTCATCGGTCCCAGCGGCTGTGGAAAATCCACATTGATCCGGTGTTTCAACAGATTAAACGACCTGATCGACAGCTGTCGGATCGAAGGCCGGATTCTGTTAAACGGCCAAAATATTTACGAGCGGTCCGTGGACGTGGCGGAATTGCGGCGCCGGGTGGGGATGGTCTTTCAAAAGCCCAACCCCTTTCCCAAGTCCATCTATGAGAATGTGGCCTATGGACTGCGGCTGCAAGGCGCAAAGAACAAGAAAAAATTGGATCAGGTGGTGGAGTACGCCCTGCGCAGCGCGGCCCTATGGGACGAAGTCAAGGACCGTCTGCATGAGAACGCCTTCAGCCTGTCCGGCGGACAGCAACAACGCCTGGTCATTGCCAGGGCCGTGGCCATTGAGCCGGAAGTCATTCTCCTGGATGAGCCATGTTCCGCCTTGGACCCCATTTCCACGGCCAAGATCGAAGACCTGATCTTCAAGCTTAAGGAAAAGTACACCATCGTCATCGTAACCCATAACATGCAGCAGGCCGCCCGGGTTTCCGACTACACAGCGTACATGTATCTCGGTGAACTCATTGAATACCTAGACACAGTCACCTTGTTCACTAAGCCAAAACACCAAGCGACGGAAGATTACGTCACCGGGCGTTTTGGATAACCGTTGTTTGCCGCAAGTCCGGGTCGGGATCATAACCTTGCGGGGAATATCCGCGAGATTGGAGAACGCCATGACAGCAGCAAAGATCCAGGCTCCGCAAGAAGCCGTTGCCTCCTTAAAAACGCCGAGGAATTATTCTAAGCCGCTAAAGCTACTGGATGCACGGCCTGATCCTGATTGCGGGACAGGCCTCCCTCCTGACCCCATGTTCAACGCAGCACCCCCCCCGGCCCAAGCCCTGTTGCGCTGCGTCCCCTCCATTACCCCGGCCACTTTGCTGTTAGCGGTTTACGACGTCTTTTCGGAACATCAAGAACAGAACATGATTCCCGTGGTGGAGCAGGGCAAGCCGGTCGGCCTGATTAGCCGCAACAAGCTTAACGAACTGTTCAGTCGGCCCTACACCCGGGAGCTGCACGGCCGAAGGCCCGTCAGCGACTTCATGGTCGCTGATCCGGTCATTGTGGAACAAGACATCTCCATTGACGATCTGACCCGGATCATCATCGACGCCGGGATGCAGCACATGTCCGACGGCTTTATTATCACTGAGCAAGGACGATACTTAGGCATCGGCACCGGCCATGACCTGTTTATCATCATCACCGAACGCAAGCAGGCCCAGTGATAC
>DBNV01000063.1:6600-10521 GCA_002299865.1 Desulfonatronaceae bacterium UBA663 | reverse complement strand
TTTCTATTTATCGCTAACAGTGCGCTATGATAAGACAGCATGAAACAGTTTAAGCGTCTGCCTCACGCGCCGTAGAACTCCCGGTACCACTCCACGAACCGCCGGATGCCTTCGCGCACCGGAGTGTTCGGGCGGTAGCCCATGTCCCGCTCCAGGTCGCTGGTGTCGGCCCAGGTGGCGGGCACATCTCCCAGTTGTAACGGCAGAAAATTTTTCTTGGCCTTCTTGCCCAGGGTTTCCTCCAGGGCCTCGATGAACTCCATCAGCTCCACCTGGTTGGAGTTGCCGATATTGTAGATGCGCCACGGCGCGGGCGAGGACGAGGGGTCGGGCTTAGCGCCGTTCCATTCCGGATTGCCCGCGGGCGCCTTGAAGATCACCCGCAGCACGCCTTCCACAATGTCGTCCACGTAGGTGAAGTCCCGCTGCATCTTGCCGGCATTGAACACATCAATGGGCCGATCCTCCAGCATGGCCTTGGTGAACAAAAACAGCGCCATGTCCGGCCGGCCCCAGGGACCATACACCGTAAAAAAACGCAGGCCGGTGCAGGGCAGGCCGTACAGATAGCTGTAGGCGTGGGCCATCAGTTCGTTGGATTTTTTACTCGCAGCATACAGGCTGATGGGATGATCCACGTTGTGGCGCACGGAAAAGGGCATGGCCTGGTTTAAGCCGTACACGGAAGAGCTGGAGGCAAAGACGAAGTGGGTTACCGGATGGTAGCGGCAGGCCTCCAGCAGGTTCAGGAAGGCCACAAAATTGCCCTGCATGTAGGCATGCGGGTTGGTCAAGCTGTAACGCACCCCGGCCTGGGCCGCGCAGTGCATGACCCGGTCGAACTTTTCCGCAGCAAAAAGGTCCATCAGGCCCGCGCTGTTTGCCAAATCCATGCGCACGAAGCGATATTGGGGATTAAGGGCGCTGGTGACCATGGCGTCCTGGACGATGCTCTCGGCAGCAATGCCGGTGCGCGCCAGGCGACCATACTTCACCCGCACGTCGTAATAATCGTTGATGTTGTCCAGGCCGACCACCTCGTGGCCCTGCTCCAGAAGCCGCAATACCGTATGAAACCCGATGAATCCGGCCGCGCCGGTGACGAGAATTTTCATGAACCGCTCTGCTTAAGTTTAGTGATGGATGATGGATAACGGGTGAGGGGGCGGGAATGCCGGACTGTGCCTTAAGATAGCCCGTGTGGACATCCCTTCTTGGCCATCACGACCGCTACCCGTACCCTCTCTCGGCCCGGCTGTCATCCGCCCCCCCGTCTTTAGCCGCCTTCCGTCCGCTTGTCTTCTATCCTCCGCATTGGGGCCTTCGCATTGGGGGCTTGCATTGCTCCCTGGTGATGGGTATTGGCCGAGGCCATTATGAACAAAGACCTGATCATTGTTGAGTCACCGGCTAAGGTCAAAACCATCAAGAAATTCTTGGGACCGGACTATGAGGTCGGCGCCTCGGTGGGTCATGTCCGCGACCTGCCCAAAAAGGTCCTGGGCGTGGATGAGCAGAACGACTTTTCTCCGGATTACGAGGTCATTCCGGGCAAACACAAGGTGGTCTCCCAACTCAAGAAACTGGCGGCCAAGGCCGATCAAATTTTCCTGGCACCCGATCCGGACCGCGAGGGCGAGGCCATTGCCTGGCATGTGGCCGAGCTGATCAAGGACGCCAACCCCAAGATTCGGCGCATCCAATTCAACGAGATCACGGCCCGGGCCGTGCGCGAAGCCTTGAAACACCCCCGGGACCTGAACCTGGATCTGTTCAACGCCCAGCAGGCCCGTCGCGTCCTGGACCGCCTGGTGGGCTACAAACTCTCGCCGCTTTTGTGGCAGAAGATCAAGCGGGGCATTTCCGCCGGCCGGGTCCAATCCGTGGCCCTGCGGCTGATCGTGGACCGGGAGCGGGAGCGCCAGGCGTTCGAGCCCAAGGAATATTGGGTGTTCAAGATCTCTCTGGAAGCCCAGGCCGGGGCGCTTTTTGACGCCGATCTCTGGAAGGTTTCCGGCAAGAAGGCGGACATCGGCTCGGCCGAGCAGGCACAGATTCTGGAACAGGCCGTGCGCCGGGCCTCCTTTGCGGTAGAGTCCGTGGAGGAAAAGGAGCGGCAGCGCCAGCCCGGCCCGCCCTTTATCACCTCCACCCTGCAGCAGGAGGCCAGCCGCCGCTTCTCCTACCCGGCCAAGCGGACCATGTCCCTGGCCCAGCGCCTCTACGAGGGCGTGGAACTGGGCGACAGGGGCCTCCAGGCCCTGATCACCTACATGCGCACGGATTCCGTGCGCATCGCGCCCGAGGCTCTTAATGAAGCCCGCGAGTTCATTCAGAACACCTTCGGCCAGGAATACCGCCCGGAAAAAGCCCGGGTCTTCAAGTCCCGCAAGTCGGCCCAGGAGGCGCACGAGGCCATCCGCCCGGTGGACGTGCACCTGACCCCGAACATGCTGGAGTCCTATCTGCCCAGGGACATGTTCCAGCTCTACAAGCTGATCTGGACCAGGTTCGTGGCCTCGCAGATGACGGCGGCCAAATTCTGGGACACCACCGTGACCGTGGCCGCCGGCTCGACCCAGTGGCGGGCCAAGGGCGAACGGCTGATCTTTCCCGGCTTTCTTGCGGTCTACGGCCACGCCGACCCTGAAAAAAGCCAGGAATTGCCGCCCCTTTCGCCCAAGCAGGAACTGCGTCTGCGGGAACTGTTCAAGGAGCAGAAATTCACCCAGCCGCCACCGCGCTATAGCGAGGCCGGCCTGATTCGCGAACTGGAGGAAAAGGGCATCGGCCGGCCCTCCACCTACGCTCAGATCATTTCCACCCTGTTGGATCGCGAATACGTGACCCTGTTGGATCGCCACTTCGTGCCCTTGGAGTTGGGCAGCGTGGTCAGTGACCAACTCGTCGCGCATTTCACCAAGCTGATGGACGTAGATTTCACGGCTCAGATGGAGGAATCCCTGGACCAGGTGGCCCTGGGCAAGCAGGACTGGGTTTCTTTGATGCGTTCCTTTACCGGCGAGTTTTACCCGGTCCTGGACAAGGCCAAGAAGGACATGGCCGCGGTCAAGGCCGGGGTGGACGCGGGCCTGCCCTGCCCGGAATGCGCCAAGCCGCTGCTGGTCAAGTTCGGCAAGGCCGGGCCGTTCCTGGCCTGTTCCGGATACCCGGACTGCTCGTTCACGGGCAATTTCATCCGCGACGAATCAGGCGCAATCAAGACCGTGGAGAAGCTGCCCAGGGAAGAGCCCGTTAAGGTGGGTGCTTGCCCGGACTGCGGCGGGGACGTGGTGCTCAAGAAGGCGCGCACGGGCAGCCGGTTTTTCGCTTGCGCAGGCTACCCCAAATGCAAGTACGCCAAGTCTTTTTCCACCGGGGTGGCCTGCCCCGCGCCGGGATGCACCGGGGAACTGGTGGAGCGCAGCTCCCGGTTCGGCTCGCTGTTCTATTCTTGCAGCCGCTATCCGGACTGCACCACGTCCGTGCCCGCCCCGCCCGTGGCCCAGGCCTGCCTCAAATGCGGGTATCCGGTGATGGTCAAACGGCATACGGAAAAGCGCGGCAATTATCTCTCCTGCCCGCAAAAGACCTGCCGCCATTTTATCCCCGCCACGGAAGGCCGGACAGACGCAAAAGAGCCGCCCATGCCGGTTCAGGATTTTTCCTTTGCCCACTCCGGCCAAGCTCAAGATGAGCGCGAGGCAGGCCTGCCGGCAGGCAGGCCTGCCAAGGCCAAGTCCTCGGCCAAGCCCGCATCCAAGACAACGCCCAGGCTGCCGAGGCTAAGGAAATCCGCGAAGGACAAGACCAAAACCGCCGCCAAGGCACCGCCAAGATTTCGACCGGGGAAAAATCCTTTGCCGCATAGCAAGGGGGACGTTTAGGAAGCTCCTTTTTTCGAACCATCACGAACCATCA
>DBNV01000063.1:0-6232 GCA_002299865.1 Desulfonatronaceae bacterium UBA663 | reverse complement strand
CCATCACGGGGCATGCCGCCTTCAAAGCAACACGGAAGACGGTGGCCGCTTTTCGTGGACACCGCCTTATTTTTAGGAGAACCTCATGCAGCGCCGTTTTTCCCGCATCCTAGTGACCGGCGGATGCGGCTTCATCGGTTCCAATTTCATCCTTGCCCTGCGGGGGCGCCGTCCGGAGACGACCATCGTCAACCTGGACAAACTGACTTACGCGGGCAATCGGATGAATCTGGCCGGCCTGGAAGGACGGGACAACGGATATGTTTTCGTGCACGGAGACATCGCCGACCCGATCCTGGTTCCGAAGATCCTGGCGGAGCACGGCATCCAGGCCGTTCTCAATTTTGCCGCTGAATCGCACGTGGACCGATCCATCCACGATCCCGCCCCCTTCATCACCACTAACGTCCAGGGAACGCAGAACCTGCTGGAAGCCTCCAGGCGGGCGGGTGTTGAACTCTTTGTGCAGGTTTCCACGGACGAGGTTTACGGCACCCTGGGGCCCACCGGCTTATTTAGCGAGAGCACTCCCCTGGCCCCCAACAGCCCCTATGCAGCTTCCAAGGCCTCGGCGGATCTGCTGGTGCGGGCCTACCATAAAACTTACGGCCTGCCCACGGTGATCACCCGTTGCTCCAATAACTACGGCCCGTTCCAGTTTCCGGAAAAGTTGATCCCGCTGATGCTCACCCTGGCCTGGGAGGACGAGCCGTTGCCCATTTACGGCGACGGGGCCAACATCCGCGACTGGATTCATGTCCTGGATCATTGCCGGGGCGTGGAACTGGCCATGGAACGGGGCCGACCCGGCGCGGTCTATAATTTCGGGGGCAACGCCGAGCGCACGAATATTGAAGTAGTCAAGGCCTTGCTTAATTTCTTGGGCAAGCCCCACGACCTGATTTGTTTTGTCCAGGACCGCCCTGGCCATGACTGGCGCTACGCCATGGATTACTCCCTGGCCGCCCGGGAACTGGGCTTCGCGCCGGAATATACGTTCGAGCAGGGACTGGAGGAAACCATCGCCTGGTACGCGGAGAACAAAGAGTGGCTAGACCGCGTGCGGGACGGCAGTTACCGGGAATTCATGGCTGTCTGGTACGGAGGACGGCAAGTGAGTTCCAGGAAAAAATGCGCCGTTGTGCTGGGCGGCAAGACCGGCCTGTTGGGCCAAGCCCTGAGCAATTGTCTGGCAGGAGCCGGATGGCGGGTCGTTTCCGTGGGCCGCGACGATCTGGATTTCCTCGACGCCGAGCAAATGGCGGCGCTGATTGATCGGCATGCCCCGGAGGTGCTGTTCAACGCCGTGGCCTACACCCAGGTGGACAAGGCCGAGGACGAGCCTGAGGAGGCGTTCCGGCTGAACGAAAGGCTGCCGATCCTGTTGGGCCGTCTGGCTGGGAAAAGTGGCGTCCGGCTGGTGCATTACAGCACGGATTTTGTCTTTGACGGTCAAAAATATTCGCCCTACCTGCCGGATGATCCCACGGGGCCGCTGTGCGTCTATGGTAAAAGCAAGCTGGCCGGGGAGAGGGCGCTTCTAAATCTGGATCCCAAAGGGCTTTGCATCATCCGGACGGCCTGGCTGTTCGGTCCGGGCCGGACCAATTTCGTGGCCAAAATTCTGGAACTGGCCAAAGGGCGTGAATCCCTGAACGTGGTCCACGACCAGGTGGGCTCGCCCACGTATACGCCTGACTTGGCCGCGCATAGTCTCGAACTTGTCGCGGCCGGAGGGCAAGGGGTTTTCCATTTGGTGAACAGCGGCAGCGCCAGCTGGTGCGAACTGGCCGGAGAGGCTGTCCAGACCATGGGATTGCGTTGCGCGGTGAACCCCATCCCGTCCTCGGAATACCCCCGGAAGGCCGTCCGTCCAGCCTATTCCGTGCTGGATGCCACGAGCTTTTCAAAGCTCACGGGGACCAAGCCCAGGGCCTGGTTGCAAGCCCTGCGGGAATACGTGTCAGGCTTAATACCCAGGCGGGATTTTCAGGGATGAACAATGGCCATTGATTACAATTTGCTGCGTGTCGGCATTGAGTTGCGGGCCATTGCGGACAATTACCGCCTGTTGCGTTCCAAGGGCACGCGACTGATCCCGGTGATCAAGGCCGATGCTTACGGACACGGCCTGGTTGCCGTGGCCCGGGCATTGGAGTCCTGCGGAGCGGATTTCTTCGCCGTGGGCACGGTGGAGGAGGCCGCGAGGCTTTGTCCGTCCGTGAGCGGCACGGTGCTGGCGCTTTTAGGGCCGCAACTTAGCGAAGACTTTCAGACCGTGGCAGAGCAGGGCATCCTGCCCCTGGTTTCACGCATGGACCAATTGGCTAAGCTCCAGGAGCAGGCGGCTTTCAAGGATGTCCGCCTGCCCGTGGCCTTGAAGTTCGACACAGGTATGGCCCGTCTGGGATTTGCCCCGGAAGAGAGCCCAAAGGTCCTGGAAGCCTTGCGTCAATGCGACCGACTCACGCTCCAGTGGCTGATCAGTCACCTGGCTACGGCTGATGATCCGAACCAGGCCGCTTTTGTCCAGGAGCAGTCCGGGCGCTTCCAGGAAGTGCATGCCGCGTTCAAGCGGGCGGGGCATTCCCCACTGTCCAGTCTGGCCAATTCCGCCGGTCTGCTGGCCTTTCCCGACTTGGCCTGGGACAGGCAGCGACCGGGCATTGCCCTGTACGGCGCCAATCCTTTTCACGGCACGCGGCTGGAGCATCTGGGTTTGGGCCTGAAACCGGCCATGAAGGTCCAGGCCCCGGTGGTGGCCGTGCATCCGCTGCGAAAGGGGGTATCCATCTCCTACGGCCGGACCTACGTCGCAGACCAGGACAAGACCGTGGCCATTGTCGCGGCGGGGTACGCGGATAATTATTCCCGTAGCCTGTCCAACAAAGGGTGCATGCTGGTGCGCGGGAAGCGGGCGTCGGTCCTCGGGCGGATTTGCATGCAACTGACCGCCGTGGACGTGACGGACATCCCCGGCGTTGTGCCCGGAGACCCTGCTTTTCTCCTGGGCGGCGAGGGAGACCAGAGCATTCGGCCTGAAGAATTGGCCGCCTGGTGGGGGACCATCCCTTACGAGGTCTTCTGCCTGCTGGGCATGAACCGGCGGGATGCCTGAAAATTCACAGGTTAAAGGGGAATGGGGTCAGGTCTTGTATTTTAATTTTCTATCAGGTAAGTCATGTGCCTGACCAGACCACTGCGGATGGAGTTTCCTGCTTTTTTCAAGGACATGAAAGCGGCAACTATCTGGCTTGCAAGCGGAGATATAGACGAAAGGGGCATGACGGCTCAATTTTCATCTGATGTTGAAAGAACTCGTAAGGCCATGAACCTCGCGGGAGCTGTCGTTCGCAGCAATTTCTTCTGTTTGCAAGAGATTGGCAGTGACGAAGAACAAGCATCAACAAGCGATGAAAATAGAGCAATAGGCTCCGTCCCCAATGCTTTCTGAATTAATTTATAACTGGGAAAAACACCGTATGCGGCATATTGATTGATACTTTAACCCGTGTTTTTTTCAGCAGAGGATACGCCGACAGCCCTATCGAATGTATAAAAATATCATCTGCTAATTTTAATTTGTATAGCACATTTGAGCCTAGAAAGAGCATATCCTCAATTAGCGCTGCGCCGTCGGGGTCTGCTTCTATTGTTACATCATCCGGCCTTACCATAAGCTCCACTTTTATATTGTTAAGACAATAGTTTTTACTATGAAGAAACCTTCCTATCTTTGAAACAATATAATCTTCTTCCGCATAAGCCGGCAAAAAGTCGGCCTTGCCTACAAAATCCGCCACAAAACGGCTGGAGGGGGTATGATAGACCTCGTAGGGAGTGCCCACTTGTTCGAGCTTGCCGGCGTTTAAGACTCCCACCCGATCCGATAGCGAGAAGGCTTCCTCCTGATCGTGGGTCACAAGTATCACTGTGGTATCGCTTTCTTTAAGTATTTGCTTTGTTTCGCTCCTCAAAGCCTCCCTTAACTCCGCGTCAAGATTTGAAAAAGGCTCGTCTAAAAGCATGACTTTAGGCGCGGGGGCCAAGGATCTCGCGAGCGCTACCCTCTGCCTTTGTCCGCCGGATAATTCGTGAGGATATTTTTTGTCCATGCCGCTTAAGCCTGTTAAAGAAAGCAGCTCGGCGACCCTTTTTGTGATTTGATTTTTGCTTTGCCCATAAAGACCGAACGCCACGTTTTCAAAAACATTCATGTGCGGAAAAAGCGCATAATCCTGAAATACGATGCCAACAGCGCGTTTTTCGGGCCGGATAAAAAATGTCGGATCGGATACAAGCCGTCCGTTAATGCTTATGCTGCCACTGCTTAAGCCGTCAAGCCCGGCAATAAGCCTAAGCGTGGTTGTTTTACCGCAGCCTGAGGGGCCTAAAAGCGAAAAGAACTCGCTCTTGCCAACACTTAAGTTAAAATCGTCCACGGCGGTTACGTCGCTATATCGCTTGCATATTCCTTTTAAAACTACAAAGTCTTTATCGGTTGATCCGTTATCTTTACTCATATAGAGTTCCTTCCAAGCAAATCAATCATTTTTTTTCATGAGCATCCATACAGGCACAATGCCTACAAGCACAATCGCCAATGCCGGCAGTGCCGCACCTGTCCAAAGCGATTCTGCCGCCATCTGCCACACCCAGATTGAAAGTGTGTCGTAGCTCATAGGGCGAAGCACTAAGGTTATAGGAAGCTCTTTCATAACATCTACAAATACAAGTATGCTCCCCGCTATTATTCCCGGCAGAATGAGAGGGAGATTTATATTGAAAATAATTCTGTAGGCGTTAGCCCCGAGCACTCTTGCCGCTAAAACAGTATTAGGCGGTATTTTTTCCATACTGGAGTCAACGCTTCCGTAGGCGATTGCCATAAACCTAACCACATAGGCGTAAATTAAGCCTATAAGCGATCCTGTGAAAACAAGGCCGAGATCAATTCCCCACAGACCCACGGCTATGTTGTTGATATAATGATCAAGAGCGGAAAGGGGAATCAATATTCCGACTCCGATCACCGCACCCGGAATAGAGTAGCCTATCGTCGAGGCCCGGGCAAGATATTGGGAGAACTTGCCTGTACCAAGTCTTGACACGCTTACCGTGAAAAGTGCCACAAACACCGTAAAAAAAGCCGCTATCGCCGCTAATGAAAGGCTTCTTAAACCCAGTTGGCCATAAACCGATAAAGCATGCGGCGTTATTTCCGAAATCTCTAAAGCCGCCCAATAAATGAGCTGTAAAAGCGGCAGACCGAACGCAGCGAAAAACACCGATCCGCAAATAAACGTGGCGATCAAGCCTTTCCGGCCTGACAGAAAAACAGTGGGAATACCCTGATTTTTACCTTTTGCCTGGTGATAAGTCTTTCGACTTCGCAATTTATGCTCGGATAAAAGTACTAAAAGTGAAAAAAATGCCAACATGCCCGCCATTTCAGAAGCTGCTCCCAAATCCATGAGTCCGTGCCAAACCCTCAAAATGCCGTCGGCGACAGTTGGGAAATTGAAGTATCTCACTGTGGCAAAGTCTGCCAGCGATTCCATCGCGGCAAGAGCGACGCCGGCTGCTATTGAAGGCCTTGCCAAAGGCAGCGCAACTTTGAAAAAAATTCTCAGCTTGCTTGCTCCCAAAACCTTCGCCGCTTCGAAAGCCGAACCAGACTGTTGTTCAAATCCCGCCTTCGCCAACAGGTAAACATAAGGATACAGTACCAAAGTCATCACGACTATGGCGCCAAATCCGGATCTAATCTGAGGGAAAGCGACCTGCATCCCTAAAGTATCGCGGAAAAATGTCTGGAATGGACCGGCAAAATCAAACATCGACATGTATAAAAAGCCCATGACATAGGCCGGAATAGCCATTGGCAGCACTAACAGCCACTTAAAAGCTTTTTTGCCCGGAAATTCATAAGCGGTGACGAGCCATGCCAAGCCCGTGCCAATGACGAAGGTTCCGACTGAAACGCCAACCAGAAGCGATAACGTGTTCAAAAGCATTTCCGGTAAAATGGTATCCCAAAGATGCGCCCATACTTCAAACGAAGGCTCAAGAAGCGATGAGGCAACCACAATCACCGGCAAAAACGTAAGAGCGACAATCGCAAACATGAACACGGACAAAAGGCCGTACGGCCTTTTGTCCGTGTTAAAAAAACTAAGGGGAAGTTTTTTAAACAAGCAAATCATCCTTAACTGAAGTTTCACGTTTTTTT
>DBNV01000062.1 GCA_002299865.1 Desulfonatronaceae bacterium UBA663 | reverse complement strand
ATGATTACTGTCCGCTTGGAACCTGAAGATCGGGAGATCGAGTTCACAAAGGTGAACACCGTGCTCCAACTGCTACGTAAATTAAGCCTGGGTCAAAGCTCCGTCCTGATCATCAGGAACGGAGCACTTCTCACTCCGGATCGCCGCCTGGAACCCGGAGATACAATCATTGTCCGCCGCGTCACTTCCAGGGGCTGATCATGAAGTGCCGAAGATGCAAGGCCCTGGCCGCTGTGGCCCTGCCCAGCCACAACACGGCTTTTTGTCCGGAATGCTACCCGCTGTTTTTTAGCTCCCAGGTAGAGCGCTCCATGCACAGGCAGCACATGGCTGAGCCTGGAGAGCGGATTCTGGTGGCGGTCAGCGGGGGCAAAGACTCCCTGGCCCTGACGCTGCAACTGCACGAGCTTGGCTATCAGGTGCACTGCCTGCACGTGGATCTGTCCATCCCAAATTCCTCCGAGGGTGCCAGAATAATCTGTGAAAAATTTTGCGCCAGCCTGGGTGTCCCGCTTTCGGTCATTGCACTGCGCGAATACGGTTTGGCCATTCCCCTGGTCAAGACCAGGGTCAAGCGCCCGATTTGCTCGGTTTGCGGTAAACTCAAACGCTACTATTTCAACAAGTTCGCCTTGGATCACAGCTTTCCCGTGCTGGCCACGGGGCACAATCTGGACGATGAGGTCAGCCGCCTGTTCGCCAACACCATCCGCTGGGATACGTCCTATCTGAGCAATCAGGGCCCGGCGCTGCCCGCCGCAGCAGGATTCGCCCGCAAGGTCAAGCCGCTGTATCGGCTCACGGAATTCGAGATCGCCAATTATTGTTTTCTCAAGGGCATCGAACACGTCACTACAGCTTGCCCCTACAGCTCCAAGGCCAGCTTTCCGATATACAAGGGACTCTGGTCCGACCTTGAGGCGCGCATGCCCGGAGCAAAAATCCAGTTTTACGAGAATTTCCTGCGTCAGGGACGCCCCGTATTCGCCGCCTGGGCTAAGCAACAGGAGGAAAGTCTTCAGCCGTGCCCCGGTTGCGGGTATCCCACATCCACGGACCTGTGCGGCGTCTGCCGGATCAAGGCCATGATGGTCGAGTAGGGGCGGGGTTGCCCCGCCCCTACTCACTTTTTGCAGCAACGCAACAGGCAGGAATTTCTCAACAGCCTCCAGGTTACATGAAGGCCTCGCAAGCTTCCCGGCCAGTCAAACCCACTGTGCCGGCAGATGGCCTGGCAGGACGCCTCGCGCACATCGTAGGCGACCATCCCCTTAAGGTACCCAGGGCGTTGGCATTGACCATGTATGCCGGGCTTTCAAAGGAGACCTTGACATGGCTCTGGGCCGCCAGATTGTAAATCTCGTCGGGCTGGGTTTACAGACTCAAACCCTTCAACAAGAGCAGCCGTCATGACTGACGTCCATGCCCAGCGCCGCGACAAGCTGCGTGAAAAACTCAAGCAAAACGACCTGCCCGGCCTGCTGGTCTCCAGCCCGGCCAACAGGTTTTACCTCAGCGGCTTTGAACTGCACGATCCCCAGTGCAACGAAAGCGCGGGGATGCTGGTGATCACCACCTCCGGCCGGGACTGGCTGTTGACCGACCCGCGCTATGAGACCGCAGCCGCCCGGGTCTGGCCGAAAGACGGCCTGTTCATCTACACCAGCCCGAAAATTAAGCAGATTCAAGAGTTCCTGGCTGGGATTCAACTCCCGGTCCTGGGGTTCGAATCCAGGGCCATGAGCGTGGATCTATTTTCGGAGTTGAAGGATCACGTCGCCCTGACGCCCACCAAAAGCCTGGTGGAAGGATTGCGCCTGATCAAGGACGCCCACGAAATCGCCCTGGTGGAGGCCTCCTGCAAACTGAACCACGAGGTCTTCGCCCTGGTCCCGGACCTGCTTCAGCCCGGCCGCACGGAGCGGGAAATCGCCTGGGACATGGAAAAGTTGTTCCGGGAGCGCGGGGCCTCGGAGTTGGCCTTTGCTACCATCGTCGGCGTCAATGCCAACGCGGCCCAACCCCACGCCATTCCAAGGGACGTCGTGATCGAGGAGGAATGCCTGGTGCTGGTGGACGCTGGAGCGCGGCTGGGCGCCTACTGCTCGGACCAGACCCGCACCTACTGGGTCGGTCAGCGCCCGACCGATGCCTTCAAACGGACCATGGACTTGGTGCGCAGGGCCCAGGACATGGCCATGCAAGAACTTCGGCCGGGCCTGCCCGTGTCCCGGGCCTACCGGATCGTGCGCGGGTTCTTCACGGACCACTTCGTGGAAACCCGCTTCACCCACGGTCTGGGTCATGGCGTGGGTTTGGAGACCCACGAGGCCCCGAGCTTAAGTCCCCATGACGAGGCCGTGCTGGCTCCGGGCATGGTCGTCACAGTGGAGCCGGGCCTGTATTATCCGGACTGGGGCGGCGTGCGCTGGGAGTACATGATTCTGATCACGGACGATGGCTGCCGGGTTCTGTAGTCCTGTCCGAGAGTGATCTGAGCTTAAGCTGATGATTTTTCTGGAGCCGGCAAGGGGAATTGAACCCCTGACCTGCTGATTACGAATCAGCTGCTCTACCAACTGAGCTACGCCGGCGCGAGAAAGGACGATAATTCCAAAAACTTGCGGCAGGACGACGGATCCCCGGCCCGCGTCCCGCCGCAAAATGATTGCCAGGAGGCTTGTCGACTACAAGCCGGCCGCGACATCCTTGAGCATCTTCCGGATTTCCGCAAGCTTGGCCTGTTGTTCCTCGTTCTCCACCTGGGTAATGAGGTACTCCATCTTGTTGGCGGACTCGTTCAACATCCCGGAAATAAGAATCTTCCTGGCTTTCCTGGGCAGGTCCTCCTTAAGAGCGACAACTTCCCCTTTCAAGGTTGCCACATGGTTTTTGACCGCTGCGACTTCCTGCTTCACGCCCTGGACTTCGTCAACCTTTCCAGCCAGCCCGGCAATGTTCTGCTGCTGGGAAAAATAGAGTATGACCATCAACACGACGGCCAATAAAGCTACGAAAAGGGCGACCTTGCCTAAATCCCTGCCCGTCTTGACCTCAAAAACCTCTTCGCCTATCGGCTTGAAACCAGGCTTTGCGTCCTCGGTTTTCGGGGCTGCATGGCGTTCCGCTGAACTCATGGTGATGATCCTCCTGTTTGCTCTTCCGCATTTGGTTAAAAATTCAGGGCCCTGAACGTTTTTTTAAATATAGCTGAATCAGACGATGTAATCAAGCTGAAAAACAAACCGTTTCAGTCGATCCCTGCGGCGATTGTTTTCCAGCGCAGGCCGGGCACGGACGGCAACAGCTCCAATTGCCGGGCGTATGCTCCAAAAAGAACCAAACCGGCTTGTTCCCGAGGACCGAAACCATAACGGATGCATTGCCAGTAGTCCGCCAAAGTGTGAGCGCTCAACCATTCGGGACGATCATAGCGTTGAATGACGGCATCGGGATTCTTCGCAAACGCCCGACGGGCCGCAGCCAGGGACTGCGCAACCTTGCCCAGCATGGTTTCGGCTCGCGGGTCCAGTCCTTCCCGGACCATCCAGACGCCAAAGACGAACGGCAGCCCGGTGAACTCTTTCCAAGCCAGGCCCAGATCCACCAAGTGCCAGCCCGGTGGCGGGGCGCAGGTCAGTCTCAGGGCCGTATCCCCGATTTCCAAGAAAGGTCCCTCGGACTGTACTCCCTGTCCCGGTTCGACGCTTGACCATTCGGGCTCGGGCCATTGCCAGTAAAAACGCCACAATATCCGCAACAGCGCGGCGGAACTGGCCGAGGCCGAGGTCAGGCCGACGCGCAAGCCGTCTCCCGCAATCCGACGCGGCACTTCCTCCGGGGGAAACGGGCAGACCAGGAGCACGCTCTGCACCGGTCCGTCGGAGCTGATGCTTAAGTCCGACAAAAGCGAATAGCGCCCGGCGTGAAGCAGGTATTCAAAGGAAGAAGACGGCGCCAGGTCCAATTCGCCTCGAAAGAGCAAGGCGTTGAGCCGGGACGGATGGCCCGCGATGACCCGCAGAGCGTCCATCGGATCGTCCATGGGGGCACCCCCAAACTCCATGCCGTCAAAAAGCGGCCAAACGTTTAAGTAGTCAATGCGGCCGATGCGCAGCATAGTTTCCTTGGGGAGGACCGGTTGAACGGAAAAAAGCCCCGGAGCCGTGCAGCGGTCCCCCAAGGCTTTTGACTGGTCGTAAGAAGCTTAAGCTAGTTGGGCCAGCAGTTTTTCCTTAATGGAATCGATGCTGCCTGCGCCGTCCAGCTCAATATACTTGGTCTGGCCCTTGGCCGCCAAGTCCTTGTAGAAATAAGCCGCAGCCAGGGTGCCTGTCTTGGTGTCGTAGTAAATGTCGTGGCGCTTGTTGATGGCCGCCTCGTCCTGATCATCGGCCCTGGTCTTCAGGTCGCCGCCGCAGACCCGACACTTGTCGCCTTTGGGCTTGATGGCGTCGATGTAAATGTTGTTCGGATGGTTGTTGTCGTTCACGCAGAGTCTGCGGCCCATGATCCGGTTCTTGGCCACCTCGCGCGGCAACAGGATCTCCACCACGTAGTCCAGTTTCAGGCCGGCCTGGCGCAGGGCTTCCCACAGCTTCTGGGCCTGAACCATGTTCCGGGGGAAGCCGTCCAGGAGCCAGCCGTCCTTGCCTTGAGTCTGCAAGGTTTCCAGAACCATGGGAATGGTCACTTCATCCGGAACCAAATCGCCGCGGTCGATGTATTCCTTAGCCTTCTTGCCCAGTTGGGTACCCTGCCCGATATGCTCCCGGAAAATGCCGCCGGATTCGATATGCGCCAAATTGTATTTCTTCTTGATCAGGGCTCCCTGTGTGCCTTTGCCGCTGCCATTCGGTCCAAAAGTCAAAATATTCACGTCCGATTCCTCCTTGTGCTTTATTTATCAAGCCGATACCTTGACCACCATGACCTGTCAATGTCAGTTTACGGAGACATCCCCCCATGACCCATGACTTTGCACCGCTGCAGACCGCCTGGATCGCGGAACTTTGTTCCACGGCCCGTCTTTTCAAGCACCGACCCACCGGGGCCAGGCTTTTGTCCCTGATCAACGACGACGAGAACAAGGTTTTCGGGATCACCTTCCGCACCCCGCCGGACGACTCCACGGGCGTGGCCCACATCCTGGAGCATTCCGTGCTCTGTGGATCGCGCAAATATCCGGTCAAGGAGCCCTTTGTGGAGCTGCTCAAGGGCTCCCTGCAAACCTTTCTGAACGCCTTCACCTATCCGGACAAGACCTGCTACCCCGTAGCCAGCCAGAACCTCGCGGATTTCTACAATCTCATCGACGTGTATCTGGACGCCGTGTTTCATCCCCGCCTGACCCCGGAGGTCTTCGGCCAGGAAGGCTGGCATTATCAGGTCGCCACGGACGGCTCCCTGTCCATCCAAGGGGTGGTCTACAACGAGATGAAGGGCGCCTACGCCTCTCCGGACGGCCTGCTGGCCGAACACTCCCAGCAGTCGTTGTTTCCGGACATCACCTACGGTCTGGATTCCGGCGGTCACCCGGCGCACATCCCAGACCTGACCTTCGAGGGCTTCCTGGACTTCCATCGTCGCTACTATCATCCCTCCAATGCCTTGATCTTCTTTTCCGGCGACGACGACCCGGATTACCGACTGAAACTGCTGAGTGATCGGCTTCATGATTTCAAGCCCCTGGCCGTGTCCTCTCAGGTGTCGCTTCAGCCCCCCTTTACCGCTCCCCGGCGGGTCTTTAAGAGCTATCCGGTCGGCCACCAGGACCAAAAGAACCGGCACGACGTCAAGCGGGCCATGCTGACCATGAACTGGGTCGTGAGCGAAACCACCAGTCCGGCGGACAATTTGGCCTGGCATGTCCTGGAGTACCTGCTCATTGAGATGCCCTCCTCTCCGTTGCGCAAGGTCCTCATCGACTCCGGCCTGGGCGAGGATCTGGCCGGCGTGGGGCTGGAGGCGGAGCTGCGCCAAATGTTCTTCTCCACCGGGCTGCGGGGCATGCACGAATCCGACGCCTCCAAGGTGGAAGCCTTGGTTCGGGAAACCTTAGAGCGGCTTGTCCGGGAGGGCGTGCCTGGGGACCTGATCCAAGCTGCCCTAAACAGCGTGGAATTCCGCCTGCGCGAACGCAACAGCGGCCGCTTCCCCAGAGGGCTGGCGGCCATGCTCCAGAGCCTGACCTTCTGGCTGTACGACGCCGACCCCTTGACGCCCCTGGCTTTTGAAGCGCCATTGGAGCGCCTCAAGGCCGACCTGGCCGCCGGACGAAAAGTTTTCGAGGACCTGATCCGCCGCGACCTGCTGGACAACCCGCACCATTCCATCCTCCTGCTGACCCCGGATCCCGCATTGGGGCCGCGCATGGAGCAGGATGAAGCCCAGCGGTTGACCGGCGTGCGCGAGCACATGGACGACAATGCCTTACAGACGGTTCGGGATCAGGCCGCCAAAATCAAAAACTGGCAGGAAACCCCGGACGCCCCCGAAGCCCTGGCCTCCATTCCCTGTCTGACCAGGGCTGATCTGGAACCGAAAAACAAGATCATTCCCAAGGTCGTGCTGGACCAAGCACCAGGGCGAATGTTCTTCCACGACCAGTTCACCAGCCGCATCGTGCATCTGGATCTGGGCCTGGATCTGCTCCTGCTGTCGGCCGAGGATCTGCCCCTCATTCCGCTTCTGGCCAAATCCTTGGTGGAGATCGGCACCCAAAAAGAGGACTTCGCCCGTTTTGCCACGCGCATTAGTCAGAAAACCGGCGGAATCTGGCACGAGACCTTTACCTCGGCCAGGCGAGAACCTGATCAGAGAGACGCCAAAGCTTCGGACCAACAGACCGATAGGGGACCGGCGGCATGGCTCTTTCTGCGGGGCAAGGCCATGACTCCCAACTTGACGGACTTGTTGGACATCCTGCGAGACATGCTGCTAATTCCCGATCTGGGCAACAAGCAGCGCTTTCTGCAACTTTTGTTGGAGGAAAAGGCCGGATTCGAGCGAATACTCGTGCCCCGTGGGCATCTGCTGGTCAATACCCGCCTGCGCGCCGGCTTTTCTCCGGCGGAATGGGCCGCAGAACAGCTCGGCGGGATCAGCTATTTGTTTTTCCTGCGCGGATTGATCGCGGAGGTGGATCGGGATTGGGACGCGGTGCGCTCCCGGCTGCAAAACACCCTTGCCCTCTTGCTGGACCGACAGGCCCTGGTGCTGAACGTGACCACGGGACAGGACGTGTTCGCGGACGTCCAGCAACGATTCGTTGATTTCCTGGAGCAGCTTCCCGCGAGCCGGCCGTCCTGGTCCGATCAGAACATGGTCCTGAAAACGTGGCCGAAGCATTCGCCCTTCGCCCTTCAGAACTGGCAGAACTGGCAG
>DBNV01000071.1:4725-13459 GCA_002299865.1 Desulfonatronaceae bacterium UBA663 | reverse complement strand
GGGTCTCGCCGCCGGCGAACATCGTGGCCATGGGATAGACCGGATAGTTCGGGGTCGTCACCAGCACCAGGTCTCCGGGGTCCACAAAGGCCAAGGGAAAATGGGCCAGTCCTTCCTTGGAGCCGATCAGGCTGAGCACCTCGGATTTCGGGTCCAGCTCCACGCCGAAGCGGTGGCCATACCACGCGGACACAGCCTCTCGAAAGACGTTCAGCCCGGAATAGGAAGGATACCTGTGGTGTTCTCCCTTGCCGACGGCTTTTTTCATGGATTCAATGATGAAATCCGGGGTGGGCAGGTCCGGATCGCCCACGCCCAGGTCGATAATGTCCATGCCTTTGGCTTTGACTTCGTTTTTGACCCGGTCGATTTCCGCGAAAAGGTACGGCGGAAGCTGGGCCAAACGCTTGGCCGGCTTGAACTGCGGCATAACGGCTCCTTGCAATGTTATGATATGAATGAACTGGCAAGACGACGGTTTTGTCCTTAATCAAATTTAATCGGCGGCTTTTTCTTCCATGCACAACTAGGCAGTGCACTCTTGTCGCCCCGACGCTTCAAGTTGATTAAAAAGACTTGCCTCGCAAGTCAAACATCTTCCGTTCGAACTCGAGGCCGGACTTGTGTCCGGCTGTACGAAACGGTAAAAATATTCTCCTTGTTGATGCGCTTGCTGACACCTTTCCATGCGGACCAAACACGACATGCCCTCCTCTTCCGTCATATCCCCAACGCGCCCTGACCTTCATCCCTGGATGGACCGCTACCTGGAGTTTCTGCTTGTAGAAAAAGGGCTCACGGAAAACAGCATTGCTTCCTACACCTTGGACCTAGAGGCTTTTCAACGTTTTTTGCGGCAAGAAAACCTGAAGATGGACGCGGTCAACGCGCAAACCGGTCTGCTTTACCTGATGCATCTGCGTCAAGGCGGCCTGCAAAGCCGCTCTCTGGCCAGACACTTGTCCACGTTGCGCGGGTTGTTCGCGTACTGCGCCGGCGAAGGCCTGCTGGCCCAAAATCCTTTGGAAAAGCTGGATAATCCGAAGCTTCCCAAGCGGCTGCCGGATGTCCTCAGTCCGGAGGAAATCAAGTCCCTGTTGGCTCAACCCGATATGCACGACAAACTGGGTTTTCGGGACCGAACCATGCTGGAACTGTTGTATGCCTCCGGATTGCGGGTTTCCGAATTGATCGCCCTCAAACCGTTGGACCTGGACACGCAGACAGGGCTGCTGCGGGTTTTCGGCAAGGGCCGCAAAGAGCGCCTGGTCCCCGTCCATGACGCGGCCCAGAACATGCTCCAAATCTACCTTCAAACCTGGCGGCCGACCTTTCGCCCGCAGGAAGACGCCTTGTTCCTGAACCGTTCCGGCAAAGGGCTGACCCGCCAAGGAACCTGGAAAATGATCAAGTCCTACGCACTGGCGGCTGGCATCCGCAAACCCATATCCCCGCACACCCTGCGCCATTCCTTTGCTACCCATCTCTTGGAAGGCGGAGCTGACCTGCGCACGGTCCAGGTCTTGCTTGGGCACACGGACATCCTGGCCACGGAAATCTATACCCATGTCCGGGCCGGGCGCCTCAAGGCCATCCACGACCGGCATCATCCCAGGGGCAAGGGGGCGAGAAAATGAGGGAATCCGGGCGCTCGAAAAGCAAGGACATCTTTCGCGTTTGTCGCAAGGGCGTTTGCACATGACCAAGAAGCATCCCAAGATCCTGATCACCGCCCATAACAACGCGGATTTCGACGCCCTGGCTGCCATGATCGCCGCAGGCAAGCTCTATCCTGACGCCGCCCTGATCTTTCCCGGCAGTCAGGAAAAGAACCTGCGCAACTTTTTCATTCAAAGCGCCACCTATCTTTTTAATTTCCAGTCCATGAAGGACATCGACTCCGACACGGTGGAACGCCTGGTGGTGGTGGACACCCGACAACGCTCTCGGTTGGACCATGTCCGCCCGGTCCTTGAGCGCCAAGGAATTTCCATTCATGCCTACGACCATCATCCGGATTCCGAAGAAGACCTGGTGGCGGACCACTCCGATGTCAGGCCCTGGGGCTCGACAACGGCCATCCTGGTGCGGGAAATCAGGGACCGGGCGCTTTCCGTCACTCCGGACGAAGCAACGATCATGGGACTGGGCATCTACGAGGACACCGGCTGCTTCACCTTCCCCTCCACCACGACCCACGACCTGGACGCCGCCGCCTGGCTGTTGGGTCAGGGCATGGACTTGAACACGGTTTCGGATCTGGTGACCAGGGACTTAAGTTCCGAGCAGGTCCAACTGCTGCACGCCATGCTCGGCGCAGCCGCAGTTCACGACATCAACGGCATCGAAGTAGTAATCACTGAGGTCGGCATCGACGAGTACGTGGGCGATTTTGCGATCCTAGTCCACAAACTGGTGGAAATGGAAAACATCAAGGTGCTGTTTGCTGTGGCCCGGATGAACGACCGGGTGCATCTCATTGCCCGCAGCCGCCTGACAGAGGTGAACGTCGGTCGAATTTGCGGCTTTTTCGGCGGGGGCGGACATGCCTATGCCGCTTCGGCCACCATCAAAGACCGTACTCCCTCCGAAGTCAAGGAAGAGCTTTTCGCCCTGCTCTATTCGCACATCAATCCCCAGATTCTGGTTCGGGACTTCATGTCCAAGCCCGCGGTCACGGTCCCCATACGCACCGCTCTGCTCCAGGCCACGGAGATCATGACCCGCTACGGCCTGAAGGCTGTGCCGGTGATCGACGCCAAAGGCCTGTGCGTGGGCATCCTGGAGCATCAGTTGTCGGACCGGGCCGTGGGGCATGGTCTTGGAGAACTGATGGTCGAAGAGTATATGCAACGTGACGTGGCCGTGGTCAGCCCGGACAATGATCTGCACTCGGCCATGGAAATTATTCTGGGCCAGAAGCAGCGCTTGGTGCCTGTGGTTCAGGAGGACAGGGTCGTCGCCGTGATCACCCGCACGGACCTGATCAATATTTTCATTCAGGAATCGGCGCGGATCCCTGAATTCCTGCTGCCGAACAGGAACAACGGGCGCAACATCAAGAATATGATCAAATCCCGCCTGCCCAAAAACGTTGTGTCCCTTCTGGAATACGCCGGGACTCTGGCCGGCGATATGGGGGTGCGGGCCTACGCTGTGGGCGGATTCGTGCGCGACATCCTGCTCAACCGTCAGAATCTGGACATCGATTTGGTGGTGGAAGGCGACGGCATTGCCTTTGCCCAACTGCTGGGCCGGGAACTGGGCGGACGCGTCCGGATGCACAAGAAATTTCAGACCGCCGTGGTCGTTCTGCCGGACGGTCAAAAGATGGACGTGGCCACAGCCCGCCTGGAATACTACAAGTATCCCGCGGCCCTGCCCACGGTGCAGCTTTCCTCTATCAAGATGGACCTGTACAGACGCGACTTTTCCATCAATGCTCTAGCCATCCACCTCAATCCGGACCAATTCGGAACCGTAGTGGATTTTTTCTCAGCGCAAAAGGACATCAAGGAACGGACCATCCGCGTTCTTAATTCTTTAAGCTTCGTGGAGGATCCCACGCGCATTTTGCGGGCCATCCGCTTTGAACAGCGTTTCCGTTTCCGCATGGACAGGCAAACCGAGCGGCTGATCAAGAACGCCTTGAACCTAAACCTGTTCCAGAAACTTTCCGGTCGCCGCCTGTTCCACGAACTGCAGCTAATCCTGGAAGAAAAAGAAGTTCTGGCCTGTTTTCGACGCATGGACGGTTTCAACATCCTGCAGGTCCTGCATCCCTTGCTGAAAATGTCCGAACACATGGAAAGCGTACTGGAGGAAGTGGAACGGGTCCTGAACTGGTATCACCTGCTTTATCTGGAACCCAGGGCGCAGTCTTGGAAGATGTTTTTCCTGGGCATGGGTACGGGACTGGATGCAACTCAGTTCCAGATCTTATTGCAACGGCTTAATTTTACGAAGAAGGACGAATTGCATTTCCAGCAGTTGCGACAGGCTGTGACGGACGCTGTCCGACAGTTGCACGAATGGCAGGGGCAAGGCGAAAGGTTGAGCGAATTGTATTTCATCCTCCAGCCCTTGCCCCTGGAAGGCGTACTTTACTTGATGGCCAGAAGCCGTAAGGAGGAAATACGCCGCCACATTTCCTTGTTCCTGACCCAGTTGAAAAATCAAAAATCAGCTGTTTCCGGGAAAGATCTCAAGTCCATGGGGCTGACTCCGGGCCCGGAATACGCCAATATCTTGCGCTTAGTCCACTTTGCGATGATCGACGGTCACGCCCCTGACCAAGAAGCCCAACTGGCCCTGGCGCGGCGGCTGGTGGCCGAGGTGTTGACCGGAAACAGCGAAGAGGCCCCGGCAAGGACTTCTTGACCAGTGGCAGGTCTTGCTTTGTGCTCATGAACAGGTATCCTTACACTAACGGACATCTGATGGCGGCACCCTTTCGGCTTTTGACTTCTTTGCCAATCTCAACCACACACTAAGGAGAACCTGATGCGCTACATCAAAGTCCTGCTGTTGTCGTTGTTTTTTTTCGTCTCCATGATTTTCTTCATTCAGAACAACCAGGTGCTCTCCAGCCTTCTTGTGCTTCAGATCGACATCCTGGGGCTAAAACTAATTTCTCGGGAAATACCCTTCTATCTCATCGTGCTGGTCAGCTTCGTGATCGGCTCCCTTTTCAGCATGATGTACTTCCTGTATGAAAAAATCCGCCTGGCTAGAGAACTCAAGGCCGCCAAGGTCAAACTCGCGGCACTGGAACAGGAAGTGACCTCCTTGCGTAATCTGCCACTGCAAAACGAAACCTATCCCGGAATGAGCCGGGGAAAAAGCAACGAAAGTCTGTCCTGACCCTTACTTCTCCCCCCAGGCTTCAAAGAACGTGGCATGAGTACAAGCCGGATGCGTCAATGGTTCAAGGAGTTTTTCTCTCCTTGTCCTGGACACGGGCAGCCCTCGGGCGAGCCCTCGGGCGATCTGCCCGGCGGCCTCCTTCCGCCCTCCGAAGACACCTTCGCGGCCATCAACGAATTGAGCCGGGTGGTCAAGGACAATCCGGACGCCGTGGAAATCTATCTCGCACTGGGCAGTCTGTACCGCTCCCAGGGCGAGATAGAACGCGCCGTGCATATTCGCCAAAACCTGATTCTGCGTCCCGGCCTGCGCCCCGAGTTCAAGGCCAGGGCGCTGTATGAGCTGGGCCGGGACTACAAGCGCGGCGGCCTGGTGGACAGGGCCTACGAGGCCTTTCAGCAGGCGCGCAAAACCGCAGGAAGCAATCCGGCCATCACCCAGGAACTGGCCAAGCTCTGCGCCGAAGCCGACGACTGTTTGCAAGCCGCCAAATATTACGTGGAACTGGGCAATCCGGTGGCCGAGGCTCATTATCTGGTGCGCCAGGCCCAGAAGGAGTCCCGCGATCATCCGCAAGACGGCGGCCAAGTTCAGAAATGCCTGGAGCGGGCCCTCAAGGTTTCTCCCGGCTCCATGGAAGCGTGGCTGGAAAAAATACACAGATCTTTGTTGAGACTGGAAAAACAGCCCCTATCAAAAATCCTGGAGCAGGCCTTGCGCCAAGTCCCGGAAAGCAAGCGATTCATCCTGCTGGAGGGGTTGATCGTCTCCATGCAGAACGAGAACCCGCCGTACTTTCTCAATGCGGGGACCGCCGGGGAACTGGACGAAGTGCTGATGGTCCTTTCGGATTACTCTCAGGACGTGCTTTTGCAGTATTACGGCGGCTTGTTGCTCCTGCACCAGGGGAAGTTTGGCGAGGCCCAGGTCTGGTTTGAAAAGTGCCTGCTGCTGGCTCCGGATTTCTGGCCGGCCCGGCTTGAACTCCTGGCCCTTGCCCTGCAAAACAATACCCTGCCTCAGTCGGTGGAGGTCCAGTTGGTCTTTTTTCTTTCCCGGGCCAGGGAGGTCAAAAGGTTTATCTGCGGCCACTGCGGCCTGAAACGTGAATCCGTTTTTTTCGTCTGTCCGCGTTGCAGCTCCTGGCACTCCATTTCTTTTCGCCGGAATTTGAATGAATGAAACCTCCGCGCCCAAGCTGACCCCCATGCTGGAGCAGTATCTGGGGATCAAGGCTGAGCACCCGGACGCCCTGCTCTTCTTTCGCATGGGGGATTTCTACGAACTTTTTTTCGAGGATGCCGAAACCGCGGCTCGCGAACTGCAGATCGCCCTGACCAGCCGCAATCCAGGGGCGGCTCACCCCGTTCCCATGTGCGGCGTGCCTTGCCATGCCTGCGAACCCTATCTCTCCCAGCTCCTGGACAAAGGCTTCAAGGTCGCCATTTGCGATCAGGTGGAGGATCCGCGTCAGGCCAAAGGACTGGTAAAAAGAGCCGTCGCTCGCGTCCTGACTCCGGGCACGCTGGTGGAAGACGCCAATCTGGAGGCCAAGGAACATCATTATCTAGCCGCACTGTTCTGGGATGTCCAGGCCGATGCCGGGGGGCTGGCCTGGGTGGACATCTCCACGGGCGAGTGCTGCGGCGTCCAATTGCGTCAACACGCCCAATTATGGTCCTGGGCAGATAAGCTGCGGCCCAGGGAACTGCTTCTGCCGGACCATCACGCGTCGCGAACGATGACGGGCGAAACCACGGCCAGGATCACCCCCCTGCCCATGCGCGGCTTCTTCGATGCCGCTCCGGCCAGAGAGCGCTTGCTGCGAATACAAGGCATCGCCGACCTGCAAGCGCTCGACCTCCTAGACAAGCCGCAGCTTGTCCAGGCCTTTGGTGCGCTCTTGGCTTACCTTCAACAGACCCAAAAGCGCGAACTCTCCCATTTGGCTCCGCTTCGGGTGTTGCATCCAGGCGATTTCCTGCTCTTGGACGAGGTCACCCTGCGCAATCTGGAGATCTTTCGCCGTCTTGACGGAGGACGCGGACCGGGCACGCTTCGCCATGTTCTGGACCAGACCAGAACCCCCATGGGCGGGCGTCTTCTGGAAACCAGGCTTCATTTTCCCTGGAAGGAAATCGCTCCCGTGCTCTACAATCAGGAAGCGGTCGCCTTTTTCCACGAACAGGATGCCTTGCGTCGCGACTTATCCGGCCTGTTGGCCGCTGTGACGGACTTAGAGCGTATTGCTTCCCGCATCGCCTTGAACAGAAGCTCGCCCAGGGACTTTACGGCCTTGCGTCAGGGACTGCGTCACGTGCCTCTTGTAGAGACCCTCTTGCGCCGTACCCCACAGGAGACCCTCCCTCCGGCCCTGAACGACATTTTAGGAACATGGGACAACCTGGAGGAGTTGACCGAGCTGCTGGACTCGGCCCTGGTGGACTCTCCACCCCTGCTGATCACGGACGGAGGCATTTTTCGGGAAGGCTACCACCACGAGTTGGACGCCCTGCTGGAACTCGTGGAACACGGGCAAGGCAAACTGCGGGATATGCTGCGCCGGGAACAGGAAGAAACCGGGCTGGTCAAGCTCAAGCTGGGCTACAACCGGGTGTTCGGCTATTATTTCGAACTGCCCAGAGCTTTGGCGGCCGGCGTGCCGGAGCGCTTTGAACGACGCCAATCCCTGGCTTCCAGCGAACGATTCGTCACCAGGGAACTCAAGGAGTTGGAAGACCGCCTGCTCAGCGCGGCGGATGAACGCAAGGCCCTTGAATATCGTTTGTTTCAGGAATTGCGAAACCAGGTGGATGGTTTTCGCCCCAGAGTGACACGCATGGGGGGAACCCTGGCCGGCCTGGACCTTTGGCAAGGATTGGCCCAAACGGCCCGAAAATGGGCCTGGTCCAGGCCACAGATCCATTCCGGCTTGGAAATTAGGATCACCGGCGGGAGACATCCCTGCATCGAGGCTGTTCAGGGTACAGCCGACTACATTCCCAACGACGTGATCTTAGATGAGGGTCGGCGTATTCTGATCATCACCGGCCCGAACATGGGCGGCAAGTCCACGGTCCTGCGCCAGACCGCGATTATCTGCATCCTGGCCCAGATAGGGTCCTTTGTTCCGGCCGCCGAAGCCTCCATCGGCCTGACCGACCGCATCTTCACCCGGGTGGGCGCATCGGACAATCTCAGCCTGGGGCAAAGCACCTTCATGGTGGAGATGATTGAGACGGCCCGCATTCTGCGCCAGGCAGGCAGGCGCAGCCTCGTCATCCTGGATGAGATCGGCCGCGGCACCAGCACCTACGACGGCTTGGCCCTGGCCTGGGCCGTGGTGGAGGAACTGGCCAAAGCTGGACAAGGCGGGATACGCACCCTGTTCGCCACCCATTACCACGAGTTGACCTCTCTTGAGGGCAAGCTGCCCGGAGTGCGCAACTACAATATCGCAGTCAAGGAATGGAAAGGCGAGATCATCTTCCTGCGCCGCCTGGTGCCCGGCCCTTCGGACCGCAGCTACGGCATCGAGGTGGCCAAACTGGCCGGCGTGCCCAGGCCCGTGATTTCCAGGGCCAAGGAGATTCTGGATGACCTGGATGCTAAGAGTCCGGACAAAACCAAGCCCTCCGTCTCCCAACGCCCGGTTCTTCCGGGTTTTGGCGCTCCCGCCGAGAACGACCCGGGGCAGCGGCTTCTGGCGCAACTGCGAAAAATGGACCCTCTGCGGATTACCCCCATGCAGGCGCTGACTCTGCTGCAAGACTGGAAAAAAGCCTGGGGCGCCGATCCGCCGCAATAATATGCCGCATCACTTAAGGTCACTGCGCATTCGCCGCATTCGCCGCGTTCGCCGCGTTCG
>DBNV01000071.1:0-4461 GCA_002299865.1 Desulfonatronaceae bacterium UBA663 | reverse complement strand
TTCGCCGCGTTCGCCGCGTTCGCTAAAAAGACATTTTCCCAGTCCACCTTGTTCGCCCCATTCCCCAAAACAGAAGGAGCATCGGACAGTGCATCATTTCACCTATCGGGCCGGCGAGTTGTTCGCCGAGGACGTGTCGGTCCAGTCCCTGGCGGAAAAATACGGCACCCCGCTGTACGTCTATTCCACGGCGACCTTCAAGCGCCATTTTCAGGCTTTTGACTCGGCCTTTGCCGATATCCCCCACCTGACCTGCTATTCGGTCAAGGCCAACTCCAATCTTTGCGTCCTGCGCCTGCTCGCCGAGATGGGGGCGGGCATGGACATCGTCTCCGGCGGGGAGTTGTTCCGAGCCCTGGCCGCAGAAGTGCCCGCCAGGAAGATCGTCTATTCCGGCGTGGGCAAACGGGCTGCGGAAATACGGGAAGCCTTGGCTGCCGACATCCTGATGTTCAACGTGGAATCCCTGGAAGAGCTGCAACGCATCAACGAAATCGCCCGGGAAATAGGCAAGACGGCCCGCATCAGCCTGCGCATCAACCCGGACGTGGACCCCAAGACCCATCCCTATATTTCCACGGGACTGAAAAAAAACAAGTTCGGCCTGGACATCGACCAGTCCCTGGAAGCCTACGAACTGGCAGCGTCCATGCCGGGGATTGAGATCCTGGGCATCAACTGCCACATCGGTTCTCAGCTGACCACCATCGAGCCTTTTCTGGAAGCCCTGCAACGCATCAAGAAATTTCACGCCAAACTGAACAAAATGGGACTGGACATTCGTTTCCTGGATTTGGGAGGCGGTCTGGGGATCACGTATGACCAGGAGGAGCCCCCCCATCCCAAGGAATTCGGCCAGGCTTTGATGCGTGAACTCAACGGCATGGATTTGATCTTGATTCTGGAGCCGGGCCGGGTCATCGCCGGCAATGCCGGCATCCTCGTGACCGAGGTCGTGTACACCAAGAGCACGAAATCCAAGCATTTTGTGATCGTGGACGCCGCCATGAACGATCTTATCCGGCCCTCGCTGTACCAGTCCTTTCATCACATCGACGAGGTTTGCCCGCAGCAGCGGCCCATCAGGAAGGTCGACGTTGTCGGCCCCATCTGCGAATCCGGCGACTTTCTGGCCCGAGACCGGGACCTGCCCGAAGTCCGTTCCGGAGAATTGTTGGCGATTTTTTCCGCTGGGGCCTACGGCTTCACCATGTCTTCCCAATACAACTCCCGCCCCAGGGCCGCCGAAGTTCTGGTGAACGGCACCGGCGTCATGCCGGCCCGCAAACGAGAAACCTACAGCGATCTCGTGGCCTTGGAGCGTCAATGCCTGAAGGAGGACATCACGTTCTCTTTTCCTTGAAACATTGCCTGATCTCCGGGCATTGTGGATTTCATCATCGCGGACCACAATTAACGCTTTGTTTTAATGTTCAAAGCAGACGTCTTTTATGGAACAGGTCTTTCGGGTCGGCATCAGCTCCTGCCTTTTGGGCAACGCGGTTCGCTATGACGGCGGCCACAAACTGGATCGGTTCTTGCGGGACACCTTGGGCCGGCATGTGCAGTTTGTACCGGTGTGTCCGGAAGTGGAGTGCGGCATGCCCGTGCCCCGTGAAGCCATGCGCCTTGTGGGCGATATCGAGGCTCCGCGTTTGATGACGATTCGCTCCGGCGTGGACATGACCGAGCGGATGCGTGCCTGGGCCGAGCATAAAATCGTATGGTTGGCTGAACAAAATCTGTGCGGCTTCATTTTCAAGAGCAAATCCCCTTCCAGCGGAATGCAGGGCGTAAAGGTCTATTCAGAGCCAGGCATGTCCCGGCACAAGGGTGTGGGCCTCTTTGCCCGGATGTTCATGGAACGCTTCCCGCTGTTGCCCGTGGAAGATGACGATCGTCTGCACGACCCTGAATTGCGGGAGAATTTCATTGAGCGCATCTTCGTGATGCGCCGGTGGCGGGAAGCCGCAGCGCGCACCCCCGCCACAGCCTCCCTGATTGCTTTCCATGCCCGCCATAAATACCTTATTCTTGCTCACAGTCTAAAGCACTGCCAGAGCATGGGCAAGCTTACGGCCAAGGCCGCAGAAATGGACCGAGGCGCGCTGTTCAACGAGTATGCGACGCTGCTCATGGACGCTTTGCGGATCCGCGCCACCAAGGCCAAGCATTTCAACGTGTTGGAAAAGAGCATGGGGCATTTCAAGAAACTGATTTCAGCCTGGGAAAAGCAGGAACTGCTTGACGTCTTTCGCCGTTACAAAGACGGGCAGATCCCGCTGATCGTCCCCATTTCCCTGCTCAATCACTATCTTCGAAAGTACGATGAACCCTACCTTAAGGAACAATACTACTTTCACCCCCATCCTTTGGAGTTGAAACTGCGTAACCACGTGTAAGACCCGAATATGAAAGGCCATTGGAGGGCATTTATACACGACGTCGAAAATCCTTCCTGCATTTTCGACGTTTCGGTCAACGGAAAAACGCGGCGCTGTCCGCTTTTTCGTCACATTCGCCTGCGTAAATCTTGAGGACGACCGCTTCATGCCGTATATCGACTATCTGCAGATTTTTCTCCAATCCTCCTTGATTATCCAAGTTGTCTACGTGATCTTGGCCTTCATGTCCGTGACCTGCTGGGGCATTGTGTTCCTCAAGTTGGCGCAGTTTCGAAGGTTGCGTGAAAGAATCGCCGAAGACGGGGAAACACTCCTGAACGCAAAGGATCTGGACTCCGCGTTTCTGATCCTTGCGCCGGCCCCGTATCGCATCACGCATCGGGTGGCCCAGGCCGGCTACATGGAATATCAGGAACTGGGCAACCTGGAACTGCCGCCGGGAGAGATGCCCAAAATTGTCCTGGAAAACCTGCGTCACGTGTTGCACGACGAGGTTCGGCGGGAAATATCCGACGCCTTCCGTCCGTTGCCCTTTCTTGGAATATGCGCCAACGCCGCGCCGATGATGGGACTTTTCGGCACGGTATGGGGCATATTTCATTCGTTTCAGGGGTTCGGGGACCTTGGGCGGTCGGCCAGCCTGCTGGTCGTGGGACAGGGGTTGGGAGAGGCCTTGGGAACGACTATCGCCGGCTTGTTGGTGGCCATCCCGGCCACCATATTCTACAACTATTTCCTGAACAGACTGGGTGAACTGGAACGCTCGCTCACGCAATTTTCCCAGTTGTTCCTGAAGCTGATCAAGAACGATCTGCACCGTGCGCGGGCAGGAATTTCTTGAGCACAGCCTCCACTTCCGCGGGAATCTCCGGCCGACCCCGTTCGTTCAGGGCCGTGGCGACAATCTTGGCCTTGAGCACGGGCTTGTGGTCCGGCAGGCGGAAAATGTCCTGGCAAAAAACTAGGCGCAGGCGGGATTCCTTGACCACGTTGATCCCCACGATAAACGCGTCTCCGCTGGTCAGGGGGTGCTTGTAGTCCACCTCGGCCCGGACCACGACAAAATTCACACCCATCAGGGTGTATCTCTTGAAGTCGATGCCCTCTTTTTTCATGCACATGTGGCGGGCGTGCTCCAAATAGTTCTGGTACACGGCGTTGTTCACGATGCCCTGCATGTCGCATTCGTAGTCTCGAACAGACATCTCCAGTGTGTAGAGATAGGTGTTCATGGCGGGGCTTTGCCTTACCCCCAATTTTAGTGTCCAAGAAAACCCTATACCAGTCCAGTCCGCTGGAACGAATTGTTAGCTTTTGCCGTAGCGTGAGAAGAAGGTTTTTTCATTCATTAGTAAATAGTTCAAACCTTCAACGAAGCCAATAATTGCAGGTATGAAAGTCCAGCAGAACGCGAGGTACAGAATGCCTTGTCCGCCTTTGCCGAGGTAGAACTTGTGGATACCGAAGCCACCAAGAAATAGAGCAAGGAGGCCGGCGACCAACTTATTTTTTCCGCTTGGCGTGGTTTGGCCGAGAGGGCTTGTCGATAGCGGAGCTATCTGTCGCACGCCACACTTGGGGCAGATTTCTGCCTTTGCTTTAATGACGGCGCCGCATTCCGGACAAAATTTCTCGTCAGGTCCTTTGGTTGCTGTTTGTTCGACAGGTTGTTCCACTTGTGATCTCCCTTTTTGAAAAAGCTAACGATAAGTTGAGCGGCGAGGAATAGTGGGGGCTTGTTTTTTAGCCCCCACTATTCCGCATCCGTTGAAACATCTATCTTGCCCGAACCATTCCACAATTTTTACATACCTAGCTTCTTCATTCATCTCTTAGCCTCCTCTATGGCAAGGCGCACAGCCTTTTTTGATAGTGCTTTGCGTCATCGCCTTCTTTTCCTGAAATAGTGATTGGCTTGGTGACATTTGGGTGGACAAAATTATGATGGTCTCCTTTGCCTCCTCTATCAACAAATCCAGATCGTTGCAAATCTCTTGTCAACTCTCTAATTTTTCTTAGCATACTCTATCTTGCTGCCTAACGAGTCTGTAGAAAA
>DBNV01000092.1:3029-19909 GCA_002299865.1 Desulfonatronaceae bacterium UBA663 | reverse complement strand
GGGCGCATGGAGGCGACGCCCTGCCCGTGCCGGCCGCGGCTCCCAATCAAGTCTGGTCCTGGGAGATCACTAAACTCAACGGGCCGCGGAAGTGGAACTATTTCTATCTCTACGTGATTATGGACATCTTCAGCCGCTACGTCACCGGATGGATGATTGCCCATCGGGAATCACAAAGCTTGGCCAAACGCCTGTCTGCCTACCGGTAGGCAGACAGGCAGGCCTGATGGAATGGACGGCATCCCAAATTGCCAAAAAACCGCGCCCCAGGAAGCGGTCTGGATCAACCCTCCAGCAATGGTAAAAACGCTACCCTAATTCTATGGCCCTGGCTGTCTCACCTTCAATGACACAGAGGGATCCTGGCTAAGTTCGATGGGTGGGCACTGAACACTTCCGAAGGAACAGAAGACGCAGCAGTCTCCTGGCTTCGGACGCAGTAAGGACCCGCAGGATGAGCACTCGTAGAAATAGAGGCAGGCGTCCGCAGGCATCTCCTCCTCAGCCCGTCCGCCACAGTTCGGGCAGGTGATCATGGATCTCGTGGTTATGTCCACGGCATCTCCTTCGACGCCCAACGTCTGACATGAGGGGCGGGCCAAAGGGCGCGAAGCGGCCTTTGGAACGTCCCCTCAATGGAAGGGTTAGACCGCTGGTTCACTGAGCACGCCCTCGTAAATCTGAAGATCACTGGCTGAGAAGCAACAGAAGATGACCTCTTGGATGCCTGCGAGTTCCTGCAACGAAGAGCGAACTGTGGTGACGGCGATTTTGGCTGCGAGCCCGATAGGGTAGCCGTAGATGCCCGTGCTGATACTCGGAAACGCCAACGTAGCGATGCCGTTTGCGGCAGCAAGCTCCATTGAATGCCGGTAGCACGACGCCAGTAGCTCTGGCTCGCCATTCGTACCGCCGCGCCAAACCGGACCGACAGTGTGGATGATGTACTTGGCCGGCAACCGGTAGCCTTTGGTGATTTTGGCTTGGCCGGTCTTGCAACCTCCAAGGAGGCGGCATTCGTGGAGCAGATCGGGCCCGGCGGCGCGATGAATTGCGCCATCGACGCCACCACCGCCGAGGAGAGAGTGGTTCGCGGCGTTGACGATGGCATCGACCGGCAGCGAAGTGATGTTGGCTTGAAGTGCGCGGAGGGATGTTGCCATGGGCGGAGGTGGTCTAACCATTGATTAACTTGCCATTTTGCCCTGATAATGTGACAATAGATAGGTTTTCGGGCAGTTTTGCCCGAGGCCTATTATCAGCAATCTCTGGGGTATCATTGTCGGAATCTTATGCCTGACTCGACAAAAAGTCCAGCCAAAACTCCTCGATCAAGTCCGACAGGTACTCCGCCTGCACCACTACTCCATTCACACTAAGCGATCCTTCGCCACCCACTTGCTTCAACGCGGCACCGACATCCGCACCATTCAGCAACTGCTCGGACACAGCAATCTGGCCACGACCATGATCCACACCCATATCCATCAGCAGGGCGGCCAGGGGTGCCGAGTCTGTAGCGGTCTAGGCTTTTTTGCAATACGTAACGCGCCTATGGTTCACGGTCTCGATCATCCTTCAACGAGTGTCCCAAAACATTCGACAGCCGCCCCCATTTATGCGATTATTTGGGACGCCTGCGGTTGGATGCCGCAATGACGAATCGACAAACCTTCACCGAGGAAAACAGTGAAAATACTGCGCGCGACACGCATGGACCGCTGCATCGGCTGTTATTCATGTTCACTGGCCTGCGCCAGGCAGGTGCATAAGAAATTCTCTTGGCTCGCAGCCGGGATCCGCATCAGATCCAGCGGCGGGATCACCACCGGATTTGAGGCCCAACTTTGCCTAGCCTGTGATCCGGCCCCCTGCGCTGCGACCTGTCCCACGGGAGCCTATTCCCAGCGCAAGGGCGGCGGCGTGATCGTCAAGACAAAACTGTGCATCCGTTGCGGCCAATGCGCCGCGGCCTGTCCTGTAGACGCCATTTATCTTGACGAAACCAACCGTCCCCATGTCTGCATCCACTGCGGACAATGCGTGGAATTCTGTCCCCATGACTGTCTTGAATTGCGCGAAAAACCCAAACATGTCCACCAAGGGGGCGCCGGCGATGCCTGATCCTTCCTTCCGCGTCTGCATCATCCATCTGGACAGAGCCAAAGGCGAAATCGTCGCCTTCGGCGACAAGAATACGCATATCGGCGGGAGCGGTCTGGCCGCGGCTTTGTTTGAAAAATACGGTCTGCCCGACGAACCTTGGTCCCATCCGGACCAGCCCCTGATTTTCGCCCTCGGCTGTTTGACCGGTTATTTTCCGTTAATGTCCAAGGTGGTGGCCGGCTTTAAGTCACCCTATCACGATCAGTACGCCGAGTCCCACGCCGGCGGACGTCTGCCCCTGGCCATGCGCTTTACCGGCTACGACGCCATTGTCCTGCGCGGCCGCGCCCCTGGCCCTGTGGCCGTGCATGTGGGCTCCCGGATCATCGAGACCAAGGACGCCAACTACCTGTGGGGCGCCAACGCCCTGACCACGGGCCGGGTCATCCGCCGCGTCTTCCCCGGCGCTTCCGGCCATCGCAGCATCCTGCGCATCGGTCCGGCCGGGGAAACCCTCTCGGCCTACGCCTGCATCAACGTGGACACGTTTCGCCACTTCGGACGGCTGGGCTCCGGCTCGGTCATGGGCGTGAAAAACGTCAAGGCCCTAGTAGTTTCCGGTGACGGAAACATGGACCTGCCGGGCTCCTCCACCAAGAAGTATGCCAAGCTTTTCCGGAAGGTCTACAAAGACATGACCGCCACGGAAATGATGAGCAAGTACCACGACCTGGGCACGCCCGTGAATGTTGCCCCGCTCAACGCCCTAAAATCCCTGCCCATCCGTAATCTCTTGCAGACCACGGACCCAGAAGCCCAAGGCATCTCCGGCGAGCGGTTCGGCAACGACCTGCTCATCCGTAACGCGGCCTGCGCCGGATGCCCGGTGGGCTGCATCCACGTGGGCATGCTCCGGGAACGTTTCCAGGACGAGCATCGCTTCCAGATTCGCCAAGTGGCCTATGACTATGAACTGATCTTCGCCCTGGGTGCCATGGTCGGAATCATGGACGCTTCAAACGCCCTGGCCTTGATGGACGAGGTCGAGAAACAAGGTCTGGACGCCATGAGCACGGGCGTGGCCCTGGCCTGGGCTACGGAGGCCTATCAGAAAGGAATGCTGAGCAAGGAGCAGGTGGAGTACGACCTGGCCTTCGGCAACGTGCAGGCTTACAAGGAAGCGATTTGGTGCCTGGGTCACGCTAAAAATGAGTTCTATCGCGATCTGGCCCGCGGCACCCTGCACGCGGCCCGCAAATACGGAGGCGAAGACTTCGCCTGCGTGCTGGGCCAGGAAATGGCCGGGTATGCCACGGGGGAAACGTTCTTTGCCTCCCAGTCTCTGTCCTTCCGTCATTCCCATCTGGACACCGGGGCCTACGGATACGACCAGAAGAAACACGACAAAAACCCGGACAAGGTTGTGGCCTATCTGGTCAAGGACGAACGTGAGCGCGTGCTGCTCACCTCCCTGGTTTCCTGTCTTTTCGCGCGAGGGGTGTACACAAAGGAGCTGTTGGCGGAATGCCTGGCCTGCGTTGATCTGCCCGATCTGGCCAAGAACATGGACGCGGCGGCCGAGGAAATGCAGCGCCTGCGCTGGCGCATGCGTCTGGCCACGGGGTACGTGCCGGAGAAGACCAAAGTGCCGAAACGCTTCCTGGAAGTGGAAACATGGGCTGGGAAAATGGATCCCGCCTATCTTGACGCCGTACGCGCCGCGTACATCAAGGCCATTTACGAGTTGGGCGCCGCGAGGAAAAACGAAACAGAATAATCGCGACGATACGTCCCGACGCGAAGAAGCTTAAGCTGTCCGCGGGACTATCCCCAAAGCAAAGCCGCCCATTCGCCCCTTGTCATGAGCCGAGGCAGCGGCAGGCCCTGGTCCGCATAGGCCTGTTCCACGCGGGGCGCCTGGTCCACGAGAACCCCGGACAGCACCAGACATCCGCCGGGCTTAAGACGAGCGACAAGCTCCGCAGCCATGCGCACCAGAGGTCCGGCGAGGATATTGGCCAGGATCAGGTCGAAGCGGATTTCATTCTCCAGCGCCTCCAACCCTCCCCGGCGAATTTCCAACAGCTCCTCGACCCTGTTCAGCCGCGCATTTTCCCGGGCGTTGTCCACGGCGACAGGATCAATGTCCAGCCCCAACCCGGAGAGTCCCAGCTTGGCGCAGGCCAAGCCGAGAATGCCCGACCCCGTGCCCAGGTCCAAAAAACGTGTTTGCGCTGTGATGGCCGATTCTTCCCATAATCGAGCCACGGCCTCCAAACATAGGAACGTGGTGGCGTGATGCCCCGTGCCGAAAGCCATCTTCGGCACAATGAAAAGGGGAATCAAGCCGTCCACATCCTCCGGATCGGTCCGCCACGGAGGCAAAACCATAAAAGTGTTCCGAATGCGAATCGGGACGAAAAACTCCTTCCAGGATTCGCCCCAGTCCCGATCCTCAAAGGGAGTTAACGCGCACTCGACCTGGGGCCAAGCCTTGGCGACAGCGTCCAACAATGCCTGTGCCGCCCGGTCCGTATCCAGGTAGACAATGAACCGGACCCGGTCCGCTTCCGCGGGCTCCGTCTCCCAGCCCCAGGATACGATATCCGACATGAAAGCGGTGAAAAGATCCTCGCCTTGTTCGGGAACCAGACATTCCAGACGCAAAAGCTTTATGACGACATTTCCTTCAATACGGCGCGATGGGACTGCAAAAGAGGGTGAGCCAAAGGAGAGGGATGCGCGGAAAACGTCCCCGGACCGCAATTTACGGCTAATTCAGTCAAAATTGTGCCGCATCAAGACAGCTTCTTGAATAATCCTAAAAGAAATGCCCGGTTAAGACTGCTTGACTTCCTGCCGTTCCAAGATCTCGCCCAACGTCTGCGTGAAGCCGCGCAGATCTTCCTCGGCAATGACCAGCGGCGGCAAAAGCCGCAAAATCCGATCCTGGGTCAGATTGACCACATACCCTGCATCCAGGAGAGCCCGCCAAACCTCCTGCCCCGGAAAGGCCAGTTCAATGCCCAGCATCAGCCCCCGGCCGCGCACTGCGACGATCTGATCCGGGAAAATCGCCCGCAGCCCGGTGAACAGGTCAAGGGCCATCCTCCCTACACGCTCCGCCCGCTGCGGCAATTCGTCGCGCTGAAGAATATCCACCACCTTCGCGGCCACCGACGCCGTCAGAGCGCCTCCGCCGAAGGTCGTGGCATGGCTGCCGGGAACGAATCCCCGGGCCGCTTCTTCGGTGCAGAGCATGGCGCCCATGGGCAAACCGTTGGCCAGGGCCTTGGAAGTCGTGAAAACGTCCGGGCGCAGGCCTGCATGCTGGTGCGCCCAGAACGTGCCGCAGCGCCCCATGCCGGTCTGGACCTCGTCTACCATCAACAAAACGCCCCTGGTCGCGCAAAAATTCTGAAGCATGCGCAGGTAGGCGTTGTCCAGCGGCCGCACTCCGCCTTCGCCCTGGATGATCTCCACAAGCACCGCGGCGGTGCGCTCGTTGACCGCCTGCTCCAGGCTCCCGAAATCGCCGAAGGCAACGGTCGTGAAACCCTCCGGCAGCGGAGCAAAACCCTCCTTGACCTTGTCCTGACCCGTGGCCGCAAGCGTGGCCAAGGTCCGACCGTGAAAGGACCCGGACAAGGAAATCACCTCGGAGGCGTTTTTCCCCCGGATGATTTGCATGTACCGCCGAGCCAGCTTAATGGCCGCCTCATTAGCCTCAGCCCCGGAATTGCAAAAGAAGACGCGGTCGCAGGCGCAGGTGGCTGTTAGCTTTTCCGCCAGCACAAGCTGCTCCTCCTGATAGAAGAGATTGCTGACGTGAATCAGGCGTGCGGCCTGTTCCCGGATGACGTCCAGCAATTCGGCATGGCTGTGCCCCAGATTGCAGACGGCGATGCCCGAAAGCAGGTCCACGTATTCGCGACCCTGGTGATCGACGAGGCGGCACCCGAACGCCCTGGCCACGGAAAGGGGATAACGTCCGTAAGTCCGACAAAGCACGCGTTGTTCGCGTTCCTGAAGCTGTGCAAGTGTTGTCATGGCGTTTTCGAAAACCACTTCCTTCACATCGCCCCGGTATGTCCGAAACCGCCGGCCCCGCGCGAGGTCGCCGCAAGTTCATCCCTCACGCTGAACGCTGCCGGAAAAAACGGCATGAAGATGAGTTGGGCGATGCGCTGTCCGCGGATGATCTCCCGCGACTCAGAGGAGGTGTTGAGCAAGGAAACAATGATCTCACCCCGGTAGTCCGGATCGATCACGCCGACACCTTGGCTGACCACCACCCCTTGTTGCGTGCCAAGACCGCTGCGGGAAAAAACAAATCCGGCAACACCCGGCCGGCGGATGTCAATGGCCAAGCCGCTGGGAACGGCTACTCGCTCGCCGGGAGCAAGGCACACCTTTTCCTCAACCAGACAGGCCTTCAGATCCAGCCCGCAGGAGCCATCCGTGGCCCCGCGCAAATCGTCCTCGGACCACAGAGGGTGCAGGAATTTGACGTGTACGTCCACGGGATTCATGGGCGTTTAAGCCTTTGGATGAAAATGGGTTCCGGGCGTTGAGCCGGCCGGTCAGATTGCCTCGTCAACGAAAAAATTGCATCTTTAAACATTGACGAGGCTTCCCGCAAGTTCTTTGTTTTTCCCAAGATGCTGCGATCCGCTTCAGTCCATTGATTTTTCGATAATTCCCTGGCACAAGTCCCACGTGATTCATGTATTCGGCTTTAGCGCATGTTTCCAAACTAAAACCACTAAGCCCAAAGGCTTTCGGAGATCCCGGAGGCCCCGGAGGTCCTCCTATGAAGCCCCTTCAGGTATACAGCGTCATTCCCAAACTGCCGGCAAAACTGAACGCGCTTTGGGACCTAGCCTACAATCTTTGGTTTGACTGGAACCATGAAGTAGTCGATCTGTTCTCCCTCATCGATCCCAAACTCTGGAGCAAAAGCTACGGAAACCCATTGTGGTTCCTGGACAATTTGCCCCAAAGCACACTGGAGGGCCTAGCCAAGGACGACTTTTTTCTGGAAAGGCTGCGTGCGGTCGCGCATAACCAAAGCATCTACATGGGGCGCAAAGGCTCCATGCTGCCGTTCCCCTACGACGAAAAACAGCCCATGGTGGCTTACTTCAGCCTGGAGTACGGTCTCAGCCTGTGCCTGCCGATCTATTCCGGCGGGCTGGGCATCCTGGCCGGGGATCACCTCAAGTCCGCCAGCGACCTGAACATTCCCTTGGTGGGCGTCGGCCTGGCCTACCAACAAGGGTACTTCCGCCAGTACCTCACGGCCGACGGCTGGCAGCAGGAGCGCTACCCCGACTACGAATTCGAACAAATGCCCATGACCCTCGTCCGCAAGGGCAAAGGCCAGAAACCGGCGACCATTGCCGTGGATCTGGCCGGACAACAACTCATCGCCCAGATTTGGGAGGTCCGTGTCGGACGCATTCATCTTTTTCTGTTGGACACCAATATCCCGGAGAACCCCCGATCCTTCAGACAGATCACTTCCCGGCTCTACGGCGGGGATCTGGAAATGCGCATCTGGCAGGAAATCCTGTTGGGCATCGGGGGCATCAAGGCCTTGAACACCATGGGCCTGACCCCCAGGGTGATTCACATGAATGAAGGACACTCCGCCTTTGCCGGTCTGGAACGGATTCGCGCATTCATGGCCGATTTCGGTCTGTCCTTTGAAGCGGCCATGGAGTTGACCGCATCCACCAGCGTCTTTACCACCCATACTCCGATACCTGCGGGCATCGACCGCTTTCCGGCCGAACTGATGCAGCGCTATTTCGATGGCTATGCCCGCAGTCTGGGCTTGGCTTTCAAGGTTTTCCTGGCTTTGGGCCGCGAGGACCCGCGCAATGACGGGGAATGGTTCTGCATGGCCGTACTGGCCCTGCGCCTGTCGCGTTTCAACAACGGCGTCAGCGAACTGCACGGCCACGTGTCCCGAAGGATGTGGCAAAAAGTTTGGCCCCAGTATCCGGTGGAGGACATCCCCATCAGCACAGTGACCAACGGCGTACACATCGCCTCCTGGGTGGCCAGGGATATAGCCATGCTTTTCGAACGCTATCTCGGCACCAACTGGAAGGAAGACCCGGACTGCACCCGGGTCTGGCAACAGGCCGAGGCCATTCCGGACGGCGAACTCTGGCGCACCCATGAACGTCTGCGGGAGCGGGTCGTGGACTATGCTCGCTTCCGGCTGCGCGAACAGTTGATCCATCGCGGCACACGACGCAAGGAACTGCTTGAAGCCGATGAGATTCTGGATCCCCGAGTGTTGACCATCGGTTTCGCCCGCCGCTTCGCCACCTACAAACGGGCCACCCTGCTTTTGGCGGACAAGGAGCGTTTCCTGCGCATGATCACCGACCCCCAGCGTCCGGTACAGTTCATTTTTGCCGGCAAATCTCACCCTCATGACAATGAAGGCAAAAAATTCATGCAGCAGCTCGTGCAGTTCTGCCGGATGCCCGAGGTGCGCAACCGGCTTGTCTTCCTTGAGGACTACAACATGGAAGTGGCCCGGGCCATGGTCCAGGGCTGCGACGTCTGGTTGAACACCCCGAGGCGACCCCTGGAGGCCTGCGGCACCAGCGGCATGAAGGCCATCGCCAATGGCGTGCTCCATGTCAGCACCCTGGACGGCTGGTGGGTGGAGGCGCATCGTCTGGACAACGCCGTGGGCTGGTCCATCGGCCAGGGCGAGGAGTATGAAGACACGGCCTACCAGGACTTCGTGGAAAGCCAGATCCTCTATAATTTACTGGAAAAAGAGGTCATCCCCACCTTCTACGAACGCGGCCAGACCAACCTGCCCCGGGAATGGATCCGACGGATGAAAAAAGGCCTGCAACTCTTCACTCCGCAGTTCAATTCCCATCGCATGGTCACGAACTACGTCACCAAAGCCTACGAGTCGGCCTACAAGAATTCCCTCCGCCTGATGGAAAACGACTTCGCCCCAGCCAAGCAATTGGCTTCATGGCGCATGGACATCATGACTAAGTGGAACTCCTTGCGCATCAGCAATGTCCGGTCCAGCGTGCCGGACGTCGTTCACGTCGCCCAGCCGCTGTCCATCCAGGCGGACGTGTTCCTGGACGGGCTCAGTCCCGACAACGTGTGCATGGAAATCTACGCCGGACCGGTGAACGCCGACGGCAGTTTCAGTCAAAGAAACACGGCGCGCATGGAAATGATGGAAGTCTTGGACAACGGCTGGTTCAGGTACACGGGGCAGTTCGCTCCGGAAGCTCCGGGGCGTTTCGGCCTCACCGTACGCATGTTGCCCAACCATCCGCTGCTTTTGGATCCCCACTCGCTGGGCTTGATCCACTGGGCGCAGTAATCATGGTCGCAGTGACCACCTCCACCGCATCACCGACCCGGACAGGACCGCCGACAAGCACGCGCATGAAGATGCCTTCCCTGGGCATCACGCAATCTCCGGCCTGATGAAAAATAGCGCAGCGCGTATGACACTCCTTGCCGATCTGGGTCACTTCGCTTAAGGCGGTGTCGCCAATGCGCAGTTTCGTACCCAAGGGCAATTCGGGCAAATCAATGCCTTCCGTGGTTAGGTTTTCCGCAAAATCCCCGGGCCCGACCTTGAGCCCGGCAGCCTGCATCTTCCTGATGCTTTCCAGGGCCAGAAGGCTCACCTGTCGAGGCCACGGACCGGCATGGGCGTCGCCCTCCAATCCATGCTCGGCCACCAGCATGCCCTGGCCCGTGTTTTTCTTGCGCTGTCCTTTTTTTTCGCTCGTGCAAACCGCGACTATCTTGGCCATGACTTATCCATTGTATTTGGCAGGTGTGTTTGACATGATTCATGCCGATGTTCCTTGAACCGCTGACCTCCCGCAACCGCTATAGCGTCCTAAGCAATGATCAACCCGGTGAGGCGTCCAGGCATGATGTCATCTATTTGGCGAAGGTTTTTCCCAGGATGGAGCGCAGGGCCGCGAAACTCTCCTCCAGCGACTGGCGCTCATGTACTTGCTGCCTTAGATAATCGCGGATGGGATCGATCAGTTGCAAAGCCGCGTCGATTTCCCTGCTGCTGCCCTTGGCATAGGCGCCGATGTTGACCATGTCCTCGACCCGCTTGAACGTGGCCAGGTTCTTTATCAGTTCTTGGCCGATGTGGATCACTTCCGGCGGGGTCACGTCGGCGCGCAGCCTGCTGATGCTTTTGAGCACGTCAATGGCCGGATAGTGCCCCTGGTCCGCCAGTTCCCTCGTGAGCACGATATGCCCGTCCAGAATGGAGCGTACCGCATCCGCCACGGGCTCGGAAAAATCATCCCCTTCCACCAGCACTGTATAAATACCTGTAATGCTGCCATGTTCGCTGGTGCCGGCGCGCTCCAGCAATCTGGGCAGCATGGCGAATACCGTGGGCGTGTACCCCCTGGTGGTGGGCGGCTCACCTACGGCTAGACCCACTTCCCGGGCCGCCATGGCGAACCGGGTCGCGGAATCCATCATCAGGATCACATCCTTGCCCTTGTCTCGAAAAAACTCGGCAATGGCCGTGGCCGCAAAGGCCGCGCGCATCCGCACCAGCGGCCCCTGTTCGCTGGTAGCCACCACCAGCACGGACCGGGCCAAGCCTTCCGGACCCAGATCCTTTTCCATGAAATCCAGAACCTCGCGGCCCCGCTCGCCCACCAGAGCGATAACGTTAATGTCCGCCTTGGTGTACCGGGCGATCATGCCCATGAGCGTGCTCTTGCCCACCCCGGACCCGGCCATGATGCCCACGCGTTGGCCCTTGCCCAGGGTCAGCAATCCGTTGATGGACCGGATGCCCACGTCCATGGGTTCATGAATGCGTGGACGCTTCAAAGGATTGAGTGGTTGAGCATGCAGGGGATAATAGCGCGAAGGCGTCAGCTTGGGCCCGGAATCCATGGGTTGGCCAAAGGCGTCCACCACTCGGCCCAGCAGCAGCCCGCCTACCGGAAAAAGCGGCGGGGTGTTAGAATTTTGGATCAGACTCCCCGGCCGGATGCCGCGCATCTCGCCGTAGGGCATGAACAAAACCGAACCGTTGCGAAAGCCCACCACCTCCGCCGGGATTCCCTCCCGTTGTTCGTCGGAAAGCAGCCGGCAAAAAGAACCCAGAGGGGCTTTCATGCCCCGGCCCTCCACCAGTAGCCCGACAACCTTGGACACCTTGCCGAACGTCCTGACCGGATCGGTATCTTTGAGCACGGAGATGCAACTTTGCGGGCCAAGCCCCATTTAGCTTGTCTCCTCCAGTGTGAGTTGGTCCAGGATACCCTGGAGGCTGGCCTTGCGCGAGGCAATGGTGTTGTCCACCATGCCGTGGTCGCACTCCAGAAGCAGACCGCCGGGCTCAAGGCCTTCATCAGTCTTGACCTTGCAGTTCTCCAGCCCTCCGCCATTAGCCTTGGCCTGTTTAAGCAGTTCTTCCATTAGGTCTGCATCCCGAGGATGGACCATGATCACAACCCGGCGCTGTGCGTCCATCACGTCCACAGCTTGATCCAGGAGACTGGCCAAGCTTTCCCGACGATTCGCGTTCAGCTCCACAGCAAGAATCTTTTCCACCATGATCTGTACCAGCAACACCAAATCCCGGCGCTGGGAACGCCAGACGTCCTGGCCGGCCCGACGCATGGACTCCAGCAGGGCCTTGCATTCCCGCGCCTTCTGCTCTTTGATCTTTTTCATCTCGGCTGCGGCTTTTTTTCCGTCTTCCAGCCGCCCCTGCTCCCAGGCCTGCTTGCGTAGCCGCTCCGCCTCAACCATGGCCTGGGACAGAATTTCCTTGGCCATGTCCTGGGCTTTGTTGCGCACCCGCTCCAGGTAGTCTTCCTCCGCCTCCAGGTTCAAGGCCGCTTGCCGGGCGCTGTTCAACGTCAATTCCGCCAAGCCGGCGCTCTTGGGGCCGATGATGATCCTTCCGGTCGCAACGGACGAAACCGACATTGTGCCACCGTTAGACAAGGACATCACCGCCTCCCTTGCCGGCGACGATGATCCGATCCTCGGCCTCCAGACGGCGCACCACCTTGACAATGTTCATTTGCGCGGCTTCCACGTTGGACAACTTCACCGGCCCCATAATTTCCAGATCTTCACGGATCATGGTCGCGGCCCGCTCGGAAAGATTGGAGAAGAACTTGTCCTTAAGGTCTTCGGAAGCGCCCTTCAAGGCCAGGATCAATTCGTCGTTGCTGATCTCCTTGAGCAGTTCCCGAATGCTGCGGTCGTCGAGTTGCTTGATGTCCTCAAATACGAACATCAGCTGCCTGATCTCCTCGGCCAGTTGTGCGGATTCCTCTCCGATGTCGGACAACACTTTCTCTTCCGTTGAGCGATCCACGGCGTTGAGAATCTCGGCCACCAAAGGCACGCCGCCGACCTTGCGTCCTTCCCGTCCGCCCATGGCCAGAAGTTGTCGTTCCAATACCTTGTCCACCTCCATGAGCATGTCTTCGGGCACGGCCTCCAGCTTAGCTAGTCGGATCAACACTTCGGGCCGCACGCCCGAAGGCAGGTTTTGCAACAAGCCGGCGGCCTGCTCCGGATCCAGGTGCCCCAGGATTAAGGCCAGAGTCTGGGGATGTTCGTTGCGCAGAATCTGCGCGAGTATCTTGGGGCTGACGTTTTCCAATGCCTTGAACGGGACCGGGCCGGAGTCCATGTCCAACAGGTCCAGAACGTACTTGGCTGTCTCGCTGTCCAACCCTTGCAGCATCTTCCGGACCCGGTCCGGGCTGCCCATGAGCATGCTCTCGCCCAAGGTCAGGACCTGGTTGAACTCCTTGAGCACCTCCTCGATCATCTCCTTGGGGGCGGAATCCATTTCCACCATGGCCTTGCTGACCTTGGCGATTTCGCGGCGATCCAGGCGTTTGAGTACGTCCGTGGCGTACTTGTCGCCCAATGCCAGAAGCAGGACGGCAGTCTTCCGCGGCCCGGAAATTTCTTCAGCCACCTTTAGACGCTCTCCTCTTTTAACCAGACTTTCAACACGTTGACGCTCTGCTCCAGATCCTTCTGGAACAACTGCATTGTGGTCTCCTTCAACGCATCAAATCGGCGCTGGGCCAACATGGCCTCGGAATCTTGAAGTCCCGCCTCTTCCAGGGCCAGGCGCTCCTTCGAAGCAAGCAGGGCCGCGGGATCGGCCTCCTCCTGTTCGGCCACGCGGGGCCTGATCATGGTCAGCACCGCGGGCCGGATCACCAGGAGCAGGAACAGCAAGGCCAATATGAAGATCAGGATCGGCTTGCCGAACTGACTGGCGTAGCTCATGATGCTGTCCGCGAGCGTAGGCACCGGCACCAGTTCGGGCTCACCAAAGGAAATGCTGGAAACTTGCACGCTGTCGCCCCGGGCCGCGTCGAACCCCACGGCGTTCTTGATCAGTTGTTCAATGCGCTGCAATTCCTCGATGCCGCGAGGCGTGAAAGTATGCCCTTTGCCGTCCGGGGTGGGCTCATGCCTTCCATCCACGATAACTGCCACGCTTAAGCGTTGCAACTCGCCGATGGGCAGAACGGTCCGCCGCTCCTCTCGATTAATCTCGAAATTGGTCGTGGAGGAACTCCTCGTGGCTTCTTGAAGCGTACCCTGTCCGGTGACCCCCTCGCCGCGAAAGGCCGGCTCAGGCACTCCGGTTTCCAGGTTGGCTTGCCCCCGGCTGGATTCGTCGCTTGTTTGTTCGCTGCGCACCACAGTAACGTCCGGATCGAAAAGTTCCTTGAAAATCGTACGCTGGCTGAAATCCAGATTCGTATTCACCTTGGCGATGACCTGACCGTGACCGATGATAGGCGAAAGCATTTGAACAATGCGCCGCTCCAGACTCTGTTCCAGTGACAGCTTGTACTCCAGTTGTGTGCTGGTCACGCCCGCGATGGAGTCCGGGGCTTGGGGCTGGTAGAGCAGGTGTCCGGCGGTGTCCGAAACCGTGATCTGGTCCAGGCTCAGCCCTTCCACCGCTGAGGCCACCAGATTGACCACGCTTTGCACCTGACGATTGTCCAGCCTCGCCCCCTGGACCATGGTTAGAACCACCGCCGCCGAAGGAGGGGTCTGCTCTTCGATGAACAGGCTGCGGTGTGGAATGACCAAATGAACCCGAGCACTCTCCACCTCCGTGAACCCGGAAATAGTCCGGGCCAGTTCTCCCTGCAGGGCTCGTTGAAAGTTGATCCGCTGAATGTAGTCTGTTTGACCGAGCTTGAGGTCGTCGAATAACTCGAAACCAAGCCCGGAACCGCGCAATATGCCTTCACCGGCCATGCGCAGACGCAGTTCATGCACCCGGTGCGCCGGAACCAGGATAGTCTGCCCGTTGTTCGCTAGCCTAAACGACTCCTTGTCGGTTTCCAGCCTTTCTATGATCCGGCCGGCGTCCTCCGGTGCCAGCCGGTCGTACAACACGCTGTATTCAGGACGTCCTATCCAGTAAATCAGTAAAAAAAAGATCAGCAGCGCCGAAGCAATGATGCCGCCGACCATGATCCGCTGAGGGACTGTGGTATTGTTCCAGAGATGCAGAATTTTTGCCTGTAAATTATTCAGAAAAGAAGACATGTTCTTCTCCTTATTCGCCCATCTAAGTCTAGAGCGGCATGCGCATTACTTCCCTGTACGCTTCCAAAAGCTTGTTGCGCACTGCTGACGTCATGCTCATGGCCAGGCTGGATTTCTGCATGGCGATCATCAGTTCATGCACATTCTGCCGTTTGCCGGAAGCAAAGGACTCGATCATGGCGGTGGACTCCTTCTGAAGGTGGTTCACGCTTTTCAGAGAGTCCTGCATGGTGTCGGAAAAAGGTCTCGAATTCACATGGCCGGTGGTGGTCTCCTTGGAGGAGGGAGACTGAGCGGCTTGGGCATAGGCCTTCAGGGCCAGGGGAGTGATGGACATGCTCTATACCTCCGCGAAGAACAATTTCACGCCTTGTAACAAGATTATCGAGCCCCCAATTCCAAGGCCCTTGCGAACATGGCTTTCACCGAGGAGATGGTGGACGCGTTGGCCTCGTACGTGCGCAACGCGGTCATCATATTGGCCATCTCCTCCACCACGTTGATGTCTGGAAGACTGACGTAACCCAGGGCGTTCGCGTCCGGATGCCCGGGGTCGTACACCATTTTAAAGGGGCGCTGATCAGTGACCACCCCGATCACTTTGACGCCCTTGACTTCTCGCTCCAGTGCGGTGCGCATGGCCTTGGTGAACTCGGAATCCAGGGGCTGGGATTGAAAGACCACGCTTTTGCGGCGATAGGGGCCGCCCTCCGGGGTCCTGGTGGTGTGCACATTGGCCAGATTCATGGAGATGATGTTGATATGGGTGCGTTGTGCGTTCAGCCCGGAAGCACCGATATCCAAGGCGGTCATGAAGTCCATTACCTGCCTCCTTCAGTAATCACGGTCCTCAATCCTTCAAAATTCCTTCGCAAGGTCGTCACCACCGCGTTGTAAAACATGGTGTTTTTAGCCATCAGCGCCATTTCTTTGTCCAGGTCCACGGCGTCCTTGCCCTGGACAACCCGGGGGGTCAAACTCTTGATGAAATCCGCGGAAAAGGATTGGGGATCAAATTGCGCGGGCAAATGTTTGGGATTGGTACGGACCATCCTGCCTCGGGCATCCAACCCTAGTGCTGCCTGGAGGTCCTCTTCGAATTCCAGTCGTCGGGCCTTGAATCCAGGCGTCTTGATGTTCGCCAGGTTTCCGGCGACGACATTTTGACGTTCAAGAAGCAGATCCAATACCTTGGCCTGCAAATGGATGTGTGGTCGAAATAAACTTTTCATGGCTTAAACTACTCCTGCGTTTAAGAGTGTCGGTCTTTTGGGCCACTTTCGAGGGATTACTTTTCGAGCGTTCCTTGCAGAAACCTTTAGCAACTCCCGTTCCAAAACATTTAGGATGCGCACGGTGCTTTCCGGCAAGCTTTGCAGTCTGGGTTGGCATGAAGGATGCAATTTAATCAACGCATCCACGCAAGATCGCGGCGAAAGCGCCCGGAAAATGATGAAAACGTTTTTCCAGAAGGAGAATCATCATGACCAGTCATTTTGACTATGAAATCAACAAGGAACTCGGGGAGTGCTACCTGTTCATGGGAGAATTGGACAAGGCCGAACAATACTACGAAAAAGCGGCCAATTCCAACGGAACCTATCCGGACCCCTATCTCGGCCTGGCCACCGTGGCCGTGCAGCGGGGCGACCTGCGAAACGCGCTGGCGCTTTACCGCAAGGCCTCGGCCATCGAAGCCACGGACAAGTCCCTAGCTGGCATGGGCTTGGTGAAAATGGAGCTGGGCGCCCAGGAAGACGCCTTTGATCATTTCATGCAAGCCCTGCGGAAAAACCCCGAGAACCTCGTGGCCCTGTTCGGGCTGGTCCAGGCCGGACATGTCCTGGAGCGCCTCAAAACAATTCTCGCCCCCCTGCGGGACTACCTGGAACTAAATCCGGACAAGAGCGAGATCCGCTTCACCCTGGTCGGTTGCCTGATCAAATTGGGCGAAGTGGGACAGGCTCAAGAAGAGCTGCAAAAACTGCTGGATGCCGACTCCGGCTATGAACCGGCCAAGGAATTGCAATTGCAGATCACTTAAGTAAAATCATAGCGTTACAACGCGGCGTTGTAACGCGGCGGTCCTCCTTTGGCGAACCGGCCGCACCTTGAGCATAGTGCAAAAAAATATCCTGCGCTTCTCCGCGCTCGTCTTGCCA
>DBNV01000092.1:0-2658 GCA_002299865.1 Desulfonatronaceae bacterium UBA663 | reverse complement strand
TAAAAAAGAGGATGTCATGGCCTTGCTGACCATAAAAAGAGCGCTCCTCAGCGTCACAGACAAGTTCGGGCTAACGGAGTTCGCGACCTTTTTGCACCAGGGCGGTGTCCAGCTCATTTCCACCGGCGGCACCCGGCGCATGCTTCTGGAAGCCGGTCTGCCCGTGACCGCCGTCAGCGACATCACGGGGTTCCCGGAAATCCTGGACGGCCGCGTCAAGACCCTGCACCCGCACATTCACGGCCCCCTCTTGGCGGACAAGAACAAGCCGGAGCACCTGCAAACACTGGACAAACTCGGTCTGCGACCTTTGGACCTGATCTGCGTGAATCTGTACGACTTCGCCAGGGCCTTAGTTAAAAAACAAGATTTGGCGGAGTGCGTGGAGCAGATCGACATCGGCGGGCCGACCATGATCCGCGCCGCGGCCAAGAATTTTCAAAGCGTCCTGGTGGTTCCGGACCCCTTGTTTTACCCACGGGTCATGGAAGAATTAAAGGCCCAGGATTACCGCGTCGGTTTGTCCTTGCGCCGTGAAACCGCGGCCAGGGCCTTTCGCCTGACCTCGGACTACGACGCCATGATCGCGACCTATCTGGAGCAGACCGACTATTGAAGCATCAACAATGTCCCCTCGGGTAACGCCATAGCCAACCAGCTCCACGGCAACATCACCGGGCTTAAATCGAGCCAAGTCAAGGCCCTGGTCCGCCTGTACCAACGGCGCTATCCGCGCATGGGCGGATACACCCTGGAACAAGCCAGGGAGCTGTGCATGCTCAGCGCGGACACCAAGCGTCAGATCGGGCTGCTCATCGACCGTCAGGACAAGCCGCAGATGGTGATCATCGGCGACGCCCAACGCATCGTCATCCCCGAACTGCCTCCCGGCAGGCACGGCCCGGGAAGGCTGCGCGGCCTGCGCCTCCTGCACACGCACCCGGACACGGGCCCCTTGAGCGAGGAGGACGTGATGGACATGATCTTTCTGCGCCTGGACTCCGTCGCCCTGATCAACCTGGACCAATGGGGCCGGCCCACGCACTTTTCCTGGGCCCACCTGCTCCCGGACAATGCCGACCAGGCCCCGTACCGGATGTGGCCGCCGGTTGTCTGGGACCAAGTCAACGTGGACTTCTCCGCCCATACTGAAGCCCTTGAGGAAGAGTTCGCCCGGTCCGTGGTTGCCGGCAGCACATCCGGCGACCAGGACCACGCGCTGCTGATCAGCGTGGACACTTTGCCGCGGTCCCTTCAAGAACGGAGCCTGGCCGAACTGGCCGAATTAGCCCGCACCGCGGGCATCACCGTGGTCGGCAGGATGATCCAGCGCGTCCAGGTCAAGAACCCAAAACTCATTCTCGGCAAAGGCAAGCTGGCCGAGTTGGAGGTTCTGGCCCTACGCTGCAACGCCGGAATGTTCCTTTTCGACCAGGACTTAAGCCCGACGCAGATCCGCAACCTAGCCCAGCTCACCGAACGCAAGGTCCTGGACAGGACCCAGTTGATCCTGGACATTTTTGCCCAGCATGCCAAGACCAAGGCAGGCAAGCTCCAGGTGGAAATGGCTCAACTGCGCTACACCATGCCCAGGCTGGTGCGTCAGGACAGGGCCTTGAGCCGGCTGGCCGGAGGCATCGGCGGCCGCGGGCCGGGGGAAACCAAACTGGAAATGGATAGGCGCAAGATCAGGCAGCGCATCGCAAGAATCAAGCAGGAACTGGAGGTCTTGCGCAAACAGCGCGGCGCCACCCGCAGAAGACGGCAGAAAGCCGGTCTTCCCGTGGTGGCCCTGGTCGGATACACCAATACCGGAAAGTCCTCTCTGCTCAACGTGCTGACCTCAAGCAAAGTGCTTGCCGAAGACAAACTCTTCGCCACCCTGGACCCCACAAGCCGCCGGGTGCGCTTTCCCGAACACCGGGAACTGGTGCTCACGGACACGGTGGGGTTCATCCGCCGCCTGCCTGCGGAACTGCGCGAAGCCTTCAGGGCGACACTGGAGGAACTGGACGAGGCGGATTTTCTGCTGCACGTGGCGGACGTCGCTCATCCCGAACTGGAACGCCAGGTCCAGGACGTTGAGAACATCCTCACGGACCTGGGGCTGGGAAACATCCCCCGACTTCTGGTCTTGAACAAGACGGATCAAGTCACAGAGGACGAACGTCTTCAGCTTGCCAAAGCCTTTCCCGGGGGCGTTCCCGTATCCGCCGTGTCCGGGGAAGGGCTGGACGTCCTGGTACATAGGGTCGTGGCGGCATTGCCGCCGAGCATGACGCCGTAGCCGTTGAAAATTGGTGCCCGAGGCCGGAATCGAACCAGCATGCCCATCTCTGAGCGAGGGATTTTAAGTCCCTTGTGTCTACCAATTTCACCACCCGGGCACTGCCACACTGTTTATACCGCGCCACTTTGCCTCGTCAATCTCGCCTTGTCCCCTTTTATTCCGTCGAAGGTTCCGCTGTCCTCTCGCGCACCGCGCCGTCATGCTTGGGGCTGGGGGAAGGCTTTCCCGGTTTGGACAAAGCCTTGAATCCGGCGGGGAATGCGGGTATTGATATCGCGTAGAGGATATTGCCATCCTCCTCTTACTCGTAGAATCACAACAAGGAGATTAAATTGCACCGACGCATCCATATGCTAGTGGTCACCGCG
>DBNV01000095.1:4563-9089 GCA_002299865.1 Desulfonatronaceae bacterium UBA663 | reverse complement strand
ACCACTACTCCATTCACACTAAACGATCCTGCGTGGACCGGATCGTACGGTTTGTTTGTTTCCACAGCATGCGGTCTTTGTGAGGATCTCTGCCTTAGCCGAAGCCAAGATCGAATCGTTCCTGACCGACCTCGCCGGACATGCAAACGTCGCTCCCGCCACCCAGAACCAGGCAATGAATGCCCTGGTCTTCCTTTACAAGCGCGTCCTCAACCATCCTTTGGCAGGACAGCATCAATGCCGTTCGCGCCGACAAGAAGATCAACGTCCCCGTTGTCATGACACGCAAAGAAGTCGCCGCCGTTGTCTCGCTCATGGACCAAAATCGCTCAAGTGGCCGTTCGCCGTGCCGGGCTCACGAAGCACATCAGCGCACATAACCTTTCGCCATTCCTTCGCCACCCACTTGCTTCAACGCGGCACCGACATCCGCACCATTCAGCAACTGCCCGGACACAGCAATCTGGCCACGACCATGATCTATACCGGACAGTTCATTTGCTCCTTACAGGGTTGCAAGAGCTTTAAACGTGGGGTAAGATTAAAGACTGGGGATGTACGTGGCGGACGTGCAGGCGATCCCACCCTTTTTGTGAGGCGGGAAAACGGGGGAAGGAGCCGCCATTTCGGCGGGTATTGAACTTAAGAAATGCTGGAGGGATGGTTATGGCAGTGAGTGAGTACCGGGTGCGGCCCGGACCAGAGGGCTACCTGCCGCCTGCGGCGGCGTCCATGGGGGTGGAGCTGCCGCAGCGCGGCGAGGCCCTGGTGGAAGGCAGGGTAGTGCCGGAGGAGGAGGCCTTCCAGATCATCGCAAAGAAGCTGTTAACAGCACGAAACCCGGTGTTTTTCCCGGGGCCGACGATCTTGTGGGCGTGGAAGGACGGGGCGGCGGAAAAGGCGAGAGCGGTGCTGAAACTGATGGAGGCTGCGGGGGCGCGTGCCATCCCCATGCCGGATTATCGGCCCAAGTATCCGATGATCAACCCGGCGGTGGAGATCAACCCGAACCACCCCAACCTGACGATCTGGCATAACCGGATCGACGTGGGGGTTTTCGTGGGCGTACACTGTCATTACGCCAACATGGCGCTGAAAATCGTCCGCGGAGGCACTGACTGTTATACCATTGGCCTCTGCGGCGAGATGGGGCATGAGGATGCCATGATTACGTTGCGGGATGTCGATGTGGCGAAGCTGGAACGGTTGACGGAAGTGGTGAAGACGCTCGCGGCGGCAAGTCCTCCGCGAACCGAGGCGGCATCAAGGGCGCTCACCGCTGGTTAGTGGGTCCGGATCAGATAAACGAGAGGGAGTGATAAAGGCATGATAACGCAGCAAGTGGTGACTCCGGAACATCTTTTTGAAGCAAAGCGGGAGCGACAGTTCATCACGGGCAGTGAGGCGGTCAGGGAGGCGGTCAAGCGGGCGAATGTCGACATGGCGATTGCTTACCCGATCACGCCGCAGTCCGAGTCGATGCACCTGGTGGGAGATCTCTACGCCCAAGGGTATGTGAAGGAGTATTTCCGAGGTGAAAGTGAGTTTGCGGTGATGGCGGCGGTTGCCGGCGCCGCCATGGGCGGGGTGCGGGTTTTCACAGCCACAGGGGGGCCCGGAACCCTGCGGGCCTTTGAAATGTTCCCAACCTGGGCGGGAGCCCGGCTGCCGGTGGTTTGTGTCTTTTTAACCCGCGGGATCAATTCTCCCCTGACCATCCAGCCGGATACCATCGAGATGGCGTTTCTGTTGGACACGGGCATCTTGATGTTGCACGCCGAGGGTGCGCAGGATCTGTATGATATGATCCTGCGGGCGTTCGTGATCGCGGAGCAGACCGACGTGCATATTCCGGTAGGGGTCTTTGCCGACGGGTTCTTCGTCACCCATACGCGTGACGAGGTGACGACTGCGCCGGCCGACCTGAAATTACCGCCTTACAATCCCTATTCCGCGCCCGTTCCGGTGATGGATATGGAAAACGCCCCGATGCGGCAGATGCGGGATCCATTCGTTATGAAGAGCAACTTCATCAGTTACGCCGCGCACGCCTCTTGGCAGCAGGAGATTCTGGCGGCGCAGGAACGGGCGCGAAAGTATGTGCGCCGTTATCTGGGAGGGCTTTTGGAGACGGACCATCCGGAGGCACCGGTACTGGTGGTGGCCGCCGGAACCGCGGTGTCTCAGGGCCGGGAGGCCGTTGCCACTGCTCGCCGGGAAGGCCTGGATGTCGGGCTGGTTAAACTTAAAAGCCTGCGTCCCTTTCCGCGGGAGGAACTCCGAATGCTGGCCCGGCAGGCGCGGGCGCTGATTGTGCCCGAGTTCAACCGGGTGGGTTGGCTGGCCAGGGAGATCAAGTCGGTGGTGGAGGACACTACAAAGGTGATTGATGCCCCCCGGGTGTTTGGCGGAATGACCATGCCGCCTGAGCTTATTCTGACCCAGATCAGGAGGTGCTGCGCATGAGCAAGGGGTTATTTAAAATTTCGCCCGGATTTGAGGACGTAATGCCGGCCGAGTACAAAGAACTGGTGAACCATGGTCCCTACGGGAGAGATCTTGGGGTCCAAGATCTGGGGACCTTTAAGGAGCTGATCGAGGAGCACCCGCTGTGCGCTGGCTGCGCCGAGGCTTTGGCCCTGCGCCTCACCCTGGCCTCATTGCCCAATCCCGAGGACACGATCATCGTGGGGTCGACCGGCTGTAGTTCACTGCTCTTCCCGCAGGTAGCGATTCAAAACATTCACTCCTTGTTCGGCAACCAGAACGCCGTGGCCACGGGTCTGAAACGGGCGCTCCGGCTCAGGTTTCCGGACAAGGTCAAGGACGTGGTAGTAATTGCGGGCGACGGGGCGACCGTGGACATCGGCCTGGACATGGTCATGCATTCGTGGTTTCGGCGCGAGCTGATCACCACGATCATGCTGGACAACGAGGTCTATGCCAACACGGGGGGACAGGAGAGCGGGATGTCGCCGCAGGGGACGGTGTTGCACATGGCGCCCTTGGGGAAGAAATTTCCCAAGGTCCCTTTACCGGAAATCGCGCGCGAGGCCGGCTGTGCTTACGTGGCCACGATTTCTCCGACGTTGCCCAAGCGGCTGGGCAAAGTGGTGCGGCGGGCCATCCTGGTGGCCCGTGAAATCGGCCCCAGTTACGTGCAGGTGTTCTGTCCCTGCCCGACCAACTTCAAATGGCCTTCCGCGCAGGTCTTGCAGAAGATCAAGGACAGACAGAAGAAAGGGCTTTTCAAGGTGCGTGAATATGTCTCGCCGGAGGCTGAAGCCTACCTGGCCGGATTGGAGGCGGCGAAGCAACATGACGAAGAACAGTAGAACATTCATCCGCATGTCTGGACTGGGCGGACAGGGAGTGGTGACGGCTGCCCACATCCTGGGCACGGCGGCCGTAAAGGACGGGCTTAAATGTGTGATCAACCCTTTTTTCGGGGCCGAAAAAAGACTGGCGCCGGCGGAAAGTTATGTGCGGATTGCAACGGAGGACATTTGGGAACGGGGCGAAGTGCTCTTTCCAAATATCATCATGATTTTCCATCCGCACGTGATTACCCTGGGCAAATGCTACACCATGCCGTTTTTTTCCGGCCTGCAGCAGGGCGGGAAAATCATTATCAACTCCGACCGGCCGCTGGATTTGCGGGCAGAGGAGTTGGCGCAGCTGAAAGATCTGGAGGCCGAAGTGTACTACGTGCCGGCCACCCAAGTGGCCATGGAGGCGGGGGGGACGGCCCTGTCGACAAACATCGCCATGCTGGGGGCTCTGTTGGCGGTGGATGCGTTGGTTTCTCAAGAAGCGATCCGGGATGCGATCAAGGAAAGATTCGGCGGCGGAAAATTCGTGGCGTCCGCCACGACAGCGGTACTGGACGACGTGCTGAAGAGCAAGTTCGATCGGTTGGCGCAACTGATCGAGAAAAACATGGCGGTTGTGGCGGCGGCCCAAGGCAGCGTCAGAAAATATCATTATTAACGGTGTAGGAGGTGAATTGAGCCGTGTACGTTACCGTGGTGGTGGAAGTAGAAAAGTGTACCGGCTGTAAGCTCTGCATTCTGTCGTGCCCGGAGCCGAACGTGCTGGACTACAAGCAGGAGGAAAAGCACGTGGCGGTGAACGAGCACCGCTGCAAGGGCTGTGGTTTGTGTGCGTCCGTGTGTCCCGAGAAGGCGCTTACGGTCAGCGGCAATTAAGCAACGGGTCGCCCCTCTCAGGGGTCGCCCCTCCCGGGGCCGAATAGGATTAGCAGGTAGGATTAGCGGTTGGGAAAGAAAGCTTCCGCCTGCAAGAGGAAGATGACTTTTTGCAATGATCTCTTTTAAGAGTGAGGATGAAGTGATACTTGTAAAGCCAAGATCGAAGATTTGGACAGCGTTCTGCTTGGCCGTCATTCTGGTGATGGTGATTGGCGTAAGCGGCTGTGATTTCGTCAAAGGTATTTTCAATGGCACTCAAGAAGAAGCCGCTGTTCAAGAAGAAGCCGCTGTTCAAGAAGAAGCCGCTGCTGAAGA
>DBNV01000095.1:0-4197 GCA_002299865.1 Desulfonatronaceae bacterium UBA663 | reverse complement strand
GAAGAAGCCGCTGCTGAAGAAGGCGCCCAGAAAGAAGGCACCCAGAAAGAAGGCACTCAGTAAAAAGAAAAAACTGCAGCTTTGATTCCCGCGGAAGACATTGAGAAGATGGTCAACGCCTTTGACCTGGTCAGGAAAGTACCTGGAAAAGACTGGGTGTAGAGATCCGGATGTTCAAGACCACCGACTGCACGGCGATGGTGGAGGCGATGCACGCCGGCAGGGAGAGACATGGTGTTCTTTGGCCCCTTTCGTTTGCGCTGACCGCCGAACGTAGAGCTAACCGGTGCTGCGCGGCTTTATCGCGCAGCATCGGTTGAGCGCCGGGTTGGGTGCCATAGCTACAGGGCCGCGATAAATTCGTTTGACGATACGTCGGCTTGACGCAAGACACCAGCCAACGTGCCCACTTTAACCTCGCTGTGCATGGGGACGACACAGCCCTTGGAACCACGGCGCATGATGACGTGGCTTCCGGATTGGCGAAGCTTCTCGAAACCCAGGCGCTCCAGCGCTCGTACTATGGCAGCGCCCGAAACGCGTGGCAGCTTAGGCATGCGTAGGAACGCTGAACGTTGTTACGATCGAATGGCCGGGCGCGGGGATGGGAAACTCTGACAGATAGAGAGCCGTAGCCTCTTGCAGGTTGGTGATAGCCTCTTCAACGGTTTCACCTTGCGTAGTGGTACCAGTCTCTGGATTCAGGGCAACGTAGCCGCCTTCTGCGGCGGGAGTAAGTACCGCTGTCAGTTTCATGGCTTGACTCCGATGGAAAAAGTTTGATTATCGCTCATTTCGGGTAGTGGCGCCGGTGCCCAAGGCGTTGGAGTGCAAGAAGCCAGCTAGGCCTAACAGCGGGAAAGAACCCAAAAGCAGCCCTGATGTTCTAGGTTGTCCTGACCCACGCCCAAGTCCCGGGCCCAAGTCCCGAGCATGGTGGCCTGCGGCTGCGGGCCAAGGCCTCCTGGAAGCAGCAAAACAGGGCATCCAGCCTGACCAAACCGTTTGCATCCGCCTCGCGGGTACGGATGCGAAAGCGTTCCAGCCAGGCATACTCATTTGCTCTTCTGGCCGGCGATGTCTTGCAAGGCCCCCTTCAGGTCCGGGAACCGGAAGGCAAGGCCCGCGTTTTTAAGAACCTTAGGTGCGATCTTTGCCCCGTGCAGCACCACCTGAGCCACTTCGCCCAGCACCAGTTTGAGCGCCAGGGACGGAACGGACAGGATGGTCGGCCGGCGCAAGATCCGGCCCAGGGTAGTGGTGAACTCCGCGTTGGTCACAAATTGCGGTGCGCAGCAGTTCACCGGACCGAACAGGTTCTCGTGCCGGGCCGCGAATTCAAGGATTCGGCACAGATCCAGGATATGCACCCAGGAAAACCACTGCCTGCCGCTGCCCAGGCGCCCGCCCAGGCCCAGGCGAAACACCGGCAGCATTTGGGCCATGGCCCCCCCGTCCGCACCCAAGACTGTGGCGAACCGGGCGATCACCACCCGTGCGCCCTTGCCCCGGGCTTTTTCCGCCTCCTGCTGCCAGCTTTGGCAGACTTCGGCCAGGAACCCCCGGCCAGGGGGACTGTCCTCAGTAAATTCGCCGCCCTCCAGAGGGTAATAACCTACGGCATTGGCGTTGATCAGGACCGTCGGACAGTCCTGCGACAATGCGGCTACAGCCATGCGCGTGGACAACACCCTGGTCTCAAGGATGTCCTTTTTGGAGGATGCGTTCCATCTGGTCATAATGGGACGGCCCACCAGGTTGATCAGCACTTCGGCCTGCCCGGCCTGCTGCTGCCAATCCCCGGATTGCAGAGGATCGCCCAGGACGCCCCTACATCCGTCGGGCAGGCGTTCCAAACTCTTGCGTCCCCGGGCCAGGGCTGCGACCTGGTGGCCCTGCGCCAGAAGCCAGGCAATCAGGTGCCGGCCCACAAAGCCGGTCCCGCCCATGATGAAAAACGTCATGCTGCCTCCCGTATGACTTTAACCTGCTGGCCTCGGCCTGATGGCGAAAACAGAATTCCCTCAGCCTTCAACAGAAACAATTTGATGTCCAGCCCACCACCAAAGCCGATCAACTGCCCGGCACTGCCCAGGACGCGGTGACAGGGAACAAGAAGTGGCCACGGATTAGTGGCCATGGCTCGGCCCACGGCCCTGGCCGCGCCGGGACGCCCGCAAAGTTCGGCCAGCTTGCCGTAGCTGATCCATTGGCCCGCAGGCACTCGCGCCCACAACGTTGCCAGGACCTGCCTGGAAAAATCAGACACCTTTTCCCAGTTTAATGGCATCTCCGGACAGGACTCCGGCTGGCCGGCCAGATATCCCCGCAACCACTCCCTCAAGGGTGCAGCCCAGGGCGTGACCACCCAAGCCGTGTCGTCCGGTATACTCCAGCGTAGCTTGACATGGATCAGCAGACCTGCATGCCAGATCAGTTCAAGGCAGAGGGGATCGACGCGGACGGTTTCATGCTTGTGCATCCGGACACCTCTAAGAGCCCGGTGTCAGGGGGTGAAAAGAACGCCTTGACAAAGGCGATTCACCTCCCTGTGGCGCGGCTCGCCGCAAGCGGCTCGCCGCGAGCGCAATCGCCGCGAGCAGAGCTCGCTTCCCGCCGGCCCAGGCCGGGGCGACCAGTTCGCCGGGCTGGGGATCGGCGTTCAGGCGGTGGATGACGATGTCCGGCCGCAGCAGGGCCAGTCCCCGGGCCGCGGCCGCGGCATATTCTTCCATTGTTCCGGGGCGATACGCACCTTGCTTCCACCATTGCTCCAGAGTGCTGCCCCGGGCCACGTAGCAATTGTGCAGCTTGACCCCGGCAATGGGCAAGGCATTGATCGCGGTCAAGGTGTCAAGGAAGTCCTGCGTGGTTTCCCCGGGCAGGCCGTGCATAACATGCGCGCAGACCTTCAGGCCGTGCGCGTGGGCCATGTCCACGGCCCGGATAAATGCGGCAAGGTCGTGGCCGCGGTTGATTCTTTGCAGCGTGGCATCGTTGGCCGATTGCAGCCCCATGTCCAGCCACTTTTCTGGAATTGACCTCTCCGCGATCAAACGGATCTTCTCTGCGTCCAGACAGTCCGGCCTAGTGCCTAGGCTCAAGCCAACCATGCCGGGCAGGCCATCCAGGGCATTTAATAGATGGCGCAACCGAGAAGCCGGGCCGTAGGTGTTGGTAAAGGATTGCAGATAGGCCCAGAACAGCTCTGTCCTGTACTTCGTCCGAAAGCGTTGAGTCCACCAGGCCCATTGCCCGGCCAGGTCCATGCCTTGGGCCAGCAGTCCGGTCCCCGCCCCCTGAGGATTGCAGAACACGCAACCATTGTGCGAAAGCATGCCGTCGCGGTTCGGGCAGGTGGAGCCGGCATCCAAGGGGACCTTGCGGACCTTTGCGCCGAATTGCTCGCCAAGATAGGCGGACAAAGACAAGTAGGGCGCGTGCGTCATGAATCTTTTACCGGATCCAGAAAACCCTGCGCCGGTCCACCAGTAGATTGCGTTTGATAAAATTATAGCAAGTTTATAATTTATAAATTCAAACAGTTATTCTCTCTATAAAAAACAGAAGTTCGGCCGTCAAGCGGTGAAATAGGCCTTAACCCATCAAAATACATTTCTTTAAAGCCTAATTCTTTTAACTTCTTTATTCCATCTGTATAATATTCACGCTCTGCATCATCCCAGATAATTACTCCATCAGGCTTAAGGGCCTTTATAGCTTCGTAGGAACTTTTAACACGTTTTCTTCCATCAATTATAATAATATCAAACAATCCATGTTTTAAAATCTCACTTGTATAATCACTTCCTAATTCTCTATAAATTAAAGTCGCATTATCTGGAAGAAGTGGAATCATCTTTTTATGCCAAGTTATATTATGTTCTACTACAATTATTTCTTTAACTTTCTTGGCGTACCACCTTGTTGAATTGCCACTCCCATATTCAAATATGCGAAATCCTGATTTTAACTTTTTTTCTATAAAATTTATATAAGAATATGTGCACCATGGAATAGGATTATTATCCCTATCAACAGCTTCTTTTGCATAGAGGCTTTTAAACCAACCCACTTCAATCAAGCTGCCGGATCTAGCCGACATAAAAAATGAGCTGAGCTTTGTAATAGTTAGTATTTTTTCAACCATAATTTTTATATGCCTCATATACTTCATCTGAAGTTTCACGGTTTTTT
>DBNV01000005.1:5952-6190 GCA_002299865.1 Desulfonatronaceae bacterium UBA663 | reverse complement strand
GTTCGCGCTTGAGTTTTTCGATCAAGGTCGTCTCTTTGATGCCCACAAGTTCTGCGGCCTGATTCTTCACTCCATTGCTGGACTCCAGACCCTCGCGCAGCAGCCGCCCCTCAATCTCGTCCATGAATTCTTTCAGGCCCTGGTTGCGTTTTCGCAGATCCTCCAGCCTGGGCCAGGAGAATCCATTCTGCGCCGGGGGCGAGACTGTTTCAGGAGGCTGAAGCCCTACGGGCTGAAG
>DBNV01000005.1:0-5613 GCA_002299865.1 Desulfonatronaceae bacterium UBA663 | reverse complement strand
ACGGGCTGAAGACCCGCGACGCGCAGCACTTTGTCCGGCAAGTCTGCGATCCCCACTTCTTCGTTGTCGCAAAGGATGGATATCCGCTCCATGAAGTTTTCCAGCTCGCGCACATTGCCCGGCCAGGGATAGGCCAACAGCATGTCCTTGGCTTGGCGGCTAAGCCGCAGCTGGGCGCGTTGCTTCTGTGCGCAGAACTTGCACAGAAAATGGTCCGCCATGAGCAGGATGTCCTCGTCCCGCTCGCGAAGCGGGGGCAGATGAATGGGGATCACGTTCAGGCGATAAAACAGGTCCTCCCGAAACCGCCCCTGGGCCACCTCTTCCTCCAGGTCCCGGTTGGTGGCCGCGACAATGCGCACATCCACCTTGGTGGTGGTCATCGCACCCACTCGCTCGAACTCTTTTTCCTGAATGACACGCAGGATCTTGACCTGCAAGGTCAAGTCCAACTCCCCGATCTCGTCCAGGAAAATGGTCCCGCCGTCGGCAAGTTCGAAACGTCCGGCCCTGGATCGAATGGCGTGGGTAAAAGCCCCTTTTTCATGACCGAAAAATTCGGACTCGATGAGTTCCTTAGGGATCGCGCCGCAGTTCACCGGAACGAAGGGTTTATTCCGTCTCCTGCTGTTGCGATGCAGGGCGCGGACCAGGAGTTCTTTGCCCGTTCCGGACTCTCCGGTCACCAGAACCGTGCTGTCCGTTGAAGCAACCCTGCCCAGCACGTTGAAAACCCGCTTCAGGCTGGCGCTTTGGCCGATGATGCCGCTACAGTCCAAAGACATGGTTCTTCGTTACTCCTTAAAGCTTTCAATAAAGCTTGGGAGAGGAAGCCTTACTTTTGCGCAAAGATGGCCCTGCTGTCAAATAGCTGGCACAAAGCCAAGGGACGAATTATCTCCCGCCCCAGCATCACAATCTTTGCAATCTTTGGTCCCATGGCCACTTAAGGCCGCCTCAAAGATCATCCAGGCGTACAACGCACGAAGAAGGCGTCCCCCGAAGACGTGGGCGGCGAAAAACAGGGTTGTTTGTACTTGTAGTAGATTTTAACTTCGTTGGTCGAAATGTCCATTTGACCAGGCGTGGCCTGCCCGGAAGTGATGATCACGTTGTCTCCGGGTTGAAACTCCGGCGACTGCTGGACGAACAACTCGGCCCTGGCCGTATGGTTCTCCACGGCGGTGCCCACCAGCCGGGGATGCACCCCCCAGACGAAGTTCAAGGCCCGCATCACCGCGCTGTCAGGCGTCAAGGCCACGATGGGCTGGGCCGGTCTGCGCGAGGAAACAAGCCTGGCCGTGCGACCGGACGTGGAATGGCAGACCAGGGCCTTGCTCTCGGCGTTGTCCGCCAACAGACAGGCCGCATAGGCCAGGTACTTGGCCGGGTTCTTTTCCTTTTTCGGGAAGTAGGGCTCGCCCAGGCGTTCCAGGTAATAGGCTTCCGCTTCCCGGGCGATGTCGTTCATGTACCGCACTGCCTCCACGGGGTAATTGCCGATGGCCGTTTCCTCGGAAAGCATGACGCAATCCGTCCCGTCCAGAATGGCGTTGGCCACGTCCGTGCATTCGGCCCTGGTGGGCAAAGGGTTCTTGACCATGGACAACAGCATCTGGGTGGCCACGATGGCCGGCTTCTGGGCGTGCCGGCAGGCCCGCAAAATCCGCTTCTGAATAATGGGCAGGGCTGAAAGGGGGCACTCCAATCCTAAGTCCCCCCGGGCGACCATCACGCCGTCGGCATGGGCCAGGATCGCCTCCAGGTTGTCCACGGCGTTCTGCCGCTCCAGCTTGGCGATCACCGGAACCCAGGCGCCATGGCTTTTGATCAAATCCCGCAGTTCGATCACGTCCGCAGCTTCCTGAACAAAGGACAGAGCCACCGCGTCGATGCCGATCTCCAGGGCCTCGCGCACGTCCTTGCGGTCTTTTTCGGTCAAGGCCTTGATGGGATGGCTCTTGCCGGGGAAGGATACGCCCTTGTGCGAGGACAGCAGACCCGCGTTCTGGGCCTCCAGTTCAAAGAGTTCGTCCCTGCGGATCACCCTGGACACCTTGAACTGAAGCATCCCATCGCTCAAATTCACGGACATGCCCACGTCCAGGCCCCGCAACAGGGCCGGCATCTCCAGGCTGATGAAGGGCGCTGTGCCGGCGGGTTTGTGCTCCGGAGCACCCAGATGCACGTACTCGCCCTTGTTCACCTGCCGGGGCGATCCTTCCACTTCGCCGATGCGGACCTTGGGACCGCACAGGTCGGCCATGGCCGTGAGCGGCAGATCCAGTTCGCGCTCCAGGTCACGGATCATTTTCAAGGCCGGTTTGAAAAAAGCGGCGTCCGCATGGGAAAAATTCAGCCGAAAAATCCGCGCCCCGTAACGCACCATGGCTTTCATGACGTCATAATCCAGCGAGGCCGGCCCCAGAGTGACGACGATCTTACAATGCATGGAAAGGCTCCGTTAGCGAGCCGCAAAGGCTCTGGATTTGAAGTGATCGCGGGTTGATGGTTTTGGTAAAAGAATGCTCAAAAAAGCGTCCCGACACGCCACCAACTCCAGCCGACAAGGGTCAGGGCCGCGAACATCAACAGCATTTGCGTCCCTTCCTCCAAAGGGCGGGAAAAGCGCGACGCGTACAGGGCCCCCAGAAACAGTCCGCTCAGACAGCCGAACAAATGCGCGCCTAGATCGGTCTGCGCGTCGCTGCCCAGCATGGCTAAAAGCCCCAAGGCAGCGCCCAAAGGCAACACCCACGCCTTGACAAGAGATCTCCAGGTTGCAGCCCCTCCATGCACCGCCTCCCGCGTGCCCAAGGGAAGGCGAATGCCCCCCAGCAGGCCCACGGCACCGAATACCGCAGTGGACGCGCCGATGGACAGATGGTGGCCCTGGTGCAGCCAAGCATTGAGCAGGTTGCCTCCAGCGCCCGCGAGGACGATCAGGAGCCAGGCCGCTCCGTGGCCGATTCGCTTGCAAAGCAGGGTTCCGAACACGGCGATGGCCAACATGTTCCCGGCCAGATGCTTGACGTCGCTGTGCAAGGTCAAGGCCGTGATCGTACGCCAGTATTCTCCGTTGAGAATATGCTCCGCGCTGGCCCCAGCCTGGAGAATGAACACTTCGTGGGCCCCGTGCCGCGTGGTGACCACATGAAAGGAGAGCAACACCAGAGCGGCCACGATTCCGGTCATTGTCCCAGAGGCGGCAGGAGAAGAAGCGCTGCTGTCCTGAACAGGCGGATTTTCACGCTGGAAGCGCTCTATCTCGGCTTGGGCCTGTGCAGCGTCTGCGGCCGCGACCTCTAAACTCCATCCCCACCCTGATCTGCGGAAGCGATAATGGATGCGGGCCGAGGCCAGGACCAAGGCATGCGCGTCGGCTTCTTCCCAGGAAAGATTCTCACCAAGGACGTGGGCCTGGTCCTGAAAGCCGCCGTCGTTCCATGGCCGACGATGCCCGTCCGTGGGGCGGTCCTGGGGGCGGTCCTGGGCCAAAAAATCACTCACACATGTAAATCCAGACGTTTCCAGTCATTTCATCCCAAGGTCCGGACCATGGCCACGTTAGCAGCGGCGCAGCGGCGCAGCGCATTCTCTGCTTGCGGATCAAGATTTAAGACTTAAGCGTCCTCTCAATGCACGCATACGCGTTGTGGTTGTGGATGGATTCCTGGCTTTCCACCTCCACCCGATACCAAAGCACCTGGGCCAGCTTACCGAGACTAGCGCTCACGTTGCGCACCACGTCCTCCACGAAGCACGGCTTGCCAAAGGCCTGTTCAATCACTTTCTTCTCGTCCTCGCGTTTGAGCAGCGCGTAAACCGGCGACGATCCCGCCTCCTGGGCCAATTCGATCAGGTCCTCAAGCCAGACGAGGCCCCTGGTCTGGGTTTTAATCCTCACCATGGTCCGCTGGCTGTGCGCTCCCTGCTCGCAAATAGCCAGAGAACAAGGACAAACCGTCATCACCGGCACCTCCACCTCAAGGTTGAACAGCAGTTCCCGGCCCTGAAATTCGCCGGAAACCCGGCATTGATAGTCCATCCGGGCCAGACTGCCCGTGGAGGGCGAGGCGTGCTCCAGAAAAAAGGGAAACTGAAAGCTGATCCAAGCTTTCTGGGCTTCCAGCCGCGCCTTGATGTCGGCCAGCAGATGCTTCAGCCCCCCGTAGTCCAGAACGCCGGACCAGTCTTGCAAGGCTTCCACGAACCGGCTCATGTGCGTGCCCTTGAAACGGGCCGGCAAATCCACGCCCATTTCCACCCAGGCCACGGTGTGCTGCCGGCCGTGATCCCGCTCCCGGACAACCAGGGGGAACTGGAAGTGCCGCACCCCGACCCGGTCGATGTCCACAGACACGGGTGAGGGCGCGTTCTGAACGTCAAGCAAAAGACACCGCAGCCCTATTTCAGGTTCTTGCCCGTGGTGGTCAGGGTCAGCTTGCCGTGCTTTACGCCCTTGGTGGACGTCAGCTTCTGGCCGAGATCGCGCAGGCGCTCGCCGATGCCGCGCAGCACCAGGATCTCCATGCAGTTGTTGTGGTCCAGATGCACATGCAGGGAAGCCACGATGATATCCAGGAAATCATGCTGCAGTTCCGTCAGCTTCTGGGCTAGATCGCTCTGATGGTGGTCGTAGACCATGCTCAGAGTGCCGGCCGTTTCCCCCTGCACGTCCTCCCATTCCTTTTGGACCAGCATGTTCCGGATCAGGTCCCGAATGGCTTCGGAACGGGTCTGATAGGATCGTTCAGCGCACAGGTTGTCGAATTTTTCCAGCAGATCGGAATCCAGGGACACGCCGAAACGGATCGTTTTGCCCATCATCTGCTCCTTTTTCTGCTTCCCAAATGGTTGTGTCCACGAATAAACCTTCCGTAGGTGCCTTTTCCCGCATGGCCGGACTTAAAAAGCCGCCGCAAACCGATCGATGTGACCATGCCGCCGTTGTCAGCGACATGACTCCGCGGCCTCCTCAGCCGTCCGAACAACCGCTTCGCCCTTGTTGGACAGCACAAATCCCTTCTCCCTCTTTCCTGGCTTTGCACCCAGTTGAATTTTAAAAATATATCCGTTCAAATACAAGAATTCAAGATCATCTTGGAGGTAGGATTCGGCCTCCTTGTGGGGGAAAATGCCACCTGACTTCTTCAGACGACAGAAATGATACATATCCCGCAGAATGTCCACGAGATCCGGACCAAGACAGACTTGCCCGGCGGATTCAACCTCGCAGGGCTCGGTCTTATCCACGGCGTATTTGGCCTCCAGTTTGCGCAGGAGCCATTCCCCCCGGCGCGTCAACTTTAATCCTCGGATTTCCCCGCCGCAGGGCTTCATCAAGGTCACCTCCTTGACATAGTCCCCTTCCAGAAGTTCCATAAGCTCCTGTCGGTCATAAATCAGGGCGTCCTTGTGCGGCAGGCATCCGCTCGACCCGCCCAGCCTGGAAATGACGTGGACGTCCTTGAGAATGTAGTACTGATTGTCCGAAACGTGCATGAGATCACCTTTCCAGCATTCAAGAAGGAACCTGTCCGGCGTTCGGTTTTGCCGTGCAGGAAACGCAGCGCGGCGCAGCGCGATCCGACAGCTTGGATTCCTACCCCG
>DBNV01000068.1:3870-4705 GCA_002299865.1 Desulfonatronaceae bacterium UBA663 | reverse complement strand
CCATGAATAGAATCACAGGGGGTAACCATTTTGCTTTTAGCCATCTTTCTCTCTCTGTAATAAACTTTCCTGAAAAGATCCATAAAGAAAGTCCAAGTAGTCCTATGATTACAGCAGGAGATGTAGCTACTGGAATAAAAAAGAAGAGCCCGCAGAGAGACCAAAACAGCAACCTATCTATCCTGGATCCGTAATTTTTTATGAGGCTGGATCCGTTCATCAGGTTGTCGGGGTATTTTTCGGCTTCCTGCCACAGCACTGGTTTTTCGATCTCCAACAGGACTTCCTGGCTAAAGGTGAATGCGCATTGGGATGGAAGGATCTCGTCCGGCGACTATGCTGCAAAGCTGACGGAAAGAATCTCGTAGCGAATCTTGCCGCGGGGGGCTTCCACCACTACCTCGTCGCCCTCCTCCTTGCCCAGCAGGGCCCGCCCCACGGGCGCGACAATGGAAATGCTGCCGGAATTGGGGTCGGCCTCATCCGGGCCGAGCAGCGTGTATTTCTTCACTTCCCCGGTGTCCAGATCCTCGATTTCCACGGTGGCTCCAAACGCAGCTCTGTCCCCGCCCAACGTTTTGCGGTCAATGACATTGAAACGGGACATCCGCGATTCAATATACTTAATACGCGCCTCAAGCATGCCCTGCCGCTCCCTGGCCGCGTCATACCCGGCGTTCTCACGCAGATCGCCTTCCTCCCGGGCCGCCTTGATCGTCTCGATCACCTCGGGGCGTTCTTTTTTGAGGCGTTTCAACTCTTTTTCCAGCCGCCTGAAGCCTTCCAGTGAAATAGGGATCTTGTCCATGTCTGCCTTTATTGTCTTGTACCTACA
>DBNV01000068.1:0-3535 GCA_002299865.1 Desulfonatronaceae bacterium UBA663 | reverse complement strand
ATTGTCTTGTACCTACAGCGGATGCACCGCCGGATGACGAAAGGCCAGATCGTCCCGAACGCGTTCGGGACGATCTGGCCGCTCTAGATCACATCCGTCGGAACACACCCATCCAAGACGGGCATTATTTGACGGACGTTGTTTTGTGCCTGACTGCCTAAGCTGACGGACGGATACCCCATGACTCTAAGACGGTCAAGCCGCCGAAATGTTCTACTGTCCCCGGCTATTGACTAACATTCAATGGGTGTGCGAGGATTTTAGTTTCTAAAGTTCGACCACCTCAAGCCTATTTCTGGCCAAATAGGCGAAGATCAAGGAACCCATGGCCATCCACGCCCACTTGGATCATCTCCAGGACATTTTCACACCTGAAGTCGCCCTTGGCCACGGAAATTCAGGAACAGCCGCAACAAGCCCTGGAAGGCTACGCTTACCCTCTGCTGCGCGACGGCGAAGACATTGACTGCTAAATTTTCGGATTTTTCTTCTTTTGAAAGATACCTGTCCAGCCTAGGCATGTTTCATATGCGTCTGGGTCTGGACCGGATGCAGATCGCCCAAAAACGTCTGGGAATTTCCAGCCCCCGCCCGGCCTTGGTCCAGATCGTGGGCACCAACGGCAAGGGCTCAACGGCCTTTTTCCTGTCCCGGATCGCTCAGGCCCATGGTCTGCGCACCGGCCTGTTCACCTCGCCGCATTTCCTCTCCTTCCGGGAGAGAATCCGCCTCAACGGCCGTCTGGCCTCTCCTGACCAAATTCTGGCGTGGGCCAATCATGTCTTGGGACACGCATGGGACTTGGAGTTGACGTATTTCGAACTGCTGACACTCGTTGCCATGCACGGATTCCATGAAGAGAATTTGGACCTGGCCGTGCTGGAGGCCGGTCTGGGCGGAAGCAACGACGCCACCACGGCATGGACGCCGGACATCTTGTTGTTCACGCCGGTGGGCCTGGACCACGAACAGATCATTGGGCCGGGTCTGGAGCACATCGCCAGGAACAAGGCCGGAGCCACCAAGGCTGCGAGCGCTTCCATCACTGGCCCACAGGAACGGCTGGTTTTGGAAGTGTTCCGGGAGGAGGCCGGACGCCGCAGCGCCCGCTTAATGACCGCAGAAGACATCCTGGGCCGATGCCCGGCGATGAACGACTTGGCGCCAGGTCTGGCCGGAGGGCACCAATTGGACAACGCCCGACTGGCCCTGGCCGGATGGATGGAGCTTTGTGCGGCAAAACAGTGGCAGGTGAACTCGGCGTCCTGTCGGGCTGCATTGTCCTCGATCTCCTGGCCGGGACGGCTGCAGCGCATCGCCGGGACGCCGGATATCATCCTGGACGGGGCGCACAACACCCCGGCCCTGCAAACCCTGGCCCGGTCACTGGAAGGACTGGGCCTTCGACCGGGCGCTTTGGTTTTCAACTGCATGCGGGACAAGGATTTGCAGGGCATGCTCCCTTGGGTGCGCCGATTGACAAACGGTCCGATCTTTGTTCCTGAACTGTCGATGTACGAACGTGCCCGGTCGGCCCGGGAAACCGCCGACGCCCTGGGCAGCGCGGCCTGTCCGGTGGAGAGCGTCGCGGCAGCCCTGAGCAAGGCCTCCCTGGCCGGCAATCCAGTCCTGGTCTGCGGATCGTTGTATCTTTTGGCCGAGGTGTATCGTCACCACCCTCAGTGGCTGGAATGTTGCTGATGGGAAAAAAGATCGTTCTCGTACTCGTTGCGTGAATCGTGAACGAGAACGTGTTCGGCAGGGGCACAGGAATCCGATGCTGATTGCAATGCTCTATCGCGATATCGAAGATTAAAGGAGCAATGCATGAACACTCTGGAATACAAACCGAGAAACTGCTGGGAGGTTTATTCCTCCGCCAGGCAACGCAAGGATATGGATGCCTTGGCCAAGGACTATTTATCGTTTTTGACCCGCTGCAAGACCGAGCGGGAAACCGTGGCCCATGTCCGGGAACTGGCCGAGAAAACGGGTTTTACCGAGGGCATTGCGCCTGGCGGGGCCATGTTCGTGCTCCGAGGCAAGACCATCATCCTGGCCAGGCCGGGCAAGAAGCCCTTGCGCCAGGGCTTCCGTCTGCTGGGCGCGCACGGCGACACGCCGCACCTGGACCTCAAGCAGCGACCCTTGCTGGAAAACGGTTTTGTGGTCCAGGCCAAGACCCACTACTACGGCGGCATTCTCAAGCACCAGTGGCTGGCCCGGCCCCTGGCCCTGCACGGCGTAGTGGCCCTCAAGGACGGCCGGGTGATTCCGGTCCGCCTGGGCGAGGACATGGCCGAGCCGGTATTCGCCATTGCCGACCTGCTGCCCCATCTAGCGCAAAAACAGATGGAAAAAAAGGTTTCCGAAGCTTTTGAAGCGGAGAAGCTGAACATCCTGTTCGGACATGCGCCGGTCAAAGCCGAAAAAAAAGACCCGCCTGGGGAGGGCCCAAAAGAGCCTGTCAAGCGCATGGTCCTGGAGCTGCTGCACAGCCGCTTCGGCCTGGAGGAAGAAGACCTGTACAGCGCGGAACTGCACGCCGTGCCCGCCGGTCCGGCCCGGCCCGTGGGTCTGGACGGGTCGCTCTTGGGCGGCTACGGCCAGGACGACCGCATCTGTGTGTTCAGCGCGTTAAAGGCTTTCCTGACCGAAACCGCCCCCGAACACGCCCAACTTCTGGTGATCTGGGACAAAGAGGAGATCGGCTCCGAGGGTTCCACCGGCGCCAAGTCCCGCTTCTTTGAATACTGCCTGCAGGATCTCATTGCCGCCTGGGATCCCGGGGCTCGCTTCTCCGCGCTGTTCTATGCGTCCAAGGCGGTCTCCGGCGACGTGCACGCGGCCATGGATCCGGATTTTTCGGACTTGCACGAAAAACTTAACGCGGCCCAACTCGGTTTTGGGCCGTGTTTCAGCAAGTTCACCGGACACCGGGGCAAGGTCGGGGCCAACGACGCCCACGCCGAGTACGTGGCCTGGTTCCGGGCCCTGCTGGAAAAGGCCGGCGTACCCTGGCAGATGGCCGAACTGGGCAAGGTGGACCAGGGCGGCGGCGGCACTGTGGCCAAGCACTTGGCCGAGTACGGGCTGGACATCATCGACCTGGGTCCGGCGCTACTCAGCATGCACAGCCCCTGGGAAATCTCCAGCAAGGCCGACCTGTACGCCACGGTTCAGGCGTATCGGGCTTTTTTAAGAAGCTAGGAGGAGTCCATGGAAAAAATAACGATGCGCGTGGCCGACAAGCGCCGCTTGTGCGCCGCGGGATGAATGCTCGAAGACCTTGGTTCAGAAATATTGCGAACCGGGCTGCCCTCTGAAAAACTCGTTGAGCGTCTCGCTGATGAAAAGCGTGAGTTGCGTTTCTTCCTGTTCCAGGTGGACGCTGCCTTCCGCAAGCAGACCGAGATCCTCGGCCGCCTCTTCCCAGTGCTTTTTGGCGCGCTGGGCCTCCGGGTCTGCTACGTCGAAGCGGGCGATGGCGATCCAGGACATGCGTACTCCTCTATAACCCTACAACGATATATAA
>DBNV01000131.1 GCA_002299865.1 Desulfonatronaceae bacterium UBA663 | reverse complement strand
TTGCTCGGCGCGCAGGCCGTAAACCAGGCCCGAAACTTTTGGAAACAACAAGACGCCGTGGGCGAATTGTCCGGGCGGGGTCGGGGCTTGCTTTTGCAAGCCTTGGAACGAGGCGACGGTTTGCTGATGCCGGGCGTGTACTATGAACAATGCGGTACGCTGGAACAATGGATGCCGGAGAATACGACCTATCTGCTGGCGGGCTCGTCTCAATTGCGGCCGCGTCTGGAAGAAACCGAGTGGGAGTGGCAGACCATCCTGGAAAATACATCTGCCCAGGACAGCCGCTGGCTGCGTTCCTGCCTGATTCAGCAGTCCTCCTCGGCCCGCCGGGCATGGCACGGTCGACCCCAGATCGTTTTCGAGGATCTGGTCATGGGGGTTGATCGCCAAGGCGTGGAATTGGCCGAAAAAGTCTACGGCAGGTTCCAGGATCTGTTCTGGCAACCCGAAGCCCGACACCGTCCCTGGAGTTCCTTGGTTCAGGCTCTGCGTGTCTGGCGGGAAGAACGCCCCCAGGTCCTGTTGTCCTTTCGTACGCCCCATTCCCGGGAGCGGTTCGGCAAGCGCCTGGCCGAGGAAGGCATCCCCTTTGCCGAGGGGTTTGATCCGCAGGCCCGCGGGCTGATGTTGATCCATTCGGATTTGCGCAAGGGCATGGACCTGGAATGGAACGGCATGCTGGTGTTAGCCGAGGACGTGCTTCAGCCCGACGAGAGGAGCGCCCAGGTCCGTCAACGCGCGAAAAAAGGCTTCGCGGGGTTGACCTCCTTTGATGAATTGTCCTCCGGGGATTTGTTGGTCCATAGAGACTACGGTCTGGGACGATTTGAGGATCTCCGCCGTCTTCGGGTGGGAGCGGCGGCCAATGATTATCTGGTCATCGGATACGCGGGACAAGACGTGCTGTATCTGCCCGTGGACCGTCTCAATCTGGTGCAACGCTATAAAGGACCGGAGGGAGACTCGCCGGTCCTGGACAGACTGGGCGGCGGGCAATGGAGCAAGACCAAGGAGCGCGCACGCAAGGCCATTGAAAAGATTGCTCGGGACCTGGTGGAAATCTACGCCTATCGACGCGTCGTCAAGGGATATGCCTACGGGCCGACCAACGAGATATACCGGGACTTTGAGGCTTCCTTTGTGTTCGAGGAAACCCCGGACCAATCACGGGCCATTGACGACGTCTTCACGGATATGGACCTGCCCCAGCCCATGGACCGGCTGGTGTGCGGAGACGTGGGCTTCGGCAAAACCGAGGTGGCCATGCGCTCCGCGTTTCGGGCCGTAATGGAAGGCAAACAGGTGGCTCTGCTTTGCCCGACTACGATCCTGGCCGAACAGCATTACCAGAATTTTCGTGCCCGGATGGAGCATTTCCCGGTGCAGGTGGCCATGCTCAGCAGGTTTGTGCCCCAGGTGCGGCAAAAGCGGGTCCTTGAGGCCGCCGGTCGTGGGACCGTGGATATTCTCATCGGTACCCACCGCCTGCTTTCCGACGACGTACACCTGCCCAATTTGGGCTTGTTGATTCTGGACGAGGAGCAGCGTTTCGGGGTGAACCACAAGGAAAAGCTGAAAAAGTTGCGCAAAAACGTGGACGTGCTGACGCTTACGGCCACGCCGATCCCCAGGACCCTTCAGCTTTCCCTGTCCGGTATTCGCTCCTTGAGCGTGATGGAGACCCCGCCCGCAGACCGTAAGCCTGTACAGACATTTTTACTGGAGCGCGATCCGGACATTATCCGTCAGGCTTTGCTGCGCGAGCTGGAGCGGGGCGGTCAGATTTTTTGGGTGCACAACCGGGTGCATGGTCTGGAGGAAATGGAGCAGTACGTACAGTCCCTGGCGCCCCAGGCCCGGGTGGGAATGGCCCATGGCCAGATGAGCGCCGCCCGGCTGGAAGAAAGCATGCGCCGATTTTGGCATGGAGAATTGGACATTCTGGTGTGCACGGCGATTATCGAGTCCGGGCTGGACTTCCCCCGGGCCAACACCTTGATCGTGGATCAGGCCCAGATGTTCGGCCTGGGCCAGCTTTATCAACTGCGGGGGCGGGTGGGGCGCAGCGAGCGCCAGGCTTTTGCCTATTTCGTGGTGCATTCCCTGGACGCCTTGTCGGAAATATCGCGGAAACGTTTGCAGGTGATTTTAGACATGGACTACCTCGGCGCGGGTTTTTCCGTGGCCATGGAGGATCTCCGGTTGCGCGGCGCGGGCAACATCTTGGGCGAGAGCCAATCCGGGATGATTTCCAGGGTCGGGCTGGAACTGTTTCTGGAAATGTTGGAAAACGAGGTGCGTCGCCTGAAGGGGGAGGTACTGCGAGAACAGGCCCAGACCGAGATGAACGTGGCCTACCCGGCGCACATCCCCGAGGAGTACGTGCCGGAGACGCGGGAGCGCTTACATTACTACAAGGCCTTGTCGTCCGCCGCTTCCAACGAGGCGGTCGCGGAAATCGCCGCTGAAATCAAGGACCGCTTCGGGCCTTTTCCCGAGGAGTTGGAGACCTTTATGGCCGTTTTGGAACTGAAGCGCCTGCTTGGCGGACTCGGGGCGGCCAAGGCCGACCTGCTGCCGGGAAAGGTCCTCGTGACCCTTTCCGAAAGCGTTGATCAGGAGCTGATTGATACCGTGGTGTCCTGGGTGATGCAGCGTCGGGAATGGGTCCGCCTGTTGCCGCCGGGACGTTTGGAGTTGCGCTTTCCGGACAAGGCGGCTAATTATATGCACCTGGTCCAGGCGATCAAGGAGCTGTCAGCGCTATGTCGGAAGGGGCGGTGAGGACAATAGATACGTTCATGATCTCAAATCCTGCACGGTTCCTGATTTTTGTTTGGTTTTTCTCGTTCCTCGCCGTCGCCTGCGCGTCGCCCTCCAATGAGGGTGTTGTTGCGCGGGTCAACGGTGAACCCATCTACCTGGAACAGCTCAAAGCCAAGCATGACCTAAGGCATCTCGTCGGCGTCAAAAGCGACATCCCTTCTTTGGAGCATCTCCAGGCCGAGTACGGCATGGTGCTTTCGGACATGGTGGTCGGCCTGCTGGCGTCCCAATTCCTCGCAAAGCAGGGAAAGGCGGTCAGCGAGGATGAACTGGACGCGGTGGAGGCCAAGGTGCGGGCCGACTACCCGGAGGGTGCCTTTGAGCAGATGCTGGTGGAGGAATATATTGATCTGGACGTTTGGCGGGAGCAAGTCAGAGTCTCATTGAATCAGGAAAAGCTCTTCCAGAAGGTGCTCAGACCGCAGATTTCCATCGACTACCAAGAGGTTGACGCCTTTTATCGCGAGAACATCGTTGACTTTTATCTCCACCCCAAGGTTCGGTTCCTGTATATCCAGGGGCCGGACAAAGAGTCCGTGAAAAAGGTTTTGGAACTGGCCCGTCAGGAAGAGGACCCCGTTGCTCTGGGGATGCGTTTTGACAGAGTCGAAGTCCACAGATACACGTTGCACGAGAATAATATCCCGACAGACTGGCGGTCTTTTTTGGAGGGGCTGGAGCCGGGGCAGAATTCCGGGGCGAAGGTTTTGGAGGGTCAGGGATATCAGGCGGTTATCCTGCTTGAAAAAACTCCCGGCAGGATCGTGGATCTGGCCCAGGCTTATCTTGTGGTGGAGCGCATCCTGGTGGAGCGCAAGCTTCAGGAGGCTTTTGACGCGTGGCTGGCTGCGGAACTAGCGGCGGCCAGAATCGAAGTGAACATCAGCCTCTTGCACTGGCTGCGTGAGGGCGCGGGGGCCTCCTGATCGGCCCGGATCGGCTGTAAATGATCACGGGAGATGGCTTTCGGGTTCGGTTTTTCACCGCCAAAACTCCCTCATCGGCTAAGTTCGGCAAACGCGGCAGCGCGAGGGCTGTTTTCCATCATTCATGCATGCGTAACGTGCCTGCCTGACTTGGCACGACTTTTTTTTCAGGGAAGCAACCATATATGAAACGTCATTTTTTCCGTGGCCTCATGGGGGCGTTGCT
>DBNV01000132.1 GCA_002299865.1 Desulfonatronaceae bacterium UBA663 | reverse complement strand
GGGCGTGAACGCCCCGGCGTTGTATCTTCTGAGAACCGTGCTGGCGGCCATGGGCCGGGGAGCGGAAGGGGCGGGGTTCATCGTCGAGGCCTTGCCTCTTAAATCCATGTCGCCTCGGCCATCAGTTCGTCGGGAGCCGTGCATCCGGAGAAAAAGGCGTCCTTGTCCGGAAAGGACGAACGGCCGACGAAAACGCCGGGTCCAGGGATTGGCGTTGTCCGAATTGATTGACAACCTGAACACGCACCGGGCGTTTTTGAAGGCTGGTCATAAGGCTTGGCCTTGATGGCGCTTTGGGGTAATGAATGGTGGCCGTAACGCATGGAGACCACCGTGAAGACCTACCGCGACCATTATTTTCAAAAAGCCAAACAGGACAATTATCCGGCGCGGTCCGTGTACAAGCTTAAGGAGGCGGACAAGCGCTTTAAGCTGCTGCGGCCTGGGCAACGCGTGCTGGACCTTGGCGCGGCGCCTGGTTCCTGGTCCTTGTACGCGGCGCAAAAAATCGGTTCAAGTGGACGGCTGCTGGCCGTGGATCTGAATCCACTAGATATTGAACTGCCCGGACAAGGGCTTTTCCTGCAAGGCGACGTGTTTGACAAAGCCGGCACAGGTCGTCTCATGGCTGAACAAGGGCCTTTCGACGTGGTGCTTAGCGACATGGCTCCCAAGACCACGGGGATCAAGTTTGCGGATCAGGCCAAATCTCTGGACCTGGCCTTTGAGGCCCTTGCAATCTGTCGAGAATGCTTGATAAAAGGCGGCGCCTTTGTGGTCAAGTTTTTTGAAGCCCAGGAAGCCAAGACCCTTTTGAACCAGATGCGCCTCGAATTCGCGCGGGTGCAGGGGTTCAAACCCAAGAGTTCACGTGCGGAGAGCAAGGAAATGTTTTATATCGCCCTGGGCAGGAAGGCGTAGTAGCAGGGGCGGGGTTGCCCCGCCCCTGCTAGTCAGACAGGCGAAGCCGGGCGAAGCCGAACGACAAGGCCGAAAGCGGGACGCCAACCCAGCCCAACCCAGCATGGATACTTAAATAACGACAAACTTAAAGAGGATTTTAGATGTGGCCGGACACAGTAAATGGAAGAACATTCAAGCCCGCAAATCCGTGCAGGATAAGAAGAAGGGCAAAATCTTCACTAAGGTGACCAAGGAAATCATGCTCGCGGCCCGGGCCGGCGGCGGCGATCCGGACATCAATGTCAGGCTGCGCTCGGCCATTGCTGCAGCCAAGACTGTGAATCTGCCCAAGGACAAGATTGAAACGGCACTGAAAAAGGGCACCGGCGAGCTTGGCGCGGAAACCCTGGATGAAATCACCTACGAGGGCTACGGTCCGGGCGGGGTGGCCGTGCTGGTGGAAGCGGCCACGGACAACAGAAACAGGACCGTGGCTGATATTCGTCATATTTTTTCTAAAAATGGCGGCAACCTCGGCGAAACGGGCTGCGTGGCCTGGATGTTCGAGAAAAAAGGGGTGTTCAGTTTCGACCGCAAGGCCCACACGGATGAGCAGTTATTGGAGGTCGGGCTGGATGCCGGGGTGGAGGACATTCAGAAAGATGGAGATTTTTGGGAGGTGCATTCCTCGCCGGAGAATTTCCAGAACGTCCAACAGGCCTTTGTTCAAGCCGGACTTGCGGCCAAGAACGAGGAAGTAAGCATGGTCCCGCAGAACCTGGCACCCGTGGACGTGGCAACCGCACGCAAAATCGTGCGGCTGGTGGAGGCGCTGGAAGATTATGACGACGTGCAGAACGTTTTTGTGAACTGTGATTTTCCCGATGAAGTCATGCAGGATGAGTAGGTGTGTCGGGGTCGCCCGGAGAACTCGGTCGGCCGTGTCTCGTGATCCTGGATGTCTTGCCGCGGTGCGTACAGGAGGCGGTCCTGATCGTTCTGGGTGTTGATCCCGGCTCCAGGATTACCGGGTACGGGGTGATCAGCGAGATTTCCGGCACCCTCTTGCTGGTGGACGCCGGAATCATCCGGACTGAGATTTCCGCGAGCCTGGATCACCGGCTGGGATGGATTTTTTCCCAATTGCGTAAAATCATAGCTTTGCATCGTCCCGAGGAAAGTGCTGTGGAAAATGTTTTTCAGGCCCGCAACGCGGCATCGGCTCTGAAATTGGGACAGGCCCGCGGCGCGGCCATCGTGGCCTGCGCACAGGCCGGGGTTCCGGTGTTCAGCTACGAGCCGACCATGATCAAAAAAAGCCTCGTGGGCGTGGGGCGGGCTGACAAATCACAGGTGGCGTTCATGGTCGCCAGGCTGCTCGGGGTGAGCAGACCGGATTGGACGCCGGATTGCAGCGACGCCCTGGCCGTAGCCGTGTGCCATGTGAACCAGCGTCGCTTTTTGCGTTTGGCCGGACTGGCCAAAACCTCGAACGCCAAATTATGATCGGCTACCTGCAAGGGCAAGTTTTCCTGAAGACGGCCAGGGGCTGTGTACTCCTGACCCAGGGCGGCGTGGGATACAATCTGGTCCTGCCGTTGCGACTGCTGCACTCCCTGCCCGAGCAAGGCGAGCAGGCCGCCTACTACGTATTCACCCTGGTGCGGGAGGACGTCCTGGAGCTGTTCGCTTTTTCCTCCTGGGAAGAGCGAACGGCCTTCGAGGTCCTTTTAGGCGTCTCCAAACTGGGTCCCAAAACTGCGTTGGCGATCCTGTCCCACTTTGACCTGCCCGCGTTGCGCAAAACCGTTGTCCGTCAGGATGGTTACAGCCTGGCCAAAGTGCCGGGCATCGGCCGGAAATCCGCCCAGCGCATCCTGCTGGAGTTGCAGGACAAGCTGAAGGTGCTGCCCGTTGCACCGCAGGCCGACGCCATGCCGACGTCCTCGTGGCAGCGCGGCGACATCCTGGCCGGATTAACCAACCTGGGATACGGCGAGGCCGAGGTCGCGCCCTTGGTCGATGAGATCATGCGCGAGGAGGCGGACTTGGGCGTAGGTGAGATGATCCGCGTGGCACTCAAACGCCTGGCGGCCAAGAGGGCATGAGATGAGTTTGCATCACACCGGATCCATGGATGAAGGCATCCGCCCCAGGCGTTTGGATGATTTCACCGGGCAGAACGACCTGCGAGCCAATCTGCGCATTTTCCTGCAGGCGGCCCGGGAGCGGGGGCAGGCCCTGGATCACACCTTGTTTTGCGGCCCCCCGGGGTTGGGCAAGACCACCCTGGCCCAGATCATGGCCAATGAACTGGGCGTCAACCTGGTGACCACCTCAGGTCCGGTCCTGGAGCGCAGCGGAGATTTGGCGGCCATTGTCACAAATCTGGGCCGGCATGACCTGCTGTTCATCGATGAGATTCACCGGATGCCCGCCAACGTGGAGGAAATCATGTATCCGGCCATGGAGGATTTCAAGCTGGATCTGATCATCGGTCAGGGGCCGGGGGCCCGGACCGTGAAGATCGACCTGGAGCCGTTCACTCTGGTGGGCGCGACCACTAGGCTGGGCCTTCTGACGTCGCCCCTGCGGGACCGGTTCGGGGTCATCTTTCGATTGGAGTTCTACAGCGAAGCGGAATTGGCCGCGATCATCCGCCGCGCCGCCGCGCTCTTGCAAGCGCCCATCAGCGACGACGGAGCCCTGGAGATCGGCCGCAGGGCCAGGGGCACGCCGCGCATTGCCAACCGTCTGCTGCGTCGGGTGCGCGATTTCGCCTCGGTGCAGGGCGGGGCGCGGATCACCGCAGAGCTGGCCAGGGAAGCCTTGGGCCGCATGGATGTGGATATACACGGTCTGGATCAGATGGATCGCCGGATCTTGACCACCCTTGTTGAACATTTCCAGGGCGGCCCCGTAGGTGTGAAGACCTTGGCCGTGGCCTGCAACGAGGAAGTGCGGACCATTGAGGATATCTACGAGCCCTATCTGATTCAGTGCGGTTTTCTGAAACGCACGGCCCGCGGCCGGATGGCCACGCCCAGGGCGTTCGCGCACTTGCGGTTGCAGATGCCGGCCTCGTTTCAAGTCCAGGAACGGGGCCGGCTGGATCTGGACTAAGACACCCAACCCCACAAAGCCATGCCCCTTGCCAAACTCCAGGTTCGTCTGCTGGCCTCGACACCGAACCCCCTTTCCTTGATCTACGCATCCTTTCGGCAGTGTTACAGCCCGGGATACGTTGGCGAACTTTGGCCTCGTCTGCTTGCCGGAGAAGTCAGCCTGGAGGAGCAGGCCCGGTTTGTTAGCGACATCCTGGAGTCCGGCCATCACAGTCCCATCGAGCACGTCAGCTTTACCTTCGCCGTGGAGGGCATCTCCCGTGCCCTGACCCATCAGTTGGTCCGCCACCGCCTGGCTTCTTACTCCCAGCAAAGCCAGCGCTACGTAAATGAAAGCGAATTCGAGTACGTGCTGCCCCCCCAGATCGCCGAGATTCCCGAAGCCAGAGCGCTTTTTGAGCATTTCATGGCAGAGGCTGCCGGAACCTATGGTCGTTTGCGGGAATTGCTCCAGGAAAGAGGACGTAAAGGGGTCAAGGCCAACGAAGACGCCCGTTTTGTCCTGCCCCAGGCCGCGGAGAGCAAGATCGTGATCACCATGAATTGTCGCAGTCTACTGCACTTTTTCGCCTTGCGCTGCTGCGAGCGGGCCCAGTGGGAAATCCGGGCCATGGCCGACCAAATGCTCGCCATTTGCCGCCGGGAACTGCCCGTGGTGTTTCAGACCTTCGGTCCGCGCTGTGAGGCGTTGGGGTATTGTCCCGAAGGCGAGCGTTTCACCTGCGGACGGTATCCGCGCAAGCAATAGGTTTCACATACGGGGGATATCCCCCGTGGCTATGGCCTGGGTTGACAACGCGGACAGAATGAGGAGGTCCGTCCGGCCACTCTCGTCGTCTGGACTATGCCTTTGCAACGATGACAGGGCAGAGACTTGCATCCATAGACTTGAAAGGTTTCTTGAAAGGCGCCCGCCAGGCCCGCTGCTGTGCGGTAATCCCTGATGGAGCTGCCGCCGGCGGCGATGGCCTCGGTGAGCACGTCTTGAACTGCGGCATGCAGTTTGCCGATTTGTCCCGGAGTCAGTCTGTCCGCGGCCAGGGCCGGATGGATGCCGGCCCTGAACAGGCTTTCGTCGGCGTAAATATTGCCGATGCCGGCAATGAAGCGCTGATCCAGCAGCAAGCCCTTGATCCGGCCCCTTTTCCCCTTCAGACGGGCTGCGAATTCCTCTTTGTCCATGGCCAGCGGCTCCGGCCCCAGACCGGCGTAAAACGGCCAGGCTTCCAGTTCCCCCGCCGCAAAGAGAGCGCATGTTCCGAACTTGCGCTGGTCCTGGAAAAAAAGCGACGTTTGGTCGTCCAAGGCCAAGAGCAGATGGACGTGTTGTCCCGGTTTTTCTCCCGAGGGCATCAGCCCCAGCCTGCCTGTCATGCGCAGATGAAAAGCCAGCCGGTTCATGTTATCCAGTTCGACAATCAATATTTTTCCGCGCCTGTAAACGTCAAGAATGCGCTTTCCGATCATCTGCTCCTCAAAGTTTTTCCCGCGCTTTGGGATGAGATGAGGGCCAAGGATGGACACGCCGGTGATGGTGCGCCCGACGAGCAACGGACGAAGACCGCGGGCGATGGTTTCCACTTCAGGAAGTTCAGGCACGATGCGTTTAGGGGGTGAAAAGGACTTCCACGGGGATGACTGTTTTGTTGCGCAGGATTTCCAGGGCCAGAGGTGTGTTTTGGGTGACTGCGGCCTTGCCGGTTTGATGCAGGACTTTGAGGTCGGTCACGGCTTTGCCGTTCACCCTGAGCAGGACGTCGCCGGGCATGAGTCCGGCGGATTCGGCCCTGGATCCGGGCAGGACCAGCGTGATCACGGCGTGTTCCTCTTCCCAGGCGATGATTATTCCCAGGGGGGGCTTCCGGGCTTTTGGGCAATAATAGTACATGTCCGCCACGGCCGGGGCAAGGCTCTCTCCTCCCCGCCAGGGCGTTATGCTGAGGATGCGCGGGGCGTCGTCCAGAATGGAGAGCCTATGGGCGATTCCATGGCCGTAATTCACATGGCCCGCTCCGGTCAGGATGATCAAGGGCCGTTTTTCGGCCCTGCGCCATGTTGCCGCGATATGAGCCATCTGCGTGTCCCACAGGGATTGGATCAGGAAAAAACGTTCCTGATCGAAGCCCTCGTGTCGGCCATGTGTCATCCGGACGTGGCGCAGGTACTCCTTCTCCAACAGTGCAATTTGTTCGGGAGGAGGGGGGATGATCGCGGCTGGAAGCATGCCGCGTTCATTTTCCGGGATACCTTCCAGACCAACTTCCCTGATCCGATTCTGCAGGTCCTTGGGTGTGTTCAAGGCCACCAAAGGGACGCCTAAAGACTGCGCCCGGGCCAGAATCGGGGCATAGAGGTCAAAGGAATGGCCCCAGTAGGCATTCCAGTCCAGTTGCTCTTCGAGCAGTTCCAGCGGAGTTTGTCCGGCATTGAAAGCGTCCAGAACATCCTGGACGCTCCAGGGGAGCATCTCGAGGCCCAGTCCGGGTGCAAGACCGGCTTGGACCAGCGCGACCAAGGCGTTTTCTTGGAATTGGTGATCGCATGGGTTGGCGTGGCTCTCACCGATCAGGATGTAGTCCGCAAAAAAGGCCAATCGGCCCAGTTCCTTCAGGTCGATTCGGTCATGATCGGCCGAAAACAGTGTGCCCGGAGGAGGCGGGATTGAGGGAGCAGGGGGGACAGGAGAAACGGGCTCAGGCGAGGGAGCGAGCCGGGCGCACCCCGTGAAAAGCAGCAATGCCAGAGAAAAAAGCAGGCCAGGCAACGTTCGGCCGACTCTTAATCCCATTTTCGCTTGTCCTCAATGGGCCGGATCTGGGCCGGCAGCGTGCCCGGGGCCACGATCTTGAGGTCGGGGCGCAGACCGATCTTCTCCCGGAAATTGTGGAACAGTTCCTCCTCGCGCTTGAACTGGCTGACTTCGATGTACAACGTCAATTCGTCAATACCGCCGGGATTGGTGACCTCAATCTGCCAGCGCTTGATTTCCTCGAAGGAGGACATTACCTGTTCGACCTGGTGCGGATAGACGAACATGCCCTTGATGCGCGCGGTGGTGTCCACGCGGCCGACTATGTTTCCCAGTCGGGAAGAAGTACGTCCGCAGGGGCAGGGCGCGCGGTCGATGTAGGACAAGTCTCCGGTGGACAGCCTGATCAAAGGATAGGTCTTGTTGAAGGCGGTGACCACGATTTCCCCCACTTCCCCGTCCTTCAGGGGGATGCCGGTGTCCGGGTGACAGATTTCCACGAAGACGCGGTTGGAAATATGCAGGCCGTTTTTATGGAAGCATTCGTAGCCGATGGAGCCTACGTCCGCCGTGCCGTATCCTTGACGCATAATGATGTCGAATTTCTTTTCCAGGGTGGAGCGCAGTTTTTCCGGAAACTTTTCGCCGGTGACAAAAGCCACTTCGAGAAACAGGTCCTTGCGCAGGTTCAGTCCCTGTTCCTCGCCCTTCTGGGACAAGTGCATCAGGTAGCTGGGCGTGCCGACATATCCGGTGACTCGCAGTTTCTGCATGATGTCCAGCTGGGTGTTGCTGTTGCCAGGTCCGGCGGGAATGACCACGCATCCGAGATTGCGCAGGGGTTCTTCAAACATCAGACCGGCGGGCGTGAGATGATAGTTGAAGGTGATTATATTTATGTCGCCGGGGCGGAAGCCGGTGGCGTAAAAGCCCTCGGTCCATCCCCAGTAGTCATCCGCCCGGTCTTCCGGGTCAAAGATGGGACCAGGAGATAGGAATATCCGGCGCAGCTCACCGAGACCCTTGGTCAGAAGTCCGCCGAGGCGCGGTCCCATGGTCTGCAGAAAAATGAGTTCCTTTTTTTTGATGATCGGGATGTGTTTCAGGTCGTTGAGGACCTTGAACTTATCGGGGCTGAACTGGGCCCGGTCGAAGCGCTTCTTGACGTCCTCGGAATAGCGGTAGGCATAGGTCAGCAGGTCCTTGAGGTGAATCTGATAATACTGTCTGCGTTCGCTTTCATCCAATACTTCCCGGCGGCTGTATATGCCTTCAGTTCTATCTTTGCGGGTCATGGCTGCTCTTGCTCCTCAAAATTTCGGAATTTTCCGTCCATAAGGTACAATCGAAAAAAATATCCGTTTCAGAGAAAAAAAGCAAGAAAGAAGATCCGGGCACCCATGGCCGCAGCTTGAGGATGCAACCATCAAGGGCAACGCCGCATTGCGTAGACAGATCGCCTTGCGCGCCGCCGAAGGCAGCGTTTCCTGCCCGGCTTAGAGGAGATCATTGTCACTTCAGGGTGTCTGGAAGCCCTGAATATGGCCTTGCACTGCATGACCAAGTCCGGAGATATCGTGCTCATCGCAGTCCCCGCTTACTATTGCTTTTTGCATCTGTTGCAGAATCTAAGA
>DBNV01000031.1:10251-10501 GCA_002299865.1 Desulfonatronaceae bacterium UBA663 | reverse complement strand
TTGCTGTCCGATTCGATACAGTTGTTGATGGCCTTGAAGGAGGCAATTTCGGCAGAGTTCTTAACCTGACGACTGTTGCCACTGGCCTTATTCCGGGTACTTATGCATTCGGCACTGCTGCGGGGGCAGCAATCGACATGGGCCCTCGAACGTGGCCGCGTGATATAGCAGCCTCTAGGTCAAACGTCTTTACTGTTGGCTATGTCTTAGATTTTTAACCCGTCTTCTGATCCTTGGCCCGATCCTTGGC
>DBNV01000031.1:9082-9896 GCA_002299865.1 Desulfonatronaceae bacterium UBA663 | reverse complement strand
CCTTGGCCCGATCCTTGGCCCGGTCTAATTTTTACCCTGGGCCAAGGAAGCAAAGGCAATCATGCCCCAAGACAGACCTCCCGGCTTTACCCTCATTGAGATGGCCATTGTCCTGGTCATCATCGGCCTGATCCTGGCCGCAATAATGAAAGGGGGTGCCATCTTTCACTCCGCCCAGATCAGCAGGGTCAACAAAGGCTTTTTCGAGGCCTGGAAAACCGTGGTCTATGCGTATTACGACCGACGCGGGCAGTATTTAGGCGATGGGACGGCTAATGGGGGGACAGTTGATCCGAGCAATGGGCGGTTTGATGGTTTTATGGGCTTGAATGAGGTAAATAGACCTAATAATATCATTGAAGTCACCCAGGCCGCAGGTCTGGATATTTGCGCCATGATTCAGAGTGATGTCATGGGCCTCATGCCTACAGGTGGTGTTGGTTGCGGGGGCAAGAATATTTTTCAACGCACCGTCAGTGGTGGATACACTGGAAAAACAAATCTAGCCGTAGGTTTTTTTGGATGTACAACAGAAAATGGCGTGATCCGAAATTGTCTGGTTTTTCCCGGGGTGCCTAATGATGTAGCCCAACGATTAGATACGCACTATGACGGCGCTCCTGATGGCAGACGAGGAATTGTCAGAATTCTAGCCAATGGCACACCACTAACTTCTCCAATAATGCCGGCTTTATATCTTAATTTCCCTGCACCGGGTGAACAGGACCGCAGAATGGATGCTTACAACCTGGTCATGATCCTGCAATTCTAGAAACCGACAGTCTCTTTAATTGCTCCCACTCCCACTCGCACT
>DBNV01000031.1:6102-8688 GCA_002299865.1 Desulfonatronaceae bacterium UBA663 | reverse complement strand
CACTGCGGGCTTTGCCCGCCCGCACTACGCCTCCGGCGAGCACAGATGGCAGATGCCGGCGACTGTTTTCAACTCCACCACAAAAGCCATTCCAGCGCCCGGCTTGTTCAGGTCGCCCTGCTCCACAATGGCCTTGAGAATGGCCTGCGTCTTGTCCCGGGGAACAATGGTCAGGATGATGTCCTTTTCCGGTTCGATGGGGATGCCCCAGAGCATCTTCTTCTCCCGGATTCCCGTGCCGCGACCGAAAATGATCGTCCCGCCCTCGGCTCCGGCGGACTTGGAAGCCTGGATGATGGTCTCGCTGCCGCCTTTGTTCACGATGGTTACGATCAGATCAAAAGGAATGCCCAACTCCATGCTCAACTCCTTGTCTTCACAAAGGTGATGATCATTCCAAGAGCCATGACCGAGAGAATCGGGGCCAAGGCGATCAGGGCAATCAAGCCGAAGCCGTCCAGGATGGGATCCCGGCCCTCTATGGCCGCAGCAATGCCCAGGGCCACGGCCAAAACAAAGATCACGGTCATCGGGCCGGTGGCCACCCCTCCGGCGTCAAAGGCAATGGCGACAAAAGTCGCCTCGCAAAAGCGCATCATGACCAGCGCCAATAAAAACCCGGGAACAAGGAGATAATGAATGGGCACGCCGTAGATGATCCTGGCCATGCCCAGGGCCACGAACAGGGCCACGCCCAAGGAGAGGGTCGCTAGAATAGTCTTTTTACGGATACTGCCCGAGGAGGCTTTTTCCACCTCGTTGCTCAGAATGTGCACCGCCGGTTCGGCAAGGGTGGCCGCCAGCCCCAGTAAAAAGCCGATGGGCATGAGCAGCCACGCCCTATGCATCGTCCCCAGAACCTCTCCCATGTCCTCTCCCACGGGCATGAATCCCACTTGAACGCCTTGCAAAAACAGGATCAATCCCGCGACGCACAGGCCGATTCCTTTGATCATCTTGACCACGAACATCCGAGGCAGCTTAAGATAGACCACCTGGAAGAACAGAAAAAAAATCACCAGGGGGACCAGAGCCTGGAGCACCCCCACGGAAACATGGCTGAAATCCAGAAATGGCAGGATCGTGTTCATCCGTAGATCATCCCCAAGATCATCACGCCGATCACCGGACCGATGGCAGCCAGACCGACCAGGCCAAACCCGTCGGAAAAAGAGGATCGCCCGCCCATGACCGCCACACTGCCCAATCCTAAGGCCAGAATGAACGGCACGGTCACGGGGCCGGTGATCACCCAGCCGGCGTCAAAGGCAATGGGCACGAAGGACGCGGGAGTGATGTAGGAAAGAATGATGATCGCCAGATAGCTGACACCGTAGAGCCAGGCGATGGGCACGCGCAAAACAATGCGCAACATGGCCGCGGCCACGAAGAACGCCACTCCTGTGGCCACGGTCAGGATCAAAAGATTGCTGCCGATCATGCCGTCGGACACATAATCCACGTGAAGGGCAAGTATGCGCACGTTCGGCTCGGCCACGGTCACCACAAAACCGAGGATGAAGGCGAAAAAAAGCAGGAAGAGCATGGACCCGTGTTTGGGCAATTCGCTGCCCACGGCCTCGCCTATGGGCAAAAGGCCGAGTCTCACTCCCTGGAGAAAAAGCAGCAAGCCGACAAGAACCATGGCCGCGCCGATGAGAAAACGGGCGAAAACCTCCCAAGGCAGGGAAACGAGAAAAACCTGCAGCAAGATGACCACCAGCGTGATGGGCAACACGGCCAGGACGGCCTCTTTCAGATGGCTCTTGAAATCGGATTTCAATGCAAACTCCTGAGCATGGTTTTTGCGAAGGTCTGTTCTCCAGACCGGACTCAAATGCATTTTTGTTGTACACGACGTCGAAAATCCGTCCTAACATTTTCGACGTTTCGGCCAACGGAAAAGCGCGGCGCTGTCCGCTTTTCCGTTGGCCTCCAGACGATCTCACGATCGTCGGGGTGACGTCCTGTCACCCGCATCCGCAAAGTCTTTCGATGTAAAAAGCCCGCCCGCACTCACACTGCGGGCGTAAGCCCGCACTGCGCGCTGCAAAAGCGCCATATCCGCCAGAGTCAGACAAACCATGGCCTTGAGCACAGGCACAATCCGGGGAATGGCGCAGATGTCGTGGCGTCCTCCAATGGTCAGTTCCACCTCGCGACCCTGACGATCCACGGTGCGTTGCGGTTTGGCAATGGATGGAATGGGCTTGATCGCGGCCCGGACGACCAGGGGCTGACCGCTGCTGACACCGCCCAGGACGCCGCCGGCGTTGTTGGAGGCAAAGCCGTTCGGAAGAATCGGATCATTGTTCTCGCTGCCCAGAAGTCTTGCGGCCCGCATTCCGGCACCGATCTCCACGGCCTTGACCGCGCCCACGCCCATCAGGGCGTAAGCCAGCCGGGCGTCCAGCTTGTCCAGGACAGGCTCGCCCAGCCCGGCAGGAACACCCAGAGCCTCAATCTCCACAATCCCGCCCAGGGTGTCGCCCTGGGAGCGCACTGCCTGAATACGCTCCTCCCACAGCGGCACGACCTCGGCTCGGGCCGCGAAAAAAGGGCGTGTTGCGAGGCCGTCTGCGAGGC
>DBNV01000031.1:0-5739 GCA_002299865.1 Desulfonatronaceae bacterium UBA663 | reverse complement strand
TGCGAGGCTATCTGCGAGGCCATTCAGGATAGGTGGACCTTGGATCGCGATTCCTCCCAATTCCACGGCGTACGCCTGGACCGTGATCCCCATGGCGCGCAGAAATTCCTGGGCAACAGCCCCGCCGACCACTCGGCTGACGGTTTCCCGGCCCGAGGAGCGTCCGCCGCCGCGATGGTCCCGGATTCCGTACTTGGCCTGATAGGTGAAATCCGCGTGCCCCGGTCTGAACACGTGCTCTAAGTGGGAGTAATCGCGGCTGCGTTGGTCCTGATTGAAAATCACAAAACCGATGGGCGTTCCCGTGGTCATCCCCTCGAACACCCCGGAAAGAAGCCTGACCTGATCGGTCTCCTTCCGGGCGGTGGTTCCGAGTCCTTGTCCGGGTTTGCGCCGGTCCAGCTCGCGTTGGATGACCTCCTCGCCCAATGGGATGTGCGCCGGACAGCCGTCGATCACTCCGCCCAGGCCGGCTCCATGGGACTCGCCAAAGGTGGTCAGTCGGAACAGACGTCCAAAGGTGTTGCCGCTCACATGCCCTCCCTAGATTTGAGATCTAGCCATCACTCCTGCAAGTGATCGCGGGTTGCCGCTTCTAAAAGCCCCCCTCTTGACCAAATCATCGCTCTTGACAGGGAAAGAGATGGCCGTCAGGCATGTGGGCCGTGTCTGTGAGCAGCGTAAATTGTTTCATTTGCCATGGACCGCCGTCGCCGTACGGCGACAACGTCATACGACCGGCAAAGGCCGCGCTACAACCGGGCGGCCCACAGTCCGTCCAGGCGAGCCTGCAGGGCCATCTGCCTGGAGCGAAACAGCAGGAGAACCACCCAGAGCAAGCCCACCGCCGCCAGGGAAACAAACATGGCCTGCCACATTTCCGGCTCCATGCCCCCGCCGGGGGAGAACACCACCGAAGGATGAATGCTATGCCAAAGCCTAGTGGAAAAAAAGACCAAGGGGGTATTCACGAAGGCCACGACGCCCAGCACGGCGCACAGGGTGCGGCGCTTGACGTGGGGCAGCGGTGCAGTGCGCAGGACTAGATAACCCATATAGACGAACCACATGATCAGGGTGGTGGTCAGCCGGGGGTCCCAGGTCCACCAGACATTCCAAGCCGAACGGGCCCAGAGCGATCCGGTGATCATGGCCAGGCCGCTGAACAACACGCCGATCTCCGCCGCAGCCCCGGCCAAATGGTCCCAAAAGTCGCTGCGGCGCAACAATACGCCGACACTGCCCACAAAGACGATGAAAAAACTGATCAAGGCCCACCAAGCCAGAGGCAGATGGAGATAGAACACCTTCTGCAACAGCCCCATGGTCGCCTCAACCGGCGCATGGAACCAGATGGCCCAGTGGGCCGCAACCAGCATCACGCCCGCAGCCACAGCCAGGATGGAAAGCGAATACGTTGATTTCTTCAATTGTCGGCTATCCTTCGCGAAAAACCAGGGGAAAAAGGATTAAGGCCACGGCGCAGAACAGCGCGTTAAAGGCTAGGATCAGAATCAGCCATTGGGATTGATCCATGAGGTTTTCCCCGGAAAGAAGCGCCCCGCCCAATTGAACCCCGCCCAGCAGCAAGGGGATGAGCAAGGGAAATAAAATCACGCTGAGCAGCGACTCCCTGGCGACCTGCCCTTGGCTGAGCGCACCCAAAAGCGACCCCAGAATCACTAAACCGATGTCTACGCCAAGCACAAGCCCCAGTCCCCACAGCCATTGACCGTGCAGGCTTTGCCCCAAAAACACGATCAAACCGACGACAAAAAACATTTGGGCCAGAAACAGCAAGAGCGCCCCGGCCAGGGCCTTGCCCGCAAACACGCTCAACGGGGAAACCGGGGCCAGGAGCAAGCCCCAGCGGATGTTGTTGGGCTCTTCAAGATGATACAGAGCATTGAACAACAAAACCAGTCCGAAAACCGAGGCCAGCCAGAACAAGGCTGCGGCGGCCTGGCCGGTCATGGTTTCGCCGATGGGCAGGGACAGGCTGAACAGGAAGATGATCAACAGGCCCAAAAGCACTGTTTGGATCAAACCAAGCCCCAAGCCGAGCATCAGCTTCAGATCCTTGGCGGCCAGCACCAGAAAACTAGGCATGACCGCTCCAGCCGTCGTAATCTTCGACCGGCCCGAGAAAAGCTGCGCGCTTATCCTCCAAGACCAGGAGCCGGTCGGCCATTCTTCGATCCCGAAGGCCGTCGTGGCTGGTCCAGACCACTCCCGCCCCCCTCTCACCGGCCCGGACGATCTCCTGATCCAGCAGCCTGCGCGAGGCCGTGTCCAGTCCCGTGGCCGGTTCGTCCAGGAGCAGCAGTTTCGGGTTGATCAGAAGCACCCGGGCCAGGCTGAGGCGCTGAGCCATGCCCCGGGAAAAGGTCCCGGCCCGCTCCAGGGCCGCGGCCTTCAGTCCGACGCGGTCCAGCAGGGCGAGGATGGTTTCCCGGGCAGGGCGCAAACCGTACAGCCGTCCCCAGAAGCTTAAGTTCTCCAGGGCGGTGAGCAAGGGATAGACAAAGGTGCCGTGTCCCAGATAGCCGATCTCTCCAGGCTCCAGTCGGCAATACGCCGAGCCCGCGGCGGGATGCAGCAGGCCGGCCATAATGTGCAGCAACGTGGACTTGCCGGCCCCGTTGGGGCCGATGACCAACAGGATCTCACCGGGGGCGAGGTCTAAGTCGATACCCCGAAAAACGAGGCGCGGGCCGAAAAAATGGCTCACCGCTCGAAGCTCCAGAAGAGTCCCTGCCCCATGCTCCATGCGGTCACGCTTAGGAAGACCCAGAGAGGCCCTCGAGGTTGCGCTCCGTGCCCCTGATTCTGCGCACGGCCAAAAATCCAAGCAGGCAGAGCATGATCGAGCCGATCCAGAGCCAGTTCACCAAGGGATGAGTACTCATCCTGATGGTGACGACCTTGTCCTCGGTGAAGCCCAGCAGCGTGGCGTACAACTCGGTACCCAGGCTGAAGCGCGTCGCGACCTCGGCAAAGGGCTGGTCCCAGCCCCGGTAGAGGCGGCGCTGCGGGGTTAGCTCTCCGATTACTTGGCCGTCCCTGCTGATCTCCAGGCGGGAGGCGAAGACCGTCTTGGCCGGAGTGTTCCAGGACTCCATACCCGTGTAGGTCGCGGTGAATTCTCCAATGGTCATACTCTCGCCCTGACTGAGCACGGCGTCGGCCTCCTGCTTGTACGCTCCAGAAATAGCCGCGCCCAGCACCATCACGGCCAGACCCAGGTGCACGCCGTAGGCCCCCCAGGCGGTCCGGCGCCGGCGCAGGGACGGATCCAGGGCGAACAGCATGACGATACCAAAGACAGTAGCCAGTCCTGCGCTGGCTCCGATCAGGGCCAGAGGAATCCTAACACCTTGGACCCAGAGCAACACCACGAGCCCAAGCCAGATCCCAACCAGAACGCCGAACCACTTGCCGTGTTTGACCCCATGCTTCCAATGCAGCCACGGACCCAGGGCCAGCAAGACCGCGATCAGGACGGCCAGAGGCAGACAGACGCGATTGTAGAACTCGGCGGTCAGACCCACGGGAGCCTGAGTCCACAGTTGACTGATCACCGGCCAGTAAGTGCCCAGCAGCACCACCAGACTCAAAACCAAAAAAATCCAGACGGCCACAATCAGTAACCCTTGCTGGCTGACCAGACCGCTCAAGGGGCGATCTTCCCGCGCCTGGCCGAAGAAAAGCACCAGGGCCGTGATCATCAGGCTGAACATCATGAACAGCATCAAGGGCGTGCCCGCCCCGACGGCAGCAAATGCGTGCAGGGACTCGACCACGCCGCTACGCACCAAATAGGTGGCCTGGAAACACATTATAAAGGTCAAGACTATCAGCAAGACGTTGGTCTTGCCCAGAGCCTGTCGGGCCTGCCCCACCAGGGCTGTGTGCAGAAACGCCGTGGCGGTAAGCCAAGGAATCAGGGAGGCGTTTTCCACCGGGTCCCAGGCCCACCATCCGCCCCACGCCAGTTCCATGTACGCCCACCATGCGCCCAGGAGATTTCCGGCGGAAAGGAAGATCCAGGCTGTTAACGTCCAGTTGTGACTGGCCTTGATCCAGGACTGCTCCTCATTGGTGATCCAACAGGCCAGGGCCAGACAGGCCGGAATGGTGAAACCGGCGTACGCCAGAAACATGAACGGCGGATGTAAGAGCATGCCTGCATGCCGCAGCAGCGGATTAAGTCCTTGCCCGTCCAGGGGCGCGGGAGAAATTACGAGAAAAGGGTTCTGCACGCCGATGAGCAGATAAAGAAGGAACGATTGGGTCCCCAGGAAGAAAATCCAAAAAAACACCTTGGTCTGCCCGCCGAAACGCTGATACCAGGGCGAAAAGATCCAGATCACCCCGAAGAGCGCCACCAACCAGCCCCAGAAAAGCATGGAGCCGGCCTGACCGGCCCAGAACGCTGACAGGGCGTAAACCAACGGCAGGGCCAGGTCGGAGTGGCTGCTGACGTAGAGCAGGGAAAAGTCCCGGTTGTAAAAGGCCCAGAGCAGGAACAAAGAACTCAGCGTGGTCAGGGCAAGAACCAGGATCTGGGCGTTTTCCACCCAAGACAGGCGACGGGAACGGCCTTGCCAGGCCTGATGAACACAAGCGGCGGCGGCCGCCAGGGAGATGAGCAAGGCAACCAATAAACTGGCGTAGGGAATCCAATACATGCTTTTCCTCCAAAATAAAAGCGATCCGCTGCGAAACAATCGACCGCGAACCGCTTCTGCTCAGATTAAAGGTGAATACGGCGATCAACCGGATCGGTTTTCCTGTTCATACCTGGACGGGCATCTAGTCATTAAGTGCGAAACAATCGCCCGCGAACCGTTTCTGCTCAGATTAAGGTGAATACGGCGATCAACCGGATCGGTTTTCCTGTTCATGCCTGGACGGGCATCTAGTCATTAGGGTTGTAGCGGAAAAAAGCCCCGCTGCCTGTGCGTCGAAACCGCCCTCCAGGATAACCTCGGCACCCGGCTCGAAAAGGTCGGGCACCGCGCCCCGGTACTCTACGGGAATGCGCAGGTCCGGATTCTCACTGTCCGCCAGCAAAAAACGCACGCCAAGGAACTGGGCATCGTGCTCCAGCCCCTCGGAGGCCACTGTTCCGAAAAGACGGACCTGTTGCATCTTTGCGGAGGGCATGGCCAACGCCTCGGAGACGTTCAGGAAGTACATGCTGTTCTGCTTGAGCCCCGTGAACAGAAGCGCGCCGAAGCCGGCCAGGAACAGGGCAAAGGCGATGAAATATACGGTCCGTGGGTTCTTGATCTTTTTCATGGGTATTTCACCGGTTGCGTGTTTTACCTCGTTGCGGAAGATGAATGAGGATGAACCGTACCTGTTTTGTCCGCCGCTGACAAGGTTTTCAACGTCCGACCCACGACCATGCTGCGGCGCTGTCTGGCCGGCTCGCGCATATCCGCCATCTGGTCGGTCTTTAGCCACGATCTCGCGGCCTAAGAATTTCCTCCAGCACGTCCTCCAGGGTCACCAGCCCGGCTAATCCCCCGGATTCGCCAAGCACGACGAACAGGTGCACCCTGGACTCCAGAAAACGCGCCAAAAGCTTGTCTTAGGGTCGTGGTCTCTTTTCACCCCACGCAATAGCACGATTATATTTTTTTTATTTTTTTTGTTGACAATTTTTATAATCTTGTATATAAATAATAATAAAAATTTAACGAAGGAGGTTAAAGGGATGCGATGTTCATG
>DBNV01000084.1:10935-11406 GCA_002299865.1 Desulfonatronaceae bacterium UBA663 | reverse complement strand
TTCATCCTGGCATCATGCGCAAGAACCGATTGAAAAACAATCTTTTTCCGGATAGACGAAAAAGTCATGTCCGTCCCGACCATTCTGTTTCTTGCCCCGACCTCCATCGTCACCCCTCTTTTTCAGCCCCTGAAACGGGCCGGACTGGACGTGGGCCTGGCCGAGACCATTCCCGGCGCCCTCAAGTTCCTTCAGCTCCAACAGCCCTTGCTGGTGTTCTGCCGGGATCGGCTGACCGGCTTCAAGGCCGAGGATCTGCTTTCAGCCATGCAGTGCTCGGGCGTCCCTATGCCTCCGGTGATCGTGTTCACGGAGAACGGTTCCGCAGAACAGGCCAAGAAATTTATGGAGTTAGGGGCTCATGACTACTGGCTTGAACCGCTGTCCTGGGAGAAGGTCCGCGCCCTGCTGACCGGTCCGGCCGACGTTTCTCAGAAATGCCCGCGCCCCGGAGCACGGCCCGGAGCACGA
>DBNV01000084.1:10081-10548 GCA_002299865.1 Desulfonatronaceae bacterium UBA663 | reverse complement strand
ACCATCAAAAAATCCCTGGCCCTGGCCAAGCAGGTGGCCCGCTCCAAGGCGACCATCCTCATTTCCGGGGAGTCGGGCACGGGCAAGGAAATATTCGCCCGCTACCTGCACAACGCCAGCGACCGTTCGGCCCAGCCCTTTGTTGCTGTAAACTGCGCGGCCCTGCCCGAACACCTCCTGGAAAGCGAGTTGTTCGGCCACGAGAAGGGGGCCTTTACCGGGGCGATCACCCGCAAGCTGGGCAAATTTGAGCTGGCCGACAACGGCACGATCTTGCTGGACGAGATTTCGGAAATGGACCTGGGCCTGCAGGCTAAGCTGCTGCGGGTGCTTCAGGAGGGGGAATTGGATCGGGTCGGGGGCAGCGAAACCGTGCCCGTGGATGTGCGCGTGCTGGTCACTACCAACCGCGATTTGGCCAGGTCCGTGGAAGCCAAGGAGTTTCGTCAGGACCTCTACTACCGGCT
>DBNV01000084.1:4640-9693 GCA_002299865.1 Desulfonatronaceae bacterium UBA663 | reverse complement strand
CTGCTGCTGGCGGATTATTTTGTTTCTCGCTTCGCTTTGATGTACTCCCTGGGCAAAATCAGGATCAGCGAGGAGGCCAGGAAGTGGCTTTTGGCCCATGATTGGCCGGGCAACGTGCGCGAGCTGCAAAACCTGATGGAACGTGCGGCCCTGCTGTGCGCGGGCTCTCCCATTGAGCCGCGGCACTTCCTGCTGGATGAAAGCGGAGATTGGCAGGACGAGGCGGCAAAGGCACCTGTTCACGACGATCAAGGGGCTATGACGGCCGTTCTGGAAGCCGCGCCCGAAGGACGCGCTTCCAAAGGCGCCCCCGGAACCGCTTCGGCCCCGCAGGTCGCCGTTTCCCAAGCGTTGTCGGCCATCTCCGGAGGAGAGGGGGAAATACTGCCCCTGCATGAGGTGGAGCGACACCTGATTTTCAAGAGCCTGAACCACACCGCCGGCAACAGGACCCAGGCGGCTGTGCTTTTGGGGATTTCCGTGCGCACCCTGCGCAATAAATTGAATGAATACAGAAAAATGGGCCTTGAAGTGCCCTGATTAAGAGAGCGCAAACCATGGTCGTGACAGCGCCGCACATTCAAAACTATATTCAACGTTCCTCATGGATTCGCAAGATGTTCGAGACCGGGGCCGAACTCAAGGCCCGGCACGGCGCGGACGCGGTGTGCGACTTCAGTCTGGGCAATCCGGACCTGGCCCCGCCCGAGGAGGTCTTTTCCGCCCTGGAACAATTGGCACGCCGGGATCAACGCTTCGGTTACATGCCCAATTCCGGCTATCCCGAGGCGCGGGAGGCCCTGGCCGCATTTTTATCCAGGGAACAGGGAGTAGTCGTGTCCGCCCAGGACGTGATCCTGACCTGCGGCGCGGCGGGCGCTTTGAACAGCGTGTTCCGGGCCGTGCTGGAGCCCGGCGACGAAGTGCTCTGCCCGGCGCCCTATTTTGTGGAATACGGGTTCTATGCGGAAAATTTCGGCGGCCGTCTGACGCCAGTACCCGGCCGGCCCGGGGATTTCAGCCTGGATCTGGACGCCGTTGGGCAGGCCATCGGCCCCAAGACACGGGTGGTGCTGATCAACTCTCCGCACAATCCCACGGGCCGGGTGTACACGGAAGACGAACTACGGGCCTTGGTCGCTGTGATGGCCGCGAAAAGCAAGGAGTTCGGCCGGGACATCCTGCTGATCGCGGACGAACCTTATCGTTTCCTGACCTATGACGGCGTCGTTGTGCCCTCGCTTTTGCCCTTGTATCCCGCTACCGTTGTGGTCAGCTCCTTTTCCAAAAGTCTGGGGTTGGCCGGGGAGCGGATCGGCTATGCCCTGGTCAATCCGGCTATGCCCGGCCGGCAGGATCTGCTGGCCGGCTTGGTCCTGACCAACCGCATTCTCGGCTTTGTCAACGCCCCGGCCGTGGGACAGCGGCTGATGCAACGAGCCCTTGGCGCGCGTGTGGATGTGAGCGTGTACGGCCGCAGACGTCAGGCCATGGTCGAGGCGCTGGAGGGTGCTGGGATCACCTTTTTCATGCCTCAAGGCGCGTTCTACTTCTTCCCTCTGGCCCCGGGGGGCGACGACCTGGCTTTTGTCCAGGCCCTGCAGCAGGAATTGATTCTGGCGGTGCCGGGCAGGGGCTTTGGGTTCCCGGGGTATTTCCGGCTGGCCTTTTGCGTGGACGAGGCCGTGATCCGGCGTTCCGCACCGGGCTTCAAAAGGGCTGCGGCAGTGTTTCGAAATACGTGACGTTGAAAATCAGTTCTGCATTCTCAATGTTTCGGCCAACGGAAAAGCGCGGCGCTGTCCGTTTTTCCGTTGGCCTCCAGGCGATCTCACGATCGTCGGGGCGATGCCCCCCCGCATCTACGAAGTCCTTCGACATTGCATATAAATCAGGTCGATCAAGAGCGTGAAGGGGATCGGGCGGCCGCGCGAGACGCGGTTAGGACTTCTTCATCAACGCGGACAACTCCACTTCTGTTTGCGGATGGGCCTGCAGGCCGGGCAGGCTGTTCCGGATTTCTCGGATGATCTGCAGGCCGTCCACTTGGGCTTCGTGTTTGGTGGTCAGCGCGTTGAGCATGGTTTGCAGCTTCAAAAAATCCGTGCCGCGCAGCATCCCCACCAGTCCGCACAAGGTCAGCTTGCGTAGGGCCACTTCGGCGTGGGCGTCTTCCCGGAGCTTTTCGGCCAGGGGCAGAAGCAGGAAGTTGGCCAATACGATTCCGTACAGGGTGGACACCAGGGTCACGGGGATGCTTTTCAAAATCATCGACGTGTCTCCGACGCCCATGAGCATGCCCACCAGGCCGATGATGCTGCCCGCCACGCCGAAGGACGGCGCAGAGGTGGCCATGTTCCGGAAGATGCGCTCCATTTGTTCACGGTGGAGGGCAAAGGCTTTGACCTCGGCCTGGAACACCTCGCGAATTTCCTCTTCGGAATATCCTTCCTTCAGCATTTCCAGGCCATGGCGCATGGGGGCGTAGTCCGGCGCGTCCTTGGACGGGATGATCCGGCCGGTGCGCTTGTACAAATGGCTGGTGCGCAGCAATTCCTTGGCCAACAGGCCTTCGGACACGCCGTTTTCCGCGTAGGCAATTTTGGCCGTGCGCCATGCCTGCCGCAGGCCGTGGGGCCCGCTGCCCAACAAGGCCGCGCCCAGGGTCCCGGTGAAGACCACCAGCAGGGCGGTTACGTTGAAGTAGATATGGGCCTGGCCGGAGAAGAAAAAGACGCACATGAAGGCTAGAAAACAAATGGCCGCCGTGAGGATGGTTCTGCTTTTCAAGGTGCTCTCCCTTTGCTTTGGATAGCGTGGTTACTTAAGGCAAAATCCGGTTGGGCAGCAGGCGGATTTCAGCCCAGCGCCGTTTTTGACCGTCCGGATCTAGGAAGCGAGGCGAAAGAGGCAAATCCATACCGGTGGCCTGGATGACCAGCAGGTGGGTGTTCAGCCCGGTTTCGCGCACTAGATGCTGGGCGATGCCAGCCGCGCGAACTGCGGCGATTTCCCAAGAGTTCTCGCCGCCGACGCCGGACGAGGCATGATCTTCCGCGAACCCGGTAATGACCACCCGGCCCTGGGCCAGTCCGACAACATGGCCGAGCTTGGTTAATACCGGCCGAGAGTTTTCGCTCAGACGCACTGATGAATCTTCGAAAAAGCTTGCCCCGAACAAGGAGATGACAATGGAGGAATCGTCCAGAAAGGCGATGTTCAGATGGCGTTCATAACCGACTAGTCGCTCCCGGATCAACTCGAAGAGCGGCTGCATGCTCAGTCGCTCCGGGCTTCCCGCAGTCATGGAAATGCTGGCCGGGGTGCGGTGGCCGGGCAGAATGCGATCCTTTTCGGGCAGGGAAAAGACAAACAGCACGAGCAACAGAATGAACATGACCATCATCAGGTCGGACCAAGGCACGGACCAGGTCACGCTGCGTTCCTCACTCCGGGCGATCCTGAATTCCGGCAGATCCATGGGGATCTTGCGGCGTGTGGCGCTGTTTTCACTAGGCTGAAGTATGGGCATGGACATCCTCGTTGTATTTTTTCGTACACCTATCACCTATACACCTACTGCAAGTACGGTACCTATTTTTAGAGCGATGGAGGCGGCAGGAGTTTCCGAGACAAGTGAGGGGCTTAGCGAGACAGGATTGTTTCGTGTGTTTCTGGTTGTTGTTGACATGGCGGGCGAACTTGACAAAGCATGGTCGCAACATGAAGCGGTTATAAGGAAGAGCCATCCGTTTCTTCATGACCGTTTCTTCATGATCAACCAGGGGGAGGATGCATGTCCAGGATGTCGCGATGGTCCACGTCGTGCTGCTGTGTTATTTTTGTCGCGTTTTTAGTGTTCCTTGTCGTGCCGTGCTTGGCTGCGGACCAGCCAGCGGCCCAGCCCAAGCAGGCGCCGCCTGGTCAGGAGCAAGGCCTGGGCGAAGAGGACAGGGCTAGATTGCCCGTGCTCGTCGAGCACGATGGAACCGATCCCGTTGGACTGCGCTTGGCGTTTCATCTCAAGGAGACTTTTCAGAAATCTGGCAGGTTTCGCCTGGCCGGACCGGAGGAAAAGCACTTCAGTCTGCGCCTGGTCACCCGGGAGCAGTTCAAGGACCGCCCGCACCTCGGTTCAGTCTACGCCCTGGTCTGGCGCTACGTGGAGAGCAGAGAGGTCCTGAGCCATTTTTTGGAGGAGCATTTGGGATTCGTGGATGCTGACGTCGTGGCGCAGGAGGCCGAGGTGATCGCCGCGAAGACGGACCGCGTCAGAGGGCGTTACGGGTACCTCCTGGAGTAGAAGCCTAGCCCTGTTTGTTGTCTTAAGCTTGTCTGATCACGGGCGGCCGGATATCTTGCCCTTGTGTTTTGGATACGACGACCCTGGATCTGCACTGCGCCAGGGAAGGTCGCAAGCTGGACATGCTGCGGAAAAACGCCGACGTCTGCGTGGAGTTCGACATCCTTAAGAAAGCGTGGTCGAGGTTCCACAAGCTTGCCCATGGGGCGTGTGCTGCCAGAGCGTGACTTGATTCTACGGCGCGTGTTTCATTAAAGGATCCGGGGAAAAGGGGCCTTGTCTACGTCTTAGGATGGATTTTTGGTTTCAATGTCCTCTTTGAAGGATGTGAGGATAGCTGTTACGCAGACCGTGATCATCAGGATCAACAGCGGGGAAATGACGGGCAAGCAGTCAACGCGACATGCATTGACAACTATTGAATCTGAACTATCAATTCGGCTCAGCTAAAAACATCAGGTGCAAGGGACATGAGTGATGATCTGCCTGTAGTTATTGTGGATGAGGTCCTGCTACGAAAACCTGACTTCATCAACGCAAAAAAAATACATGTCGTATACGCTTCTTCCGAGAGAAAGGTCACTTTTATCTGTCCTGAATGCGGCTACAACCGGACCCTCACCGAATCAGAAAAAGATCAATACCAGACTTCGTTTGGACTGGACTGCAAGTGCGGTGTAAAATACGAATGTCGCATCGAGTTTAGGAAACATTATCGAAAAAGTGTTAACTTGCCTGGAACTTACTTTC
>DBNV01000084.1:0-4282 GCA_002299865.1 Desulfonatronaceae bacterium UBA663 | reverse complement strand
GGACAATCCTGATGCAGTTAGGAATAGATTAGGAAAAAATAAGGGCTTAAGGAGTGCATCCCTAAGCCCTTGATTTTCTTGGTAGCGGGGGGAGGATTTGAACCTCCGACCTTCGGGTTATGAGCCCGACGAGCTGCCAGACTGCTCCACCCCGCGGCAAAGAAATAAATAATTAGTTAACTTTGTGGGCGGTGTCAATATGTTTGGCGCAATCCTTAGGTGAATTTGTTCCGTCGACGGCGCAACGCTTCGGATTGCCTTGACTTCCGCAATGGCTTATTCTAAACTTTGTAGTTGTTTTTTTGTACTCGTGCCCAGGGTATAATGGCCGAACTTAAGAAGCCATTTCCTGTGAGCACTTATATTTTTTTTTCTGCTTGCCGTTCATTTCCGTCAACGCCTAGAAGAAAACCCCATGACCGATTACAAGAAAACCCTTAATCTGCCGCAAACCTCCTTTCCCATGCGGGCCAATCTGGGCCGGAAGGAACCCCAGCTGCTGGCCTTTTGGGAACAGATCGACGCGTATAATGCCATGGTTGAGGTCAATTCCGGCGGCGAAGTCTATGTCCTGCACGATGGCCCCCCGTACGCCAACGGCAACATTCACATGGGCACGGCCATGAACAAGGTGCTCAAGGACATCGTTGTCAAGTCCCGGAACATGCAGGGTTTCCAGGCCAAGTACGTCCCGGGCTGGGACTGTCATGGTCTGCCCATCGAATTTAAGGTGGAGCAGGAATTCAAGCTGAACAAAAAGGCCGTCTCCACATTGGAAGTCCGGCGGCGTTGCCGCGAGTACGCCTGGAAGTACGTGGGCGTGCAGCGTGAAGAATTCAAGCGCCTGGGGGTCTTGGGGACTTGGGATGATCCATACATCACCATGCATCCAGCCTATGAGGCGGCCACGGCTCGGGAACTGGGCCGGTTCATGGCCCAGGGCGCGGTGGTGCGCAATAAGAAGCCCGTGCATTGGTGCTGTTCCTGCGAAACGGCCCTGGCTGAAGCCGAAGTTGAGTACGCCGACCATGCTTCCCCGTCCATCTACGTGGCCTTTCCCATGAATGACCCGCGACTGGCGGAGATCCTGCCCGAGGCGGGGGGATTGTCTGTTTCCATTGTTATTTGGACCACCACGCCCTGGACCATTCCGGACAACATGGCCGTGGCCGTGCATCCGGAATTCAGCTACGCCCTGGTGCGCGTGGGCGGCCAAGGTTTTCTTGTGGCTGAGGAATTGGTGGAGCGACTGCGTTCGATGTTCGGCTGGAGCGAGGCGGATGTTCTGGCCTCCTTGCCGGGCAAGGCCCTGGGGGGGGTGTGGGCCCGGCATCCTTTTTACGACCGTGGTTCTCCGGTAGTGCTGGCCGACTACGTCAGCCTGGAGACCGGCACGGGCTGCGTGCACGTCGCTCCCGGGCACGGCCGGGAGGACTATGAAACCGGCCTGCGGTACGGCCTGGAGACCTTGTCGCCCTTGGATGATCGCGGCTGTTTTGATCCGACTACGGAATTGGTGGGCGGGCTGAACGTATTCGACGCCAATCCGAAGGTTATTAAAATTCTCGAAGAATCCGGGCGGCTGCTGGTCCAGGAACGCATCAGCCATTCCTACCCCCATTGCTGGCGTTGCAAGAAGCCGGTGATCTTCCGGGCCACCATGCAGTGGTTCATTTCCATGGATAAGAACGGGTTGCGGCAAAAGGCCCTGGCGGCCATTACCGACGACGTGCGCTGGATTCCGGCCTGGGGGCGGGAACGCATCTACAACATGTTCGCCCATCGTCCGGACTGGTGCATCTCCAGACAGCGCAACTGGGGCGTGCCTATTGTGGCCCTTTTGTGCAAGGGATGCGGCCATGCCTATATGGATGCGGACTGGTTTTTTTCCGTGGTGGACCGCTTTGCCGAACACGAACGGGGTGCGGACTACTGGTTCGAGACGACTCTGGAGGAGATTGCGCCTCAGGGCCTGACCTGTTCGGGGTGCGGCGCTACGGAGTGGAAGAAAGAGGACGACATTCTGGACGTGTGGTTTGATTCGGGAACCAGCTTTGCCGCGGTTCTGGAGCAGCGGCCCGAATGCCGCTTTCCGGCGGATCTGTATCTGGAGGGTTCGGACCAGCATCGCGGCTGGTTCCACAGCTCCCTGCTGGCTTCTGTAGGGACAAGGCGTGTTCCGCCCTACAGGGCGGTGCTCACCCACGGCTACGTGGTGGATGCCCAGGGCCGGAAGATGTCCAAATCCGTGGGCAACGTCATCGCGCCCCAGGAAATCATCAACAAGTATGGGGCGGAGATCCTGCGGTTGTGGGTGGCTTCCGAGGACTATCAGGACGATGTGCGTATTTCCGACGAAATCCTGAACCGCTTGGTGGACGCCTACCGTCGCATCCGTAATACCTGCCGCTTTTTGCTGGGCAATTTGCACGATTTCCGGGCCGAAGAGCACGTCCTGCCTATGGATCAGTTGCTGCCCTTGGATCAGTTCGCCATGGACTTGATCAACCGGCGGCACGCAAGAATCGTGGAGGCCTACAACCAGTTCGAATTTCACAAGGTGTTCCATACCTTGCACAACATGTGCGTCACGGATTTAAGCGCCTTTTATTTAGACGTGGTCAAGGACCGGCTGTACGTGTCCGCGGCCGACAGCCGGGCCCGGCGTTCCGCCCAGACCGTGCTTTGGCATGTGCTGGAGGTGCTTCTGGCGGACATGGCTCCGGTGCTCAGCTTCACGGCCGAGGAAATCTATCAAAGCTTGCTCGAGGGCTTGCCAGAGGGCCTGTCCGAGGCAACGCGCGGGTCATCCAAAAGCGTATTCGGGATGCGTTTCCGCCAGGCTTTGGACTTCATCAGCGAAGAGGAGCGCCAAGTCTGGAAAGCCGTGCTTCAGGTCCGCGGCGAGACGACCAAGGCCATTGAGCCGGTGCGTAAATCCGGCCAGGTCGGCCATTCCCTGGACACCCAGGTGACCCTGTATGCCCACAAGGATCTGCTGGACGTGCTTTTACCCCGTGCCGATGACTTGCGAGAAGTGTTCATCGTTTCCAAGGTGGTCTTGAAAACCGAGGCCGAAGCGCCCCAAGACGCCTTTGTCAGCCAGGACGTCGACGGCCTGCGCATCGGGGTGGCCCCCGCGCCGGGAGTGAAATGCCCGCGTTGCTGGGTCTTTAGCGAAGATATTTCGGAAACGGATGAGCGCGACGAGATCTGTCCGCGTTGCCGAGAAGCCTGTCGAGAAGCCATGGAGGGTCGGTAAATGGCTAGTCGTTATTGGATCGTATCTTTGTCGGCTCTGATCGTACTGGTGCTGGACCAGATCACCAAGCTCTGGGTGGCCGCGATATTGCCTGTCTGGACCTTGGACCCCGTGATTCCTGGCTTCTTCAATTTGGTGCATGTGTTGAACAAGGGCGCGGCCTTCGGCTTTTTGAGCGACCTAGACGCTGTTTGGCGGCCGTATTTCTTTGTGGCGGTTACGGCCCTGGCCATTGTGCTCATCCTGCATCTGTTGCGCACCGTGTCCAGGGAGGACAAGGTCCTGTTCACCGCGCTGGGCCTGATTCTGGGCGGGGCTTTGGGCAATTTGGCGGATCGGATCAGGCTCGGGGCGGTCATCGACTTTTTGGACTTTTATGTCGGCCAATATCACTGGCCGGCCTTCAATGTTGCGGATATCGCCATCAGCATCGGCGCTGTGCTGCTTCTGGTTTCGGTCTACCGCAACCGTCGCTACGGCGGATTGGAAAGCAAGGAATAATGTTCGCGTCGAGGTGATCCATGTTTGACCTGCCCACGCCCCAACTGTTGTTGATCCTGGCATTGCTGGCCCTGCCCATCCTCCCCAATCTGTGGGCCATTTGGCATTCGTTCCATGCCGACTTCGCCACGCATCAGGAAAAGATGGTCTGGATCGCCGTCAGCGTTTTCGTGCCGGTCCTGGGGGGACTGGCCTATCTGTTCTGGGGCAGAAAACGAGCCCGGAGGTGACCATGTTCAAAATCTGCGTTCTTTTCGTGCTCACGCTGTTGACGTTTTCCTGCGTTTCCAGCAGGGAGTTGGACACTTTGTCCTCCAGGCTCTGGGAGCAGGAGCAAAAACAGCAGCGGGTCGAGGGGCAGCTTGCCGCCATGAACCAGGAATTGAATCGCGTGATGACGGAGTTAGGAGCCCCCATGCGTTTGGCCCAGGCCAATTTATGGGCTGAAGTCGAGGCCTTGCGCGTGCGGACGGCCACCATGCAGGGTCAGCTGGAGGAGTTGCAGCGATCCTTGCATGG
>DBNV01000119.1 GCA_002299865.1 Desulfonatronaceae bacterium UBA663 | reverse complement strand
CTTGATGGTGATCACCGGCTCCTTAGGCTGTACTTCGCGCACGTAGACCACCTTCCCGTCCGCCGGACTGAGCAGGGCTTCCCCGGGCGGCGCGCTCCGCGACGGATTGCGAAAAAACCAGAAAAACCGCCAAAAAAGAACAGCAGCCACGATGAAGGCCGCTCCCGCGATGAAATACATGCTCATGGCGCCTCCTCCCAGTGTGTTTTCCGCCTCACCCGCACCAGGGCCACCCCCGAGTCAAAGGGGAAATCCACAGCCTCGAACATGTCTTTTTTGTCCTGCACAAGCTTAAGCCAGCGCTTCACTCCGGAGTGCTTCAGCATCTCGCGGATGTAGATGTTCGTGTCGTGCATCAGAATGTAGGAGTTCTTAGTGCAATGTCGGTACACGCCGAGAAAATCCTCCCGCACATTCTTGAAGGCGTGGCTGCCGTCGATGAAGGCCACCTGGATCGTGGACAGTTTATGTCTCTCGTAGGAAGCGAAGAATTCCCGGCTGGTCATCTTGTAGTGAGTGACGATGTCCTCCACGCCGAAACGGGCGAAGTGGGCGCGCACGGTTTCCGGGTCCGACCAGTTGTCCTTGCCGCCGATGGTCTTGAACGGTCCATGTTTGATAAGGGAGTATGACGGGTCCACGAAGGAGAGCCGTCCCTTCCGGTTGTCCTTGATGCCCAGGGCCAGGCAGGTCACGCTGAAGCCGAAACCGGAGCCGATCACCAGGACGTGCGCGGGACGCAGGGCACGCACCAGGCCGTAATATAAGAAGCCAAAGCCAAGATTCAAGTCGGCCGGGCTTTCATTGTGCCCGAGGGGCTTGGCGTGCTCGAACACGCGCTGAATGAGGTCGATATTAAGGCTGAGTTGAGCTTCTTCCTGGTGGAACAGGCCCTGGGCGCCAAACATATTGCAAACCTCCCCCGGCAATTTCTGAATAAAACCTCGTTATCCGGGAATTATGACGAAATGATGTGGCTTGCGTGACATTTATTCGACATGATTTTCCGCCTCCCTTTACAACACAACCTTTTCCCAGCTTGCATCGCTTAGGTCCACGATATGCATCCGTCCCTGAAAAAGCGGCCGTTGCCCACAGGCCAGGGCCACGGCCTCCCGGCACTGTAGGGCCGCGACCAACCAGACCGTGGGGGCCAGGACGCCCAGGCGCAGTTCAGCCCCATCCATCCCGGTGTCCATGAGCCGCAAAAACGTGTCGTCCCGGTCCGAGGCCGGCAGCGTGGAAATGAATCCTGTCCAGCCGCCCACCGCTGCGGTGACCACGGGCAATCCGGCCTGGGCCGCGGCCCGGCGCAAGGCCAGTTTTATCGGCAGGTCGCCCAGGGCGTCCAGGACAATATCCGCTCCATGGATAAAGGTCGGCAATTCCTCGGTCCGCAGAAAATGGTGCTGGACCTGCAAGTCGATCTCCGAATTCACGGCTTGGATCCGCTGCATGGCCTCCTGAGCCTTAGGCAAGCCCAGGTTGGATTCCAGGCAAAACATCTGGCGATTCAGGTTGCTGACCTCGAAGACGTCTCCGTCCGAGGCCCGAATCCAGCCGTATCCCCTGCGGCCAAAACCCATCCGGGCCAGCATTTCCAGGAGCGCCCCTCCCAATCCGCCCAGCCCGGCCAAGCTGACTCGGCAGGAGAAGAGCCGCTCCTGATCCTGTGCGGACAGGGTTGAAAAATTTTTCTGGTAACGTCCGGCCAGAACCTGCCGTTCCATCTCACCCGCCCCCCACGGCCGGAAACAGGCCGACTCGGTCGCCCTCGTGCAGTTCATAATCCAGCCCGGCATGAACCCCGTTGACAAAGCTGATTTTGAGTTCGGTTTCGGGGACGCCCAGAAAACCGACCAAGTCGCGCAGGGTTGGGCTTGGCCCTAGAATAAAATCCTCGCCTCGGGGCTGGTACTTGGCCAATGTCGCGTAGCATTTGACTTCCAAAAGCATGGGACTTCCTTCATGTTATTGAAAAGGCGCCAGGCAAGCGGCATGCACGGAGCCGACAGGCAACCATGCCTCTTTTTCATCCCGCGGCCCTTCGCCATAATCTTACAACTCCTCATAAATCTTTAAGGGTCATGGCTAGAACAGGGGGGCTATTGTTCTAAGCATGACCCATCTTTAAAGAAGCCGATAGCGATAGTCAACCAAGCGCTGACACCAACCCGTCTGCACTGGACCGCGGCCTTTTGACATCCGCATCGCAACAACCTAGAATTTGTCTCTTTTTCATTCCATCGGCAAAGGACTAAATGAATGAAGCAGGTTGTTCTGGATGACACTGTCCTGATCCGTTCATGCCTCAAGGGGCTGGACTTTGCAGCGGTCGAAAGGCTCTTTGAGCTTTCCCGGGAAAAAACCATCACCCTCTGGACCCACCCCCACGCTGTTTCTCACGGCCTTGCCCAACTCCAAGCCGAGGGCGGGCCTGCCGCTTTTCAAATGGCCGGAATCTTAAAAACCGTACGCCTGCTGCCCGCGCCCGGGGTGCAACTCCACCGCGCCCTTTCCCGAATGCAGGCTCAATCCGAAGACGCGACACCGCTGAATATCGTATCCTTGCTCAGCGTCATCGCCGCAAAGGAGTACCTGGAAGATTTCCTTTTCGTCAGTCTGGAGAATGAGCACGGTTCTCCGGCCGTCTTTCCAGAGATGCGCAGCCTGACTCCGGAGGCGTGCCTTGCCCTTCTCAACGGCTCCGACGACGGCCCAACGCCTTTCGTGGATCTCAAGACCCAGCAGCATGAGATTTTGCCGGCTCTGGAAAGCAATATCTTCCAGGTGATCAAGAGTTGCCGCTTTATTCTCGGCCCAGAGGTGGAAGAACTGGAAAAACGACTGTCCGAGTATGTGCAAATGGAGCACGTCGTTTCCTGTTCCTCGGGCACCGAAGCCCTGGTTTTGGCGTTGCTGTCCCTGGACATCGGTGCGGGCGACGCCGTGTTCACCACGCCCTTCACCTTTATCGCCACCGCCGGCGCCATTTGCCAGGTGGGCGCAGTCCCTGTTTTCGTAGACATTGATCCACGCACCTTCAACCTCGACCCGAAAAAACTTGAAACCGCGATCTCGGCCCTGGAATCCGGCAAAGGACATCCCTTGCCTCAAGGGGCGGAAAGGCTCCGCCCCAAAGCCGTGATCACCGTTGACCTCTTCGGTCTTCCAGCGGACCATCACCGCATTACGGAGATAGCCGCCCAACACGGGCTGGTGGTCATTGAGGACGCGGCCCAATCCTTCGGAGGGGAAGAGCGAGGCCGCAAGGCTTGCACCTTGGGCCGGGTCGGCTGCACCTCTTTTTTCCCGGCCAAGCCGTTGGGGGGATACGGAGAAGGCGGGGCCTGCTTTACCAATGATCCTGGCCTGGCCGAAGCCATGCGCTCCATCCGGGTGCATGGCCAGGGCGCGTCGCGATACGAGCATGCCCGTCTGGGGACCAACGCCCGCCTGGACAGCTTGCAAGCCGCTGTACTGTTGGCCAAAATGGATATTTTCCCCGATGAACTGCAGCGTCGCACTGAAAAGGCCGCGCTTTACTCCCGATTGCTCAGCCACGAAGCAACCCTTCAAACACCGTACATTCCTGAAGGATTTGCTTCGGCATGGGCGCAGTATTCCCTGCTGACGCGAGATGAAGCCCACCGCAACGCCTGCCAACAGGCTTTACGCGACCAGGGCATTCCGACCATGGTGTATTATCCCATCCCGTTGCATTTGCAACGCGTGTTCGCACCACAAGGATACCAGCTCGGAGACTTCCCCGTGGCAGAGCAAACGTCGCGGATCATTTTCAGCCTGCCCATGCATCCGTATTTGTCTTCTAAGACCCAAAAACGCATCGCCGCAGCCTTGCGCGATGTTGCAGCCGCATCATAAACGCAGTGACGTTGCTCTCGGTGTACCTAAAAAGACGGGACGCCGCGCCAACGATGACCGGGTTCGCGTGCCTGCATGAATAAATCGAGGGTCATGGCTAGAACAGAGGCCTTAGAAAGGCTATTGTTCTAGACGATCGATATTTAATTTCAAGCCAACCCCATCCGCAGCGGTGACGGGCACCGGCGCTGCTGCATGGACAGGAGAGCGACGTCTTTACCGACTCCGGCTATCGGGGTATGGAAAAACGCGATAGTGATCGACTCGAAGAGTAGGTCGAGCAGATCAAGGCCCGCATCTGCGGCCAGAGCCCGGTGCTGGCACTGCGTCGCTGTGGTCTCGTGGTGGCATTGCTGGCCACGGGTGCCAAGGCTGTGTTGCTGGCGACTTTGGGAGCTTCGCCATGATACCGCGCACACACGGCGGACCGGACGCGTTGGGCGCGGCGCGTTGGGACTTCTCCAGCAATGCCAACGCCTGGGGTCTGCAGCGGGCCGAAGAGCCTGCAGCCGCGCAGCTGGCCTGGCTGTGCGACCCCGGCAGCCCGCTGGGGCAGAGCGAGTCGCCCGATGCGGTGCGCACGCTGCTGACCGACACGGCGCGCACCGTGGTGCTCGACTGCGCCTACGCGCCGCTGCGTCTGCGGGGTGCCAGCGCACTTGATGCGACGTCGCTTGACCGCGTGTGGCAGCTCTGGTCGCCCAACAAGGCGCTGGGCATGACGGGGGTGCGCGCGGCCTACGCCATTGCACCGCTGGGCGCACGCGTCGCCGTAGCCGAACTCAATGCGCTGGCCGCGTCCTGGCCCATCGGCGCGCACGGCGAGGCGATACTGCTGGCCTGGACGCAGGCCGATGCGCAGGCCTGGCTGACCGCGAGCCGCACCACGTTGGCCGACTGGGCGCAGGCCTTGCGCGCCACGCTGCAGCGGCACGGCTGGACCTGTGCGCAAAGCGACACGGCCTACCTGTGCACAAAGCCGCCACAATCACTGGATGCTGATGCCTTGCGCGAGCAAGGCATCAAGTTGCGCGACGCCACTTCGTTCGGCCTGCCGGGCTGGTGGCATCTGAGCGCGCAGTGCCCAGACGCCCTGGCCGCACTGGATGCGGCTTTGCATCAACAAAACTTGAATGTGGAGGCACAGCCATGACCGCCGTGTGCGTGATGGTGCTCGGCACTGCCAGCGGCGTTGGCAAGAGCTGGGTGACGACCGCACTGTGCCGTTGCTACGCTCGCCAAGGCTTGAGGGTGGCACCGTTCAAGGCCCAGAACATGAGCAATAACGCCAGGGTTGTTGCCGGTGCAGCGGGCGGACAGGGCGAAATCGGCTCCGCCCAATATTTCCAGTCGCTGGCCGCCCAGGCCGAGCCCGACGTGCGCATGAACCCGCTGCTGCTCAAGCCCGAGGCGGACACGCGCAGCCAGGTGGTGCTGATGGGCGAAGTCAGCCGCGAGTTTAGCGACATGTCCTGGCGCGGCCGCAGCGAAAAGGTCTGGCCGCACATTACGGCGGCGCTGGATGCGCTGCGGGCTGAAAACGACGTGGTGGTGATCGAAGGCGCTGGCTCGCCGGCCGAGATCAACCTGCACGCCAGCGACATCGTGAACATGCGCGTAGCCCGCCATGCGCAGGCGCGCTGCCTGCTGATGACCGACATCGACCGTGGCGGCGCCTTTGCCCACCTCTACGGCACCTGGGCGCTGCTGCCCGACGACGAGCGTGCGCTGATCCGCGGCTTCGTGCTTAACAAGTTCCGGGGTGATGCGGCGCTGCTGGCACCGGGGCCGCAGATGCTGCAAGACCTGACCGGTGTTCCGGTCGTCGCGATATTGCCCAGGTGGTGGCAACACGGCCTGCCCGAGGAAGACGGCGTTTTCGATGACAAGAGCCGTGCGACCGGCGCAGTGACGAAAACGGTGGCGGTGATCGCCTACCCACATATCAGCAACCTCGACGAATTCCAGCCGCTCAAGAACGTACCCGGTGTGCGACTGGTCTGGGCGCGCACGCCGGCTGACTGCGCGGGCGCGGACTGGATC
>DBNV01000093.1:6541-13240 GCA_002299865.1 Desulfonatronaceae bacterium UBA663 | reverse complement strand
GAAGCGGCCCTTCTTTTTTTGAATATATGTAAGTGTCCGTTAGTTAGTCGAGTTCTCTGACGTTTGATGCCTGCAGGCCCTTGTCGCCTTCGACGATCTCGAAAGAGACCCTGGCGCCCTCCCTGAGCGTTTTGAATCCACTGCCCTCAATGGCGGAAAAATGGACGAAAACGTCCTTGCCGTCTTCCTGTCCATCCGGAGTGAGAAATCCGAAACCCTTCTGCTTGCTGAACCACTTCACAATGCCTTCCAAACTCATAAAAAACCCCCTCCTTAAAAAATGCGAAAAAAATTGAGTTGCGCAACGTAACTCTTTCGGTGGTCGATACTCTTATTTTTGACCTCGGTCAAGCAAAAATCAGGAGAAGACCCAAAATAAAAAAGCGGACCGGTCAACCGCGCACGAACTTTCTGTACTTGATGCGCCGGGGGATGTCAGCCTCCTTGCCCAGGCGCCTCCTGCGGTCTTCCTCGTACTCCGTGAAGTTGCCGGCAAAGAAGACGAGGCGGCTGTCCCCCTCGAAGCCCAGGATGTGGGTGGCGATACGGTCCAGAAACCAGCGGTCGTGACTGATGACCAGCACGCAGCCCGCGAAGTTGAGCAGGGCGTCCTCCAGGGCGCGCATGGTGTTCACGTCCAGGTCGTTGGTGGGTTCGTCCAAAAGCAGGACGTTGGCCCCGTCCTTGAGCAAACGGGCCAGGTGCACCCTGTTTCTCTCGCCGCCTGAAAGCAGGCCGACTTTTTTCTGCTGGTCCGCGCCGGTGATGTTGAATCGACCCAGATAAGCCCTGGCGTTGACCTCCCGGTTGCCGAGCCGGATCAGGTCATGCCCGTCGCTGATGGTCTCGAAAACACTCTTGTCCGCTTCCAGGGCGTCACGCTGCTGATCCACATAGGCCAGCTTCACGCTTTCTCCGATGAGGATGCCGCCGGAATCGGGTTGTTCCTGGCTGGTGATCAGCCTGAAAAGGGTGGTCTTCCCTGCGCCGTTGGGACCGACAATGCCCACGATGGCACCCGCCGGGATCAGGAAGGAGGCCTTGTCCATGAGCAGGCGCTCGCCGTATCCCTTGGTCAGTTCCACCGCCTCGATAACTTTTTGGCCGAGTCGCGGTCCGGGGGGAATGTAAATTTCCAATTCCCTGCCCTGTTTCTCGGATTCTTGAGACAGCAGTCGTTCATAAGCGCCGATACGCGCTTTGCTTTTGGCATGGCGGGCACGGGGGGACATTTTGATCCACTCCAGCTCTCGTTCCAAAGTTTTCTGACGGTCGCTTTCGACTTTCTCTTCCCGTCGCAGGCGCTCTTTTTTCTGGTCCAACCAGGAGGAATAATTGCCCTTCCAGGGAATGCCTTGGCCTCGATCCAGTTCCAGGATCCATCCGGCCACGTTGTCCAGAAAATAACGATCGTGGGTCACGGCGATGATGGTTCCGGGATAGTTGTGCAGGTGGTGCTCAAGCCAGGCCACGGATTCAGCGTCCAGATGGTTGGTGGGTTCGTCCAGGAGCAGAATATCTGGCTGTTGCAGCAGCAGTCGGCACAGGACCACACGGCGGCGTTCACCGCCGGAGACGAGGTCCAGCGTCATGTCGGGCGGCGGGCAGCGTAGGGCGTCCATGGCCATTTCCAGGCGGCTTTCCAAATCCCAGGCGTTGACGGCATCCAGTTTTTCCTGGACCGTCCCCTGACGGGCGATCAGCGCGTCCATCTCCTCGTCGCTCATGGGGTCGGCGAATCGGGCGTTGATCTCCTCGAACTCCTTGAGCAAGGCCACGACCTCGCCGGCCCCTTCCTCGACCACTTGGCGGACGGTACGGGTCTCGTTGGCCAGAGGTTCTTGCTCCAGGTAGCCGATGGTATAGCCGGGAGCGAGGACCGTTTTGCCCTGAAAGTCTTGATCTCCGCCGGCCAGGATTTTCAAGAGCGTACTTTTGCCTGATCCGTTCATGCCTAGTACGCCGATTTTCGCTCCGTAGAAGTAGGACAGGGAGATGTCCTTCAATATGGGCTTGCGGTCATAAAACTTACTGACCTTGTGCATGGAATAGATGATTTTTTTGTCGTCGGTGCTCATGAGTCTTGTCTGCGTGCTGCTACATTTGGGATAAAAAAAGCCGGACATCCTCTTTTGTGGAGGCTGCCCGGTTTGAGGAAAAGGCTCTCTTGTCGGCTAGTGGCCGTGACCGTTGGATTCGCCGGAGTCGCTCAAGGTGTCCTTCAAGGATTTTATAACTACATATCCGACTCCGGCACCGATCAGAATCAGGGACATGTAAAAGGCCCCCATAAAAACGACGTGGTCTGGCATCCACCAAGGGAGATCCCAAGGCAATATGCTCTGGATGGTTTCACCTGGAAGCATTGTCATCCTCCGAAAGAAAAAGATTAAAGGAAAAATTTATTTGACGGAATCTTTCAGCAGTTTCCCGGGGCGGAATTTGACCGCCTTGCTGGCGGGAATCTTGATTTCTTGACCGGTGCGGGGATTCCGTCCGGTCCTTGCCTTGCGCTGTTGGACCTCAAAAGTGCCGAAGCCGGTCAGGGTCAGTTTTCCTTGGGAGGCCAACACTTCCTCCACCGAGGCAATGAAGGAGTTCAGCGCGTTTTCCGCACTGGCTTTCGTCATCCCGGCCTTGTTTGCAACCATTGCAATCAAATCCGCTTTCGTCATAACGCCCTCTCCTTTTGCAATAATGATGATTGATGATTCAGAAGAATCAGCCCCCTTGCTTATATCAAATCCACCTGCCACAAGCGCCACTTAGCCTAAAGCAGATGTCAACGCAACAATACAGGTGTAAAAAAGGGCGGTTTCGGCAAAATATTTTTCATCCCCTCGCTCTGTTTCCCCAGTTTCGAAAAAGAAGCGTCTTCAACACAGGTGAGGATGATTATCTCAACGCAGGGGCGAAAGCCTTGATCATTCTCTTCCTCATTCTTTTAAGTATGTAGGGGCTGCTTATAAAAAACACCAGGTTTTGTCCAGATCTAATTTTTGCAAGGCGTCTTATCAGAGGGAATGCGTCGAGTCATGTTTTATACATATCGTCGCAAGACTTGGCGGATGCGGGGGGTTGCTCGGGACCGATGCCAGGGACTTAGGAGGAAATCATTGCGGACAACGCTAGATTTTCTCCGTTAGGTCGTTAAAGCGGGCAATATGGCTCCATGCTTCCTCGGCTGACTCGACATAGGTGAAAAGGTTGATGTCTTCGGCAGAAATGGTGCCTTCCTCCACCAGCGCCTCGAAATTGATCACCTTGCGCCAGAAATCAGCTCCGAACAGCAGGACGGGCATGGGTTTGATCTTGGCCGTTTGGATCAGGGTCAAGGTCTCGAAGAGTTCGTCCAACGTGCCGAAGCCGCCGGGGAACACGATCAGTGCCCGGGCTCGGAGCAGGAAGTGCATCTTGCGTATCGCGAAATAATGAAACTGAAAGCAGAGTTCCGGTGTGATGAATGGGTTCGGAGCTTGTTCGTGGGGCAAAACAATGTTCAGGCCGATACTGACGGCGTTCATCTCGGCCGCGCCCCGGTTGGCCGCTTCCATGATGCCCGGTCCGCCGCCGGTGATGACTACATGGGTCTTCTTCTCGGAGTATTGACAGTTCTTGGAAATGATGGCGGCAAGTTTACGGGCTTCTTCATAGTACCGGCTGTTGGCCAGGGAGCGCCGTGCAGCACGCAGCCTTGCTTGCAGGGAGGCGTCTCCCGGAGATTGCCGGGCTGATTCCTCGATTTCATCAAGTTGTTTTTTGGCTGTCTGCTGGTCCTGAAGACGGGCGCTTCCGAAAATGACCACGGTGGATTCGATTTTGTTTTTTTGCATCAACAGTTCGGGCTTGAGCAGTTCCAGTTGGAGCCGGACCGGACGCAGTTCTTGTTGCAAAATGAATTCATCGTCCAAGAAGGCCAGCCGATAGGCCGGGGATTCGGTCTGCGGGGTGGATACGTGCAGCCGCGAGGCGGCCGCGTCTTCCCGGGCTGAAGGAAAAATGTTGCTTCTTAGAGCATTGGGCATGAAACGGGCTCCTTGTCAGTTGGGGTGATGCCTTAAAGACAGGCATGCAGAAACATCACGTCCAAAACGTGTGACTGTCGATGTTGGAGAGTATCCATAACTTGCTGATATCGTCAACGCCCGACGATATTATACATGACGTCGAGAATCCTTTCCTGCATTTTCGACGTCATGTATAAAGTTGCCAAAGCCCTGGGGAGGACCTATCTCACCGCCATTGGGTCACGACGTACGCCAATTCAACCAACAATTAGAAATAAGGAAAGACTAATGATGTTGACGGAGAAGCATTTGGATGCATACGCTCTGGTTATGCTCTGGGCCTTGGACACGGCCAGGGCGCGTAAGCTGAGAAAAGGCGATGTGGTGTTGTTGCAGTTTGACCCCGCGGCCTTGGGACTGGCGGAAAAACTATACCGCGCTTTGCTGGAGCACGGACTGCAGCCGGTTGTCCGCTGGAATCCGACTGTGGACATGGAGCAGGCCTTTTATGCTATTGGTCGGGACAGGCAACTGGTCTTCCATCCTCCAGGCACGAAAGAGTTGATGCAGGCCTTGAGCGGCGCGATTCATCTGCGGGCCCCGGAATCCTTGACCCATTTGCGCCAAGTCGCGCCAGACCGGATCAGCAAGGCTATCCTGGCGCGCAAGCCCTTGAGGGATATTTTGGATCATCGCGAACAAAAAGGGCTGTTCGGCTGGACTTTGGCCATCTGTCCGACCCTTGAGATGGCTCAGGCTGCTGGCATGGACATGGACGAATACGCCGGTCAGATCGTCAACGCCTGCTATTTGGAGGCGGATGATCCGGTGGGGCGGTGGCGGGAAATCTTCCAGTCCGTGAACCGGATCAAGCGCTGGCTGAACAGGCTCAAGTCTACGGCCTTGCGGGTGGAGTCGGCGGGCATGGATCTGGAAGTGTCGCTGGGCGAGCAGCGTCGCTGGGTTGGGCTCTCCGGGCACAACATTCCTAGTTTTGAGATTTTTTGCTCTCCGGATTGGCGTGGGGTGCGCGGGGTCTATTTCGCCGACCAGCCGTCTTATCGCAACGGTAACCTTGTCCAAGGCATTCGACTGGAATTCGCGAACGGCAAGGTGGTTTCGGCCACGGCCGAAGTGGGCGAGGCATTTCTGCGCTCCCAAATCGCCATGGACCCCGGAGCAGCCGGGGTCGGCGAATTTTCATTGACGGACAAACGTTTTTCGCGGATCAATAAATTCATGGCCAATACGCTCTATGATGAAAACTTCGGTGGGGAATTCGGCAATTGTCATCTGGCGCTGGGTTCTTCCTATGTCGAATCGTTTTCAGGCAGGGTTTCGGAGCTGAGCCCGCGTCGTAAACGGGCCCTTGGTTTCAATGAATCGGCCCTGCATTGGGACCTGGTCAATACCCAGGACAAGCTTGTCACGGCCCTATTTGCTTCCGGCAAGAGCAGGGTGATTTATGAACAAGGAGCGTTTTGCTGTTGAGTTGATTTTGATCAGGAGGAAATCCAAAGAGAGAGGCGCTTCTTTTTCTTTACACCCTGAAGACTTAAGGTTATCTTTTTTGATTATCTCTTCCGGGGCGGCTTTTGCGACGCTTGTCTTGGAACAGGCGTGGCTGTCCTGGCCGGGATCGACAGTTTCGTAAGCAATGAGGTGGAGTATGGTGCGACATTTTCTGCAAATCACGGATTTAAAGCGCTCCGAAGCCTGGAACATGCTGACCAGGGCCAAGGAAATCAAGTCGACGCAATGGAAGGCCCGGTTGTTGAGCAACAAGACCCTTGTCCTGCTTTTTGAAAAAGCGTCTACACGGACCAGGCTCTCCTTTGAAGTCGGAATCAGGGACTTGGGGGGTGAAGTCCTGTTTTTGACCAATCGAGACTCCCAGCTCGGACGCAACGAGCCCTTGCGGGACACGGCCCGGGTATTTTCCCGTTATGTACATGGCCTCGTGGTCCGGACTTTTGCCCAGAAATCTCTGGAAGAACTGGCCGAGGCCGGGAGCATCCCTGTGATCAACGCCCTGACCGACTTGCACCACCCCTGTCAGGTCATGAGCGACATGCTGACTATTTTCGAGCGTACGCCGGATTTGCCCGGGTTGAAGATCGCCTGGGTTGGAGACGGCAACAACATGGCCAATTCGTGGCTGCATGCCGCGATGTATTTTTCTTTTTCCCTGCATTTGGCCGTGCCCAAGGGATATGAACCGGACCAAGGCATTTTGCAGCAGGCCCGGGAAAACGGCGCCCATATCCATTTGACCCATGATCCCAGGGAGGCGGTGACCGATGCCCATTACGTGAATACCGACGTCTGGGCCTCCATGGGCCAAGAGGACGATGCGGAGCGCCGTCGGGAGGTTTTCGCCCCGTTTCAGGTCAATACCCGACTGATGGCCTTGGCGCATCCGGATTGCAAGGTTCTGCATTGCCTGCCAGCGAAACGGGGCGAGGAGATCACTGAGAACGTGCTGGAGGGGGAAGCTTCCATTGTCTGGGACCAGGCCGAAAATCGACTGCATATGCAGAAGGCCATTCTGGAATGGATTTATCAGAACGGACACCAGGCGGGCGGCGAGTAGAGGGTTTCGCTCGACTCGATCGGATCCGCCGATCTGTTCCCGGACACGTTCCCGTTCGCGGATCCATTCGTGAGAAGCCGCCGCGAGAAACCGCCGCGA
>DBNV01000093.1:3396-6199 GCA_002299865.1 Desulfonatronaceae bacterium UBA663 | reverse complement strand
AGAAACCGCCGCGAGAAACCGCTACGATTGTCGCGGCGATCGCCTGTTTTAGGGAACGTGAACAAGTACATGTACATGTACGTGGAAGAGCAAGGGAACGTGGCGCAACGGAGCGCGGATACAGAATCAACAGTTGAGTTGTTCTTTTTAAGCGGTTGCCCGATGCCGATGATACAGAACCGAACAGACGAGGATGAAATATGAAACATGACATCCAAAAAGTCGTTTTGGCCTATTCCGGAGGCTTGGATACTTCAGTAATTCTCAAGTGGATCAAGCAGACCTACCGCTGCGATGTGATTACCTTTACCGCGGACTTGGGCCAGGGCGAGGATCTCTGCGGAGTGGAGCGGCGCGCTCTGCAAACCGGGGCAAGCAAGGCATACGTGGAGGATCTGCGCGAGGAGTTGGCGCGGGATTTTATTTTTCCGATGATGCGCGCCAACGCGGTCTATGAGGGCCGTTACCTGTTGGGCACATCTATTGCCCGGCCGTTGATCGCCAAAAGACTCGTGGAGATCGCCAAGGCCGAGGGAGCCCAAGCCATAGCCCACGGGGCCACGGGCAAAGGGAACGATCAGGTTCGTTTCGAATTGACCGCTGCGGCATTGGACGGCGGCATTCGGACCATCGCTCCCTGGCGGGAATGGACTCTGCGTTCACGCACGGATTGCGTCAACTATGCCCGGGAACACGATATTCCCGTGACTGTGACCAAGGAGAAACCCTATTCCTGCGACGGCAATCTGCTGCATCTTTCTTTCGAGGGAGGAGATCTTGAAGATCCGTGGGCCGAGCCAGGTCCGCACACTTACTTTCTGACCGTCCCGGTGGAGCAGGCTTCGGATCAGCCGGAAATCCTGACCATTGATTTTGATGCCGGTGATCCCGTGGCCGTGAATGGGCAGCCCCTTTCCCCCGCCGTTGTCTATGAGACTCTGAACAAGCTTGGAGGCAAGCATGGCGTCGGGCGGCTGGACATGGTGGAGAGTCGGTTCGTGGGCATGAAGTCCCGAGGGGTGTACGAAACCCCGGGGGGCACGATTCTGCAGACCGCCCACCGTGATCTGGAAGGTCTGACCATGGACCGCGAAACCATGCGTCTGCGCGATCAATTGATCCCCCAGTACGCGGCCATGATCTACAATGGGTTCTGGTTCGCCCCGGAGAGGGAGGCGGTGCAGGCCTTGATCGACAAGACCCAGGAGCGGGTCCGGGGAACGGTGCGCCTGAAGCTGTACAAGGGGGCGGTGACGATACTGGGACGCAAGTCTCCCGTCTCGCTGTACAATCCGGCCCTAGCCACTTTTGAGGAGGATGCCGTGTACGATCAGGCCGACGCGGCTGGCTTCATCCGCCTGAACGCCCTGCGGCTCAAGGCCTGGAATACGAAATGAACGGGGAACACAAGACGCGCAAGCCCTGGGGAGGGCGTTTCAAGACGGCCACGGACCAACTGGTGGAGCAATACACTACCTCAGTGCACTTTGACCGCCGGCTTGCCGAACAGGATATAACAGGGTCCATGGCCCATGTGCGGATGCTGGCCCGCCAAAGGATTTTGCATCAGGCCGAGGCGGACGCGATCCTGGGGGGTCTTGCGCGGGTCCGGGAAGAGGTGGTGGCCGGCGTATTTGTCTGGCATGAGTACCTGGAAGACGTGCATATGAACATTGAGGTCCGGTTGACCGAATTGATCGGAGAGGCCGGGAAAAAGTTGCATACCGGGCGCAGCCGTAACGATCAGGTGGCCCTGGACTTTCGTCTCTACGTGGCCGAGGCCTTGGAGCTTTGGCGATCGTGCCTTCAAAACTTGGTCCTGGTTCTGAAGGAACGGGCTGAGGAGCATCGCGAGACGCTGTTGCCGGGATGCACTCATTTACAGCCGGCGCAGCCGGTTGTCCTGGCCCAACACCTTTTGGCTTATGCATGGATGTTTGTGCGCGACGAGGCCCGCGTCACGGATGCTCTGGTCCGGGTGCGGGTCAGTCCTCTGGGAGCCGCAGCCCTGGCCGGAACCACGTATCCCCTTGACCCCATGCAGGTGGCCCAGGACCTGGGGTTTGCCGAAGTCTTTGAAAACAGCATGGATGCCGTCTCTGACCGGGATTTCGTGCTGGAGGCAGTATTTGCGGCGTCGCTGACCATGGCCCATCTGTCCAGGCTGTGCGAGGAATTGATCATCTGGGCCAACCCGGCGTTTGGTTTCGTGCGCCTTCCCGACGCCTATACTACGGGATCGAGCATCATGCCGCAGAAGAGGAACCCGGACGTGGCTGAGTTGATGCGTGGCAAGACGGGAAGGGTCTACGGGTCGCTGATGACGCTGTTGACACTGATCAAGGGGTTGCCCCTGACGTACAATCGAGACCTGCAGGAAGACAAGGAGCCTTTTTTCGACACCGACAAAACCGTCCAGGCTTCATTGCGCTTGATGGCCGGGATGATGGAGGAAATGGTTTTCCTGCCGGAGAGGATGCTCGCCTTGTTGCGAAAAGGGTTCCTCAACGCGACAGAGCTGGCCGATTATCTCGTGGCCAAGGGCATCGCCTTTCGCGACGCTCACCATATTACGGGCCGGGCCGTCGCGTATGCCGAGGAGCGCGGCAAGCCCTTGGAAGAACTTTCCCTGGATGAGCTGCGGACCTTTTCCCCGTTGATTCATGAAGATGTTTTCACGGTCCTGGATTACCGCGAGGCAGTACGGCGCCGGACATTTCACGGCGGCACGGGCCATGAACCTGTGCGCGGGCAAATCGAGAAACTGGAAAAGTGGTTGGACGCCCGTCGCTTAAGCGCCGCT
>DBNV01000093.1:963-2993 GCA_002299865.1 Desulfonatronaceae bacterium UBA663 | reverse complement strand
CGGAAGCGTATAGGAGTCGAACCTGCCAACGACCTCTCGACCGTCCACTGGCGCCACGGGTGACGAAACGCTTCCCCTTGCAAGATTCGTGGTTATTATCCTTTTTAGGGGCGCAACTTCAAGCTGTCCGTAACGATTGGAGGATTATTCATTGAATAGCTTTTCAAAAAATTTATTGCTTTGGGTCACGATTTCCGTGGTGATGGTGGTCTTGTTCAATCTTTTCAGCCAGCCCCCGGCTCCGGAACAGAAGTTGAGCTATAGCGAATTCCTGACCAAGGTCCGCAACGGCGAAATCGTCGAAGTGAGGATCCAGGGGCAGAGGATTCAGGGCATTTTGCTTGACGAACGGCACTTCGTGTCCCACAATCCCAACGACCCCGAACTGGTGCAGACACTTTTGGCCAATAACGTGCGGGTCGTGGCTGAGCCTGAGGAGCAGTCTCCCTGGTATTTCACGGTATTGGTGTCCTGGTTTCCCATGCTGCTTCTGATCGGCGTGTGGATATACTTCATGCGTCAGATGCAGTCCGGCGGAGGGCGGGTCATGTCTTTTGGGCGTTCCAAAGCCAAGATGCTCAGCGAAGAATCCACCAAGGTGACCTTCGAGGATGTGGCCGGAGTGGACGAGGCCAAGGAGGAACTTGTGGAAGTGGTGGAATTCCTGCGGGAGCCGAAAAGGTTTACCCGTCTGGGGGGACGCATCCCCAAGGGCGTGTTGCTGGTGGGCTCCCCGGGCACGGGGAAGACGCTTTTGGCCCGAGCCGTCGCTGGAGAGGCCGGGGTGCCGTTTTTTTCCATTTCCGGTTCGGACTTTGTGGAAATGTTCGTGGGCGTCGGCGCGGCCAGGGTGCGTGATTTGTTCACCCAGGGCAAAAAAAATGCGCCTTGCCTGATTTTCATTGATGAGATTGATGCCGTGGGGCGGCAACGCGGCGCAGGCCTGGGCGGGGGGCATGACGAACGGGAGCAGACCCTGAACCAGCTGCTGGTGGAAATGGATGGTTTTGAATCCAATGAAGGCGTGATTCTCATCGCGGCCACCAACCGTCCGGATGTGTTGGATCCCGCTTTGCTCCGCCCCGGGCGTTTCGACCGGCAGGTGGTGGTGCCGCTGCCGGACCTGCGCGGACGGATGAGGATCCTGCAGGTACATGCCAAACGCACTCCTCAGGCCAAGGGGGTGGACTTGGAATCCCTGGCCAAGGGCACGCCCGGTATGTCCGGAGCGGACCTGGAAAATTTAGTCAACGAGGCGGCCCTGCACGCGGCCAGGCAGAGCAAGGACCAGGTGGAGATGGCTGATTTCGAGGAGGCTAAGGACAAAATTCTGATGGGCAAGGAACGTCGCAGCATGATCCTCAGCGAAAAGGAAAGAAAGGCCACGGCCTACCACGAGGCGGGGCACGCCCTGGTGGCCAAGCTGTTGCCCGGCACGGATCCGGTGCATAAGGTTTCCATCATTCCTCGAGGTATGGCCTTGGGCGTGACCATGCAACTGCCCGACGATCGTCACACCTACAGCAGGACTTTTCTGGAGAACAACCTGGTCGTGCTTCTTGCCGGTCGGGTGGCGGAACAGATCGTATTTGATCAGCAGACCACGGGCGCAGGCAACGATATTGAGCGGGCCACCAAAATAGCCCGCAAGATGGTTTGTCAGTGGGGCATGAGCGACAACCTGGGGCCCATGGCTCTTGGGGGAAAGGACGACCATGTTTTTCTGGGTCGTGAGATCGTTCAACACAAGGATTACAGCGAACAGACCGCTCAACGGATTGATGCCGAGATTCAGGGATTCATCAACCGGGCCTATGCCAAGGCCAAGCAACTCCTGGAAGAGCACTTAAATGAGCTGCATGCCGTGGCTGCCGCCTTGCTGGAACGAGAAACCATCACCGGAGAGGACATCGGTCTGATCATGCGCGGCGAGCCGTTGCCTCCCATGAGCGACGTCATCCGGAAGAAAGCCACGCAGACGAACGATAATGCCGCATCCGCCGCGCAACAGGCCGAAGGCCGGGCCGAAG
>DBNV01000093.1:0-619 GCA_002299865.1 Desulfonatronaceae bacterium UBA663 | reverse complement strand
CCGGGCCGAAGACCGGAGCCAGCCGAATGGGTCATCAAAAGACGTTCTACCTGAGGATGATCAGCCGGACGATGATTTTTCCTTGGAAGAGTCGGACGAACCGAAAAAGCCTGACCGTTCTTGATTCTTTAGTGTTGGATGCGTCCATGGATCGGCAGTTGTCTTGGAGGGTGGGAGGGGCGAAGACCTTGAACTTGACCGAGCCCCTGGTCATGGGGATCGTCAACTGCACGCCGGATTCTTTTTTTGACGGCGGCCTGCTGCCGACCCCCCAGGCTGCCGTAGCCCACGGGCTGACCTTGGCCCGACAGGGGGCGCGTATCCTGGACGTGGGGGGCGAATCCACCCGGCCCGGGGCCAAGCCTGTTTCCGAGGCCGAAGAACGGGAGCGCGTCTTGCCGGTGTTGTCCGGATTGGCTCGGGAGAGAGCGCTGGGAAGCATGGACGTTTTACTTTCCGTGGACACCTACAAATCCGGTGTGGCGGCAGCGGCCCTGGCCTTTGGGGCTGAAATCATCAACGACGTTTCGGCCTGTCGTTTTGATCCGGGATTAATGGACGTGCTGACTCAGTACAAACCCGGATACGTGTTGATGCATTCCCTGGGGCGGCCGGAGAC
>DBNV01000066.1 GCA_002299865.1 Desulfonatronaceae bacterium UBA663 | reverse complement strand
AAAAAAGAAGGGGCGCTTTTTTGTCCAAAGGAACAACCGGAATTTACGCCGGATTCAGTTTTTGTTCCTGCGGGAACACCGGCAGGTAACGGTAGGCCAGACTCAAGATCAGTGCGCCGTAGGCGATGGTCGCCAGGGCCGGTGCCCATTCCACCCAGGTGGGCACGTACACGTACCAGCGGTCAAAGGGCATCGCCGGTTGACCCAGGGTCTGGAGCGTCATGACGAAGCGGTTGATGGAAACGCCGATGCAAGTGAGCAGCGCGGCGGTGTACAATACCCACGGCGTATTGCGGGTCTTGGGCGTTAGCAGCAGGATGGCCGGAATCAACCCGCAGATGAACAGTTCCGAGACCAGCAGCCATCTGCCGTAAGCCAGCCCGTAAAACATTTCATTGAATGTCAGTCCGGCCCTGGGCAGAACCCCGGTGATCCAGCCCCAGGTGTCTAGGTACTTGAAGAACAGGTAGATGGCCAAGAGGATTCCGGCGATCTTGCCCAGCAGGACTTTGGTGTTGAAGTCCACCAGCTTGCGGCCGGTGAATTTCTCCATCAGCATGGCGATGAGCATGGTGAAGGCCGGCCCGGAGGCTATGGCTGAGAGAATGAACAGGAAGAAGGTCCAGGGCCAGATGAAGAATCCTTCCCGGTCGGCGAACGGTCTGGTGAAGAGCACGCCGTACATGCCGCCCAGGGAGCCCTGGTGGAAGAAGGACAGGAACGCGCCCACACCCGCGAACAAGGGCATGATCACATGGAAATTATGCGCCAGGTGACGCAGGAACTTGATCTTGTTCAGCTTGCGGTTTTCCAGGATCAACGGCACGATCTCAACGGTCAGGACGAGCATGTAGACGGTGATGCAGAAAATTACTTCCGTAAGCATGGAATGCACGTTGGGGTGCCAGAAGCCAAACCAGGCCCTGAGCGGCTGACCGACTTCTAGGGCCAGGATGGCCAGGGCCCCGGAATAGCAGATGAAGCCGATGACCACCGCCAAGTTGATGATGTTCTTCAAGCCCTCCACGCGGACCAAATAATAGAGCAGGCCGCTGAAAAAGGCCCCGGCACCCAGGCCGATTATGGCCAGATCGAAGATGATATACAGGCCAAAGGGGAAATAGTTGTTCATCCCGGTGGTGAACAGACCGCCGCCGATATCCGGACCGCCGAACCAGACCACGTAGGCGGCGTACATGCCCCAACCCATAACGACGAAAAGGACCGCCAACCACGCCAGGAAAAGCTTCAAGGAGCAACGTTGAACTCCTTCGGGCCATAATTCTTTATCGCTCATGGTTTAGACCCCTCCAACCGTTTTTTCATGTTCCAGATAATTGTCGCCCTGCCTACGCACCCATTCACGCCTGCTCAAATAGTACACCTGGGGATCGGTTCCCAGACGCTCAAGAAGACGAAAAGCGTACGGACTCTTGGACAATTGGTGCACCTTGTGATCAGGATTCTTCAGATCGCCGAAAATAATGGCTCCGGTGGGACAAGACTCCAGGCAGGCCGTCAAATAATCACCCTCAGCCAGGGCGTTGGGATCGCGCCCCTCTACACGGGCCTTGTCCCTGGCCTGCATGAACCGGGGATGACAGAACAGGCACTTCTCCACCACGCCGCGAGGTCGGATGGATACGTCGGGAGTCAGCGTCTTTTCCATGCCTTCGGGCCAGACCGGATCTCTCCAGTTGAAATACCGGGCACGATACGGGCAGGCGGCCTGACAGTATCGGCAACCGATACACCGAGGGTGGGCCTGACTGACGATGCCGCCCTCCTGGTTCTTATCCGTGGCGATGACCGGACAGACCTTAACGCAAATAGGATCTCTGCATTGCATACAAGGTCTAGGCAGATAGGCCACGTCATGATCTGGATAGGGTTTGCCGTTGGATAGTTCATAGACCAAAAGCCACGTCAGGCTGATGCGCTTGTTGGACGCGTCCACCGGGGGAGGGATGTTGTTTTCTGCTTGACAGGTCACCATGCAGGCCCCGCAACCGACACACTTGTCCAGATCAATGACCATTCCCCACTTTATTCTGAATTCCTTAAGATACAGGACGCTCATCTCTTAAACCTTCCTTTTAGGCTTTGGCGATGCGTACGCGGGAGTCGGCCCAAACGGACAACTCGCTTCCGGGTTCGGTACGCACGGTCAGTACGTTATTAATGTTGTCTCCCTTGTCCCGGCTGAACTTATCCCAGGCCGTATGGCCGAACCCCAGGGGCGCGACAACCACGTTCAGTCCGACGCCCTCAAAGATGCGTACCTTGGCGATGCACGAACCGAACGGACCGGTCAGCTTGACCTTATCATGGATTTTGAGTCCGTAAATGCCAGCAGTAGTCGCGTTCATTTGCACATAGAACATCTCGCCCAGCAATTCCTGCTCGCTGAGCAAAGGCAGGCAGAACGGCGGGATGGCGATGTGGCGCGAACCAAAGGTTCTGCTGTCCATCACAGCCAGGCGCACCGGATATGCCCAGTCTTCCGTGTCCGGAGGGGCGGCCTGGGAGAGAATCGCGGCACCCAGCAGGATCTTTGGTACCTCAGGCTGTTGTACGGAGGCCCAAACCGCGCCCCGGGAGACGGGGTGCCAGGGATTTGTCGTGACCAGGGTCGCGCCGGTACCGGCGCGGACCTGCCAAGGCTGAGCTTTGTCAGTCAAAAAGCCTTCAAGTTCAGTCAATCTCTCGACCTTGGCCTCCAGGACCTTTGCAAAGGAAGTAAACCCGAGATCCAGTCCCAATTTATTGGCCTGCCCGAGGATTACGTCGCCGGTGGGCTTCGTATCCATGACGGGCTTGATGACCGGCCGCGTCAGGCTGTAACTGGCGAACCCGGAGCCGTAGGGTGTCTGCACGTCGTCAAAACGTTCCAGAAAATACGGGGTGGGCAGAAGCAGATCGGCCCGGGCCGCCGTCTCATCGTAGAACGTGCTGAAACTGACCAGATAGGTTCCCTCAAAGGCCTTGGCCAATGCTTCGGCCTGAGGCAAGGCATGCACCGGATTTGCTTCATAGACCATCAGAACCTCGGACTTGTCAGCCTTGCCCTCGGCCAGCTTCTGGACATAGGCGACCAAGTCCGCCGAACGCATCCGGCTGGGTGCCATGGCCCCGTCCACCACTGTCGGCAGGTCGGGCAGCAGCACCATGCCGCCTGGGACGTTCACCGAGCCCAGCAGGAAATTCAAGCTCAACGCGGCTGCGAAATTGAAGACACTGCCTCCCTGAGCAGTGGTCGAGCCGGGAATGACCAACGGCTTGCGGGCCCTGCGCAACTTGTCGGCCAGTATGCCCAGTTGTTCGGGAGAAACCCCGGTCACGCGGCTGACGTATGCCGGAGTATAGCGATTTAGGACGAGGGATCGGTACGGGACAAAATCCGCGGCGTTCACAGCGGCCAGACCGGCCTGCAAAAGGAGATGGGCCACGCCCAGGGCCACGACGCCTTCTAGACCGGGGGCCACAGATATCCACTGGTCAACCGCGCCGCCGGTGGTGTTTTGCATCGGTCCTACCGCGATGTACTCGACGGTCGGCTCCTTGCCCATGGGACGGGCCGCGCCGAAGGCCTTCTTGTTGCGCACGATCGTACCCCAACTGCCCAGAATGTCCGCGCCGAAAGCCAGGACAAAATCCGCATTTTCCAGATCGTAGCCGATGTTGTCGTTGGGCTGGGCCTTGGTCGCAGTCAGTTGATCACTGGGCATCAGGAAAAAGGCATCAGAGCCCATCTTGGCCAGAAAGGCGGACAAGACTTCATTGATGGTTCCGTTTTCGTCGCCGCTGATGCAGGCCACTGCGTCCCTCTTGCCCTTCTGGGCGGCCAGCTTTTCGGCCAGCAACCCCTCGGCTTCCTCCCAGGTAATGGGTTGGTGCGTCCCGTCGGCCTGCTTCTTCATGGGGCCTTTGATCCTAGCCGGCCTATATAGCATCTGCACGGCAGCGGCACCCAGAGGGCAGATGCCGCCCTGGCTCAGGGGATGGTCGGCGCGTCCCTCGGCGACCACGGGGCGCCCCCCGGCCGTACGGATGTTCAGGCCACACCCGGCCGGGCACAATTTACAGGTTGTCGCGGCGTAAGCCCTGGGTCCGTCTTCCAACCGCGGGATCCACGGCCAGTTCTGGGTCCAGATAGATACGTGATCTATGGTTCTCCAAATTACCGGGGTGAACAGGGTTCCCGCAGCACCCCCGGCAACAAAAGTAAGAAAGCTTCTCCGATTAAGTGCCATTTATATCACCCCTTCTTATTGATGACAGATCTGACAAGCGTTGGGCGCTCCCCCG
>DBNV01000080.1 GCA_002299865.1 Desulfonatronaceae bacterium UBA663 | reverse complement strand
GGGGCTCTTCAGCCCCGGCCTCATTGAAGCGAAAAAGGTAAGGTTGAAATTGTAATTGCTGAACGTCGTCTTCCGGGGCTCTTCAGCCCCGGCCTCATTGAAGCGTTTGCGCGGCGGGAACCATTCCCGCGCCGTGATGCTGGTGTTGTTAGGTTGCCGCACGCAGTTCTGCCATGGCTGAAGAAATAACTCGAATCGCAGAGCGCATTAAGAGCCATACCAGGCCTAGTGCGACCAAGATATCGGGCCAGCCCGAACCGGTGAACCAGACCGCTCCCGCCGCCACAAACACTGAAAGATTTGAAGCGATATCATTTCGTGAACACTCCCACACGGAACTCATATTTACATCTTCGTGGCGATGCCGCCAAAGCAAGTATAGACAAAGCGAATTTGCGGCGAGACCGATAAGGCTGAATGCGCCCATGACCTCAAAGAGGGGGACGCTGGGCACAAAAAGCTTGTAGATGACTTGGGCAGCCACCGCGCAAGCTGCCAGGAAAATTAGCCCTCCCTTGAACAACGCAACCTTAGCCTTAGCGGTAGCATCCCTCGAAACGGCGTACAGGCTAAGACCATACGTCAAAGCGTCTCCAAGATTATCAAGGCTGTCAGCTAACAGTGCGGTTGACTTGCCATAGATCGCCGCAGCAGCGATGACAAAAAACATTACGGCGTTGATGCCGAGAACACTTTGTAACGTGCCGCGCTGCCGCTCGCGGAGGCGGTCTAAAGAACAACCATTGTCACAATAACCACTCAATACAAAAACCTCTAAGTTCCCGACTCAAGAATTCCATGTCTTCACCGCGAAGCAATCGCACCTGCCTGTCCTGTCTGCCGACAGGCAGGCGGCAGACAGGACACAGCCTTTTGTCTTGTGCTTCGGCCAGAAGCGTTGCGGCCTGCCCAAAACAACCTTTGCTCATTGAACACCTCCTATGGGCTTTGCCTTACCCCCAATTCAGTGTCCAAGAAAACCCTATGCCAGTCTAAACCAGCCCAAGGAAGCCAGCCATAAAGCAACACTTCAGTGATCGAGCACGTTGGGTGCGCGGCTGGTTCATCGCCCCGGCCAACGCCCTTCCCGTATCAATTGGCATCGCGTTTTGCAAAGGGATTCCGGCCATGGATCTCATCTCTTCCTCATGTCCGTATCGGGCTTGTTGTGCAGTGGTGATCAGAAGTTTTAGTCACAGCTCATGATGAGCCCTATCGGCTCCGCACTCGACGGAAGTATCCAAAGAGATCATCCAGGATCCGGAAGCCGTGGTTCAAGCGTTCTTCGTCATCGTCCGTGCGCATGGCGATGCCGGCTATCAAGGCCGCGATGCCCGGCGACTCTGGCCTGGCGGGATGGCTTTCATCCAGGTCGATGTCATGAATGATCGCTCCGACTGACTTCAGGGCCGGATCGTTCATCAAGCCGAAGCGGCGAAGCATGACCTCGAAGGTACATTCCTCCCCTTCATGCGTGAATTCGGCTTCGGCCATGTCAAAGCGAACCTCCTGCGGCGACGCTGCCCTGGCGTCAAAACGGAATCGGGCCGCTGGGTCAATGAATCGCCGGATCAACCAGGCCGAAGCGATGCGGTCCACGTGGACGCCCGGTCGCGTCACCCAGGTTTTGCCTTGATAATCCTCCGGGCGCACAGCCGGATCTGTCTCCTGGGCCTTGTTTTTTCCCGCAGCGGCCAGACGCAGCCACTTTTCAGTTCCCGCAAGGAGACCCTCCATGACTTCCCGGCCCGGTGCGCCGAAAAAATCCACACCGACAATTCCTTCAAAACGATTGCGCAACTGAGCCATCCAAGCCGCCGTTTCCTTTCGGCGGCCTTGATCCGCCTCTCTGGGATCGCCCAGGGCTTCGAACACGGGCTGCGCCTCGGCGGCCAGTTCCCGGTACTGAACATCTCGGGCCTCGACAAACAGGGTCTTGATCCGTCCGTGGTCCATGCTCCCGATGCCCACATCAAAAGCAGCAAGGCAGACAAAGGCGCGCCCGCCCCCTTCCTCGATCTCCCTGGACAGCCAGAGCAGCCCGTCGCGTTGCCGGTCACCGTCCGGCAGCATGTACACGGCATTCTTCAGGGCCACAGCACCCAGAGACGCCAGCCGTTTGGCCGCCTTGGCCCGTAGATAGGGAGGCTTAGGCGGAATGTTGTGGATGAAAAGCAGCCAGGAGGCGCCTGGATTTTCCGTGTTGTTCATAACGCCATCCGTGGTTTAATTGTGAGACCCATATTTTTATCAAAAATAGCAGTTGACATGATTATGGTCAATGGCTATATGCCAACTGACATGTTTTTGCATGCCTGAACCTATCACCTAGCAGTCGCATGTTTTTGGCTGCATTATTGCGGAGGGTTGCAATGAACACACGGACCATGCTTCAAAAGGAAGACATCCTGCTCAAAAGCAGCGGCATGTCCGATGCCGACATCACCCACAGCACGCAGGTGGCCGAGAAGGCATTGGAAATCGCCGGGCGGATTCGATCGGGCAGCGGAACCGAACTGGACATGGAACTGGTCGGACGCGGAGCCCTGTTTCACGATCCACGGCGGCATCGCGACCGTCAGTAATGAGCGCGAAGCCGAGGAACAGTTCGAGGAAATACTTAGGACCATCCCCAAGTACGGGAAAGCCGTGCTGGCCGGTCTGTGCGCCAACGCACCCAATGACGACAATCGGCTCGCGGAAGCCGCGCGCGTCTTTGACAACATTTATCGCAACTACACAGGAGCGTCCCAATGAGTGACATCCCCGCCACACCGACGAGTGACATCCCCGCCACGCCGCCGCCCACCCCCACGCTCGGCGAAGCTTTCAAATACTGGCTCAAACTGGGCTTCATCGCCTTCGGCGGCCCGGTCGGGCAGATTGCGATGATGCACACCGAACTGGTCGAGCGCCGCCGCTGGCTTTCCGAGCGTCGCTTCCTGCACGCGCTCAA
>DBNV01000111.1:11896-13799 GCA_002299865.1 Desulfonatronaceae bacterium UBA663 | reverse complement strand
GGCTGCAGTAACTGGAAAAGGTGTCCGGGGTCAGGCCCCAGCCGTAGCTCTCAGACACGTAAATGGACGAATGGCCGGATGCCATAAGTCGCAGCCCTAATTCCGCGTCTTCGCAGATGCACCAAGTCGACCAGCCGCCGATGGCGTGCAGCGCTTCGCGTCGAATTAGGGTCATGGTTCCATGCTGAATAATAGCGTTAGATTCGTTGCGGTGCACCATGCCGATTTTGAAAAAACCGGTGTATTCCCAGTTGCACATGCTTTTAAAGACGCTTTTATTCCACCGGCGATGATCCTGGGGGGCTTGGACCAAGGCCAGTTTTGCGTCGCGGGCGAAATACGGCACAAGGTTTTTCAGCCAGTCCGGTCGCACCACGTAGTCGCTGTCCACCACGCCGACCACGCCGGCGTCCGGATGCGTACAGGACAAGGCGAAGTTCAGCGCCCCCGCCTTGAATCCTTTGGACTTGCGGAGATGGAAGAAGCGGAACCTCGGGCTGCGGGAGCGGCAGAAATCCCGCACGGGACGCCACGATTCGGACGAGTTGGTGTTATTGTCCACCACAAGAATTTCAAGGTCGGGATAATCCAGCGCATCCAGGCTGCGCAAGGTCTTGAGCACCATTTCCGCCGGTTCGTTGCAGATGGCCACGTGCAGTGAAACCTTGGGCCATGACGTGACATCGGAGTCCGGGGGTTCCGATAGAGAACGGCGAGCCTTCTTCGGCCCCAGCAGGTTCTCCATTTCAAACCCGTTGACCAGAATGACAAGCAGCAGTGCAAGATTGAGCGGAAAAAGAACCAGCCAGGCGGCCAGTTCCAGTGTCGTATAGTCTTCACCGACAGGGGCGGACAGATACCAGACCAGCGTGGCCACAGCGGTCTGAATCAGCAGGCCGAACAACAAAACAGCCGGCCAGGGCGCTCCGCGCCGGCGCCGCAGATAGATGCAGAGCGGAAAAAATGCGAGCAAACCGGCGAGCATGTGTTCTAGTTGCCATGTGGTGGACCTCAATATCGGCCCGGTCCAGGCGAATTTTGCCTGACGGTGTTGGTCGAAGATTCCCCAATGCCCGCCAACGATCCCTTCTATGGGGCGCTTCCAGGGCTGATCAAAGGCCTCTATAATGTAGTATTCAATGCCCTGTTCTTGAGCCAACGGTAAGAATTGGCGCAGATACAGAGCCTGTTTGTCCTGCCCTGTCTTGGCCGCAGCCCGGCGCTCGCCATCGCTGGGCCAACCGACTTCCGCCAGCAGAACCCGTTTGCCCGGAAAGGCCCTGACCACATCCCAGTATCGATCCAGTGTCCAGGTCACGGCCTGATCTACGGGGATTTTTTCCCAGTAGGGCAGAACGTGAATGGCAATGAAGTCCACATCCTCGGCCAGGGCCGGATGATCCATCCAGACATGCCACGGTTCGGCTGTGCTCACCGGCTTTGCTGTTTTTTCACGAACTGCACGAAGGTATGCACGCAGTTCATCTTCGGTCAAGTCGCCGCGGAGCAGACTTTCATTGCCCACAATAAGTTGTTTGATATTGCGATACGTGTTGGCATTGTGCACCACGTTGCGAATTTCTCGGGCATTGTTTTCCTTGTCCGTTCCCAGCCACGCACCCGCCGTGACCTGCAGATCGAACTCGGCAGCCAGCTTGGGAATAAATTCCAGCCCGTTCGTAGAGCCGTAGGAACGAATCTCTCGAACGAGGCCTTGAAGCAACAGCATGTCGCTCCTTATCTCGTCCTTGCTTGGGTGTCGATCTTCGTAAGGATTCTGTCCATACTGATACGGACTGAAGGAGACGCCCTTGATGACGCCCACCCAGTCACTTTCCAAAGACAGCGGACGGTTGAACAACCACCATATTCCATAATGTATGCTCAAGATCGCCAGGAGAAT
>DBNV01000111.1:9736-11461 GCA_002299865.1 Desulfonatronaceae bacterium UBA663 | reverse complement strand
ACGTGGGGCGAAAACGCCGCACGGATGTACGTTGTATCCTTAAAAGAAGGGGCGCGAGTCGACTTGTGGCCTAAACAATAATTGCTTCGCACGGTTGAATGCCGGCTAAAACCCTAAGATAAGGTTCTTTAAGGGCCTGTCGATCAATACGTGCTGGGAGAAGTCACGGGGCGGCGAGGTCGAAGAAAGAGGCGTTGTGCAGATCAGGGCAGATAGTTTGCAGCAATGCTTTGCGGTATGTGCGCCGGAGAGCGATGGTCCACAGGGGGCGTTTGTGAATCATAACTAGTTCCACCTTTACCTTGTCAACGAAAGGCCGTTTACGGTTGCGGCTGCTGCTAGTGGACTTTTTTGGAGAAGATGTCAAGAGGGGAGGGAATCTAGCATGCGTCTTTGACGGGCCCGAGGGCGGCACCGGGGCGGGCCGCCCTCGGGCCCGTTCCAGGGGAGGCGTTAAAGTGGGCCTGCGCAAAGGTCTAGGCTGCGCTCTGGCTCAGTACGAAGCCCTTGCTAAATCCGCCGGTGGAGGAGGAGGTGCCGGCGATTTTGGACAGATAAACGTTGCCCAGCGTCTTGATGTGCCCGGCCACGTTGTCGAAATGGTTGAAGTGGGTCTGCTCCTCAGCAATGACCTGCTCGAACAGTTTGACGCTGATGCTGTCCCCGTTGTCGCGACAGACCAGGAGAAACTGGTTGTAAATGTCCACGGTGTCGTCTTCCAGGTTTGCGTCAAACGTGAAAATGGTCTGGACATCCTGGCCGTTCTGGATTTTATCGCTGGATCCGGCAACCGGTTCTCCGCCGAGTTCCTTGACCCTTTCGGCGAACATCTCGGCGTGGCGCATCTCATCAATGGCGATGAGCTTCATATTGGCGGCCATTGCACCGTAATCCATGGCGTCCAGGCTGTAATGCTGGTTCATGTACTGGGAGATGGCGAACAGTTCCATGGCTCGTGCCTTGTTCAGCACCTCAATCACCTTTGCCTTGCGTTCTTCCTTGTTGTCTGCCGGCGTGCTTGCTGGCGCGGATTTCCTCGTTTCCATAGTTTGTTCTCCTTATTCTGCGTTATGATTAAGCATTTTCGTGTTTTTCCAGTTCCATGAGCCAAGAATCCTTTTCTGGTCCGCATCAACCCCATGTCTCATTGGACCAACGAGAAGATCCGCCGTCATCTATTGACCTGCATGATTGCCATGACCGCCCTGCGTCTCCTGGAAATCAAGCTCCATGACAAATACACCTCAAAGGTCGTCATGGAAGAGATGCACACGCTTGCAAGCGTGATCACCCGGCATCAAGGTACAAAAAAACCTGAACTTGGCCTTGAGGAACCAGTTGATCTCCAAATTAAAATCCTAAAAGGGCATGGGCGATGTGCTCCAAGATTCATGGGCCCTACAAACTTAAGTGAAAAAACATTAAGCTATTCCGGCTAATTGGGTATTGTGCGCAAATTAGTTGTTTGGACAAGAGTTGGACAAACTGCGACATGAACGAAAAAGGGTTAGGCTATATTGACCTAACCCATTGATTTTCTTGGTGGAGCTGAGCGGGATCGAACCGCTGACCTCTTGAATGCCATTCAAGCGCTCTCCCAGCTGAGCTACAGCCCCGAACGAAGAGTTGAAATGTATTCGAGTGGCCGGATATGTCAAGGGGATGGGGAAAAAATGATTTTTCCCGTTCATGGAACTGCTCCTTCTATCTGACCAGCTTGGTGGC
>DBNV01000111.1:3276-9324 GCA_002299865.1 Desulfonatronaceae bacterium UBA663 | reverse complement strand
CATCCGCTCGCCTTGGCTCCCGGCGATGGTGGACGCGCCGTAGGGCGAACAACCCGTGATCTCGTCGATGCGCATCTGCCCCTGGAAGGAATACGGCAGACCGACAACCACCATGCCTTGGTGCAGCAGATACGGAATGAACGTCAAAATAGTGGATTCCTGGCCGCCATGCTGCGTGGCCGAACTGGTGAACACGCTGCCCACCTTGCCGATCAGCCTGCCCCCGGCCCACAGTCCGCCTGTGGCATCCAGGAACTGACGCATCTGCCCGGCCATATTGCCGAATCGGGTGGGCGTGCCGAAAATGATCGCGTCGGCTTCGGCCAACTCGTCCACGGTGCACACAGGCACGTGGGCCATCTTTTCCTTTGCCTCCAAAGCGCTCATCTTGCCGAGTATTTCCTCGGAAAGGGTTTCCGGCACCCGCCGCAATTCAACCTTGGCGCCGGGCGCCTGGGCCACGCCTTCGGCCACGGCCCGGCCCCTGCCCTCCGGCATCCGTCATCCATCCTCGATCGTCCGGAAAGACACATGATCCTGGCCAACCCTTCCAGTTCCTCGGCCAGGGACAGGGCCTCGAAAACATCGCGCCCCCAGCAGACCAAGCCGTGATTGTCCATAAACAGGGCCGGATACCCTACGGACGCCCGGCCCACCTGTTTCGCCAAGTCCTCGGTGCCGGGCTTGCGCACGGGCAGGCGGACCATTTGCTTGGCCCAGTGCTGGGCCTCGAAAAGGGGCAGGGACAGCATATCCTCCCTGGCGGTTGTCAGGCTTAGGGCCAGCAGGTGCGGCGGATGCACATGGACCACGGCTTGTGCCTTGGGCTGGGCCGCGTACACGGCCCGGTGCAGGGCCGCTTCGGTGGAGGCCCGTCCCGGCCCCAGGGCGCGACCGGACGCAAGCTCCACGGCCACCAGATCGCCTGGGCGCAACCGGCCCTTGGCGCTGTCGGAAACCGTGATGATCATGGCCTCTCCCTGGCGCAGACTCAGGTTGCCGTTGTATCCGTTGGCCAAACCGCGCCGCCAGACCCGTTCGCCCGCCTCCTGAAGCTGCAAGGCTTCCCGGGCGCTGATCCGCAGCCCCCAGGGCACAGCACGCAGTCCATCCTCGCCCAGGCAGGGTTTGATGTCCAGGACCGGGGTGCCGTCCAGGACTTCGAGGGAGAGCACGCCCAGAATCCCTTTGTCCCTGTCCAGTCCCACGATCCGCACCTGGTGCAGGCCGATGGGATTGGGCCGGTGCGGGGAACGCAAGGCAAAGACGCCCTGGAGCGGATTGTCAGGATTGCCCTGGGCCCGGCCGGTCAAGCGGTCTCGCTCGGCCAGATGCAGCCAGGTCAGGACCACCGCTTCCCGGCCCGTTTCCAGGCCTTGCAGGGCCGTCAGATATGCCGGTTCGACTTCGATCCGGGCCAAGGGCGTGTTCTCGTCGCCCTGCTTCGGGCAGTCTCCAATGCTTTTGAAAGGAGACCGGACATGGCCGATGGGAACCAGGGAATAGTCCATGCCTTGAGTCCTTGTTGCACGTTGGCGCTGATTGGAAAGTTGTGTCTTGTCCAGAGGTGCAATTTTTAGAAGGAGTGCCCCCCGACGCACGCTGCCTCGTCGCCGACGAGCCTGCATACCCTAGTCTGGACGCCCCTGATGGCCGCCCTGATCGCCGTGGGCTCATTCCTCTCTCTGCCGCTCAGCCCTGTCCCCTTTACCATGCAGACCTTCTTCGTCATGCTGGATCATTCGTCCCTTGGGCATCCTGGGACTTTCCGGGACGGCGAGCATTTTGCCGAGTGAGACACGGGTAGGATCACTTAAGTCGCGGGGAGAAAAAGACATGTCCAAAGCGCGATAAATTTTCTCCAAGGAAAACGGTTTCTCCACCACTTCGACCACATGCAATCCTCTAGCCCAGACAGGGATTTCCCGCTTGTATTCGGACAACCAGAGACAAGGAATCTTGGCCAGGCGTTGCAACGCCTGCAGTGCTCCGCCTTCCGATTTGCTCAGGGAACAGACAAGAAGTTCCAGACCGCTAGGCGTTTCCGAAAAGCCGTTGATCGTCACCGGCCTTCCGCCCTTCTGGCTCACCAACTCCAAAAGGAGCGTCCGCAGGGATTCATCCGGGCACAAGATGCCGACGTTACGCCCCGCGACGGTTTGCCCCTGTCTCTCAAGGCCTTCGGCCATGCGAATCAATCGCTCCCCGACCCCGGTCAACCGCTTTGATGCGACAAGGACGCCCGAAGCGTGCGCATTTCCTTGTGCCAAAGCGCGGGGCTCAAGGCTTTCCAGTTCCGCCAGAATGCTTTCCAAGCGACGCACGAGATCATGCATCGAACCCATTGAGCCCGAGGAACTCGTCCCGGTCCGGGATTTCGCGTCAGGCGGCAGAAGCCCCTGGAACATATGCACTATGGATGCGTTCCAGAACTCTCCCACATCGGTATACAGGGCCTTGCGCTCGGATCTTTTAGCCAAAAGGGCGGTCGCTCGAATCAACGCGACGACGCCCGGCGACTGGGGCCGCAAGGCCACAGGCGCTCGGGATTGAGCAGCGGCCTTACGAAAAAAAGGGTCATCCGGTACCGCGCCCAACGGAAGAATAAAAGTCTGAATATGTTTTTTACAGACTGCGGCAAAACGCTCCATCAGCACGCTGTGCTCAAAACCGGACGGCACCCTGTTCAAAAGTATGTAAGGCGGCCGATGCAAGCCGTTTTGCTTGAGCACCTTGAGGAGGGCATACCCATCCGTCACTGAGGCAGGCTCAGGATTGATCACAATGATCTGTTCCCTGGCCGCCAGGCAAAAAGCGACAACTTGTCGGTGGATGCCGGGAGAATTGTCCAGAAGCAGAAAATCGTAATAATCCAGGGATCGCATTTTTTTGAGGAACGCGGCCCTGCGACTACGGTCCAGGTCGGCTAAAGCGGCCACGCCCGTTCCGCCGGAAATCACATCCAGGCCCGGCCGCACTGGGATGATCGTCCGATCAATAGGCGTATCCCCGAGGATCACGTCCTCCAGTGTCCATTGGGGGGAGAGCCCCAAAAGGACGTCCACGTTGGACAACCCAAGATCAACGTCCACGAGGCACACCCTGGATCCCTGCTCCGCAAGGATCCAGGCCAAGCAAATCGCGACGGACGTCTTCCCCGCGCCGCCCTTGCCGCTGGCGACAGCAATGGTCCTAGTCCTTGTCTTGGTCATTGCACCTTGGCAAGGCTTTCACGGACTTCAGCCAACAAGGTTTTGACATGAAAAGGCTTGCGGATGCACTTGCAATTGCCGTAGCTCTTGGCTTCCTCCATTTCCTCATGGGAGGCCATGCCGGTGATGACGATGACCGGCAAAGAGGGATCAGTCTTGCGAACCTCCCGCAGGACGGAAAGACCGTCGCAAAAGGGCATCTTAACATCCAGAAGCATCAGGTCAAAAACCTCCGCAGCCAGCACTTTCAAGGCTTCTTGGCCATTGTTGGCCGTGGCCGCGATAAAATCCTCGCCCTCGAGGGTTTCCTTGAGAATCTCTCGAATATGCTCTTCGTCATCCACCACCAAAACCTTTGTCCGTGACGACAATGTCGGCAGAGGCAGGGACGCCCCCTCCATCTTGTCAGGCCGCAGGGCCGCGATGTCCACGGGCAGTTCAATGGTGAAGACCGTGCCTTTGCCCAGCGCACTCTCAATGCCGATCTTTCCAAAGTGGCTATTAATGATGCCAAGAGACGTGGACAGGCCTAAGCCGGTCCCCTGGCCTTCTTCCTTGGTGGAGAAAAAAGGGTCGAAAATGCGCTTCATATTCTCTCGGGAAATACCGACGCCCTGATCCGCCACCTTGATGACGACCTTGGTTCCAGCCCCGGTCAAGGCCGTGGATATCGTAAGGACGCCGCCGCTTTTTTCCATGGCGTGCCGTGCGTTGATCACCAAGTTGAGGAACACTTGCTCCAATTGATTGGGGTCGGCCTTGATCCGGATCATGGGAGGATCGTACTTCTTTTCCACGCCGATGCCGTACTTGGCAAAACCGTTGCCCACGAGTTCCAGTACGCGATTCAAAACCTCATGGATGTCCACATCCCTCAACTTGGGTGGCGCGGGCCTTGCGAAATCCATAAGATTCGAAAGAATTTTACTGATTCTATCAATTTGTTGAGAAATGACGGACAATTCCTTCTTCTTTTTTTCATCCTGCTCCTTCAATTCCAGAAGCTGGGCCCTGGCGGAAATAATCGCCAGGGGATTATTGATTTCGTGCGCTGCGCCGGCGGCCAACTGGCCCACTGCAGCCAACCGTTCCGTCTGAAAAATGTGCTCGTTGATCTGCTGGTTTTTCCACAAAGCCTGGGAAAGATCGTCCTGGTTGCGTTGCAGCCGTTCTACGAGCCGCACGCTCTGCACGGCCGACCACAACAAATGCGCCACATGCAGAAAGGCATGTAGTCGAGTGTTGTCCTCGTCTCGATATTCCTGCTGCAGGGAAATGCACAATTCAGCGAAGTACTCGCCCTCCACGCCGAAGCTGAACACGTGAAACGGTGGGGACGTGGTCACGCAGAGCGCATCCGTCTTGTGTACGCGGTGCTTATAGCATGACAAAATCTTGCGCAAATCACGGGGGAGAGCTTGATCATCGTGCTCCCACACCGGCTCACCGTTGCGATCCGTGAAGCAAAGCAACCGGCGACGTCGCCCGCCTTCTGTCCAAACGACCCCTTCCAGTTCCCGGGTTTCCCGTTCGATGACATAAAAAATCCCTAAAGGAACCGGTGTAAACCCTTGAAAAGCCTGCGTCACCTGAAAGAACAGATCCTCCCTGCTCCTCGCCCTCCCCAGCCCCAGACAAAGCTTGCGGGTCAATTCCAGCAAATTGTTCGACCTGACCAGAACCGCCCGCTGGGTGTCCAATTCCACTCCCAGCCGGGACAACTTGCGATTCGCCTTTTGTACAATATCATGAAACATGATGTGGGGATCGCTTTCCAGATCAAAGAAACCGGCTTTTTTTTCATACTCCTTGGTGGCCTTCCGTCGAATTAGCTCAAGGTCCGCTTCCCTGAGCTTAAGGAAAGTCGACAACGATTCCCGGACTTCAGTTCGTCCGTTTTCCCGGGAAACCATCAGCACATCTGCCGCGAGAATGTTCGCCAAGGCTACGATCCAGATCAATTCCCGGTGGGCACTGGCCATGTCCGGCACCTCCGGCCGGTGGTGATGCAGCCAGATGCAGTCCAGCAGCGGTTCGGGCAGATTCCATTGCTCAGCCAACATCTTGCCGACAATGCAGTGATTGACGTCCACGACGTTCTGCTCCGCCTCCAAGGAGCTGACGTGTTCCTGTTCCTGAAGAGCGATGATGTCTGCCATCAAACCTGGGAAAACATCCTGAATCACGATTTTGCCGATGTCGTGCAGCAACCCCCCCACAAAAGCCGTGTCCTGAAGCTCCGGAAAAGACTTCTGGGCCAGGAGATGAGCCATGACCGCCGTCATCAGACTGTGGACCCACAACTGCTTGGCAGTTTGGGCCGTTTCCTTGGCTTTGCTGGGCAGATAATCCCGCATCACCACGCCCAAAAGGGCGCATCGCACCTGGTTCAATCCGACCAAAGCCACGGCCTGCTTGACCGTGTCGACTTTCCTGGGCAGGCCCGACCGGGCATTGTTCACCAAGCGCAGCATCCTGGCGGTAAGTACGGGATCCACTTCCATTATTCCGGATAGTTGATCCAGCGCTGTATCGTCGCTCATGGAGAGTGTAAGAGCCTGGACCGCAACACCGGGCAATACCGGGAGGTCCTCAATCCTCTGCACAACAGACCGTACACCGGCACCACCCGGATGAGGTTGCAAGGCCCCTTGACGCTCATTGTCCATGGCTTGTCTCCATCCGTTTGCGTTAAGCACGGACCAGGCCGTACTTTTAGAATACAACTTGCCACTATGGAGTTGGAGGCTGTTCGTCAAGACTGCTCGACGCCAAAGATGCAACCGGCACTTCCGGACAGGAGCCTGACAGGGCGCGAAGCGGCGAAGCGGCGAAG
>DBNV01000111.1:0-2943 GCA_002299865.1 Desulfonatronaceae bacterium UBA663 | reverse complement strand
GAAGCGGCGAAGCGGCGAAGCGAAAGAGAACCCTAAGAGCGGCCTTAAGCATTCCGCCCAATCTTCCTTAAAGACACAAAAGGCGGGGAAAAATGTGAACAAAGCGAGGGGGGTCGGCGCTTCAATGCACCCAGTGGGGCAGATTGATAAACACATCCCTAGTGAAGGTCACCATCTTATTCATGATCCACGGGAAGGAAAACAGCAGCATTAAAAACATCGCAATAATCTTGGGCACGAAAGTCAAGGTCATTTCCTGGATTTGCGTCGCAGCCTGAATAATACTCACAATTACGCCGACGAACAGTCCGATGGCCAGCATGGGCATGGCGACCATCAAGGTCAGTTCAATGGCCTGACGTGCAAAACCGATGACGAATTCCGGAGTCATACGTTATCTCCGCGAGATGAAAAACAGGGTTTAAGCGGCTCCAGCCGCCTTCTCACCGTGATACGCAACGTCTTTCGACGTCGTGTATAAGATTCGCCGGCAGGTCATGCGAATCCGTCCACCAGGGAGAAAATGAGCAGATTCCAGCCGTCCACCATGACGAACAGCAACACCTTGAACGGCAGGGAAATCATCACCGGCGGCAGCATCATCATGCCCATGGACAACAGAACGCTGGCCACCACCATGTCCAGAATCAAAAACGGGATAAAGATCAAGAACCCGATCTGAAAGGCGGTCTTCAATTCGCTGATCATAAAAGCCGGCACCAACAGGAGTGTCGGCACCTCATCCCTGTTGGCCGGGAGTTCCACCTTGGAAATGGCGAAGAACAGGGAAAGATCCTCTTCCCGGGTATGCTTGAACATAAAGGCCCGTAACGGCTGTTCGGCTCGGCGCAAGGCGTCGTTGAACCCGATTTCCTCGGCCAGATAGGGTTGCAGGGCCGTGTCGTTGATTTCCTTGCCCACCGGCATCATGATCACGAACGTCATAAAGATGGCTAGGCTGACCAGAACTTGATTGGGAGGCATCTGCGGCATGCCCAGGGCATGCCGCAGAAAGGCAAAAACCACGATGATCCTGGTGAAACAGGTTACTGTCAGTAAAATGGCCGGGGCAACCGAGAGAATAGTGAGCAGGAAAAGGATTTCCAGAGCCAAGGAAATGGATTCGGGCTCGGCTTGGCCGCCGCTTAAGGTCATGCTCAAGGTGGGCATCATGGGCTGTTGCCCCCAGGCGGCCGCCGGCATGAAGCAGGCGAAAAGGAGAAAAAAAAAGGCGAGATTACCCGGAATCTTTCTTCTGGGAGTGCTCCAGGTGCGTGGTGAACAAGTTCTGGTCATGGTCATGGGTCGTCTCCGTGAGCAGGGTGATGGATGAGTCCGTCACCCCCAGCACCATGACCTTATTCAAATACCGGACCACAACCACACTCTTGCGCGAGCCCAGGGCGATCTGCCCCAAGACCTTCAGATCAGCAGGGATGTGGCGAATCAGGCCGGCTTTGTGACCGTAGCGCTTGAGCAGGAAAAGCACGAGAAAAAGCAGAGCCAGGACAAGGAACAGCCCGCCGGTCATCTTCAGGACAGCTAGGCCGAAATCGACCTCAGGCAAGTTGCTTGACCCTCTCGATGGGGCTGATGATGTCTGTCAGACGCACCCCGAATTTTTCATTGATGACCACGGCCTCCCCGCGGGCCACGAGCTTTCCGTTGACATAAATCTCCAGGGGCTCGCCGGCCAGCTTGTTCAGTTCCACCACCGAACCCTGTCCCAGTTGGAGCAGTTCGTTGATCAACAACTTGGTCCGGCCCAACTCGGCGGAAACGTCCAGGGGAATATCCAGGATGAAGTCCAAATCTCTTTTAGTCTTTTCCTTGGGCGCCCGGGCTTCGGCCGTCAATTTTTTGAACTTGGCATCCTGGGTTTGAGAAGCCAAGGATCGCTGCTGTCGCTCTTTTTTCAGCTGTTTTTCCTCTTCAGCCGCCAAAGCTTTGGCCCATTCATCGGCCAGGTCTTCCTGGGAGCCGGCGGCATCCGGAACGGCGGTCTCCGAGGCGGCGGCATCCGGGGCCGAAGCCCGTTCATCCCCATCGCCCGCCTGATCCATCTCCTCCAGGGCCTTGGCCCACTCCTCAGCCAGCTTGTCCTGATCATTTGCGTCTTGATTCATTGCCAAAACATCCTGCTATGAGTGCACCAACGGTTTTTAACCCAACAAAAATCAACGCACGTGAACAACTCATTCCCGTCAATACGAGACTTCAGCTTCCTTGACCATTTGAATGGCGCGGTTGGACTTGGTGAAACCGGGGCAGCAGGAAAACTTGTGCACGCCCTGCACCAACACCGTCAAAGTCTGCTCGGTATCCGTATCCAGCAGCAGGATGTCGCCCACATCCAGGTTCAGAAGCTGCCGTCCGGTGATGGAAGTATGCCCCAAAGGCACCACCATCTCCACGGGGACCTCCAACAGTCTGTCCTTGAACCGGGACAGCCAGGCATGGTCCACCTCCAGCCGCTCGGACTGAAAGGCCGCGTAAAGCTTGGAGCGGATCGGCTCAATTGTTGAATACGGAAGGCAGAAAAGCAGTGAGCCGATGGCGTTCTCCAGTTCCACCTCCAAGGATACGACAATAACCACGTCGCTAGGTGGGACGATGCCCGCGAATTGGGGGTTGATCTCGGTGCGGATCAGCTCAATCCGCACGTCGTGCACCGGCGTCCAGGATTGTTCCATGGAGGACAGAATAGCCTTGACCACCCGCTTAATCACGGTCTGTTCGATAGGCGTGAAATCCCGCCCCTCGATCTTAGCCTGGGTGCCGTACCCTCCGAAAAAATTCTCCACCAGAGCGAAGACCAGCCGGGTGTCCACCACGAGCATGGCGTTGCCGCGCAACGGTTCCATCTTGAAGATGTTGATGTTTGTGGGTACGGGCAGAGAGCGCATGACTACGCCGAACTTAGACATGTCGATGGAGCTAGGA
>DBNV01000002.1:5694-6690 GCA_002299865.1 Desulfonatronaceae bacterium UBA663 | reverse complement strand
CAGGATGCGATGGAGTTCGGGATGCGTTTCGAGATTCAGGGGATCGCCCCTGGAGGAGCCGTTTTCAATATTTCAGCATCTCCGGCTTCCAACAGCCGGGACGTTTCCCTTCCTGCCCTGGAGCATGAGCAAAGCATCCACGGGCTGGCTCAGGCATTAGGCTGGAACTGGCGGTATTTCAGCGCAAAGAACATGGTTTCCTGGCGCTTGACCATTCCCGGTCAGCCCAGGCCCCTTAAGCCGGAACAGATCGCGGGAGGGGGATCGTGAACGTCCTTGCGGAACTGTCCATCTTTCCCCTGGACAAGGGTGTAAGCCTCGCGGCCTACGTGGCCAGGGCCGTGAAGATCATTCAGGACAGCGGCCTTGCGCATCAATTCGGCCCCATGAGCACGGTCATCGAGGGAGACTGGGACCAAGTGATGGACGTTGTGGGGCGTTGTCAAGCGGACTTGGCCCAGGACTGCGACCGCATCCTCGTGTACCTGCGGCTGGATTGCCGCAGAGGGCGACAAAACGCAATGGAGGGGAAAGTTCGGTCGGTCAGGGACAGGCTGCGTTAAAGATGATTTGCGCCTATAGAGAGCGCAGCCGATCCACGACGCTTTGAATGCTGGTGTTGGGAGTGGAGGCGCCCGCCGTGACGCCGACAGCTTTCAGGCCCTGCAGACGGTTTAGGGGGAGTTCGGCAACGCTTTCCACATGGAAACAGGGAATGCCGGCCTGTTCCGCGACCTGGGCCAGACGCCGCGTATTGCCGCTGCTGCGACCACCGACCACGACCATTGCCTCAACGCTCTTGGCGATGCGCCGGGTTTCGGCCTGTCTGTTCACGGTGGCGGCGCAGATGGTGTCCAGCACCGGGATGTCATCCCCCATGCGCAGGCGCAAGGTCGCGGTGATTCGGTCGTACAATTTTTGATCCTGCGTGGTCTGGGCGGCCAGAAAACAGGGGCCGCAATCCTCCCGCAAAGCAGCGTCGAGGCTCGCCTCCGA
>DBNV01000002.1:0-5368 GCA_002299865.1 Desulfonatronaceae bacterium UBA663 | reverse complement strand
GAGGCTCGCCTCCGATTCTAGGACAAGGGCCCCGTTTTCCGCATAGCTTAAAAGCCCCCGGACTTCCGGGTGATCGGCCTCGCCCAGGAGGAACATGAACCTCTTTCGGGCCGACTGCTTGGCGATGAGCAGTTGGGCTTTTTTCACCTTGGGGCAGGTTGCGTCCACCAACCGGACGCCTTTAGCATGCAGGTCCTGCTCAATGGCTTTAGGGATGCCGTGGGCCCGCACCACGACCGTCTGACCGGACCGCAGCAGGCGATGGTCGTCGACTTGCCGCACCCCTTTTTGCTCGTAGATCTGCACGACCTGCGGATTGTGGATGATCGGCCCCAGGGTGAATACAGGACGTGGAGGGGATGGTTCGCGCAGCAGCGCATCCAGTTTGCGCAGGGCCAGGTCCACGCCCATGCAGAACCCCGCGGTTTCGGCTAGGATAATCTTTAGCACAAGGATGCAAGGTAAACGATCATGGAAGATTATTCAACCAGGATCGCTTACCTGGCCAGACTGATCACGAGACCGCCCAGTCCGGATAAGACAACCACGGCCCAGGACGGCGCTTTCCATTTTTCCAGCAGCATGAAACCGGTCAAGGCCAGGGCGAACTCGTACGGACCGAGAATGGCGGTGGTCCATACCGGCTGATACAGGGCCGCTCCAAGAATACCCACCACCGCGGCGTTGGCCCCGCGCATCAGGGCCTGCGCTCCAGCGCGGCGGCGGAAAGTGTCCCAGAACGGCAACATTCCGACCAGCAGCAAAAAACCCGGCGCGAAGACGGCAATCAGGGCCAGCACAGCCCCAACTAGGGCATGAGGGGCCGGATCAGCCACAGCTCCGAGATAGGCTGCAAAGGTGAACAACGGTCCGGGCACAGCCTGGGCCGCGCCGTACCCGGCCAGAAACTCGCTCGGCGTGACCCATCCAGGCTGGACCACCCCGGCTTCCAACAAAGGCAGCACAACGTGGCCGCCGCCGAAAACCAGTGCCCCGGCCCGGTAGAAGGATTCGAAGAGCGCCAGGACTTGGGAGGAGGTCAGCCAAACCAGGATAGGCAAGCCCCCAAGCAAGACCAGGAACGTTGCCAGGGAAATGAAGCCGACGGTCCGAGAAACCGGGAAATGAGCATGGCTGTCGCCGTTCTCCACAGGTGCGCGACACAAGCCTAAACCGACAAGCGCCCCGGCCGTGATGGCCGCGATCTGTCCCAGGGCCCCCCCGGCAAATACGACAATGAGCACCGCCCCGAGTGCGATGCCGGACCGTTCCCGATCCGGACAGAGGTTTTTGCCCATGCCCCAAACCGCGTGGGCCACGATGGCCACGGCCACGATCTTGAGGCCGTGAATCACGCCCGTACCGACTGGACCGCCCATGATCGAGGCCCCGTAGGCGAAAAGAACCAGGAGCACAGCCGAGGGCAGGGTGAAGGCCAACCAGGCTGCGGCGGCCCCCAACGGCCCTCCCCGCATCAGCCCCACAGCGAATCCGACCTGGCTGCTGGCCGGACCGGGCAGAAACTGACACATGGCCACCAGGTCGGCGTAGCTTTTCTCATCCAGCCACTTCCTGCGGGCCACGAACTCCGTGCGAAAATACCCAAGATGGGCGATGGGCCCGCCAAACGAGGTCAGACCCAACCCCAGAAAAACTTTGCAGACTTCCCAGACCCGCCCCAGGCCGTTCATTTTTGTTCCTCCCTTGATGCGTCGTGATCCATGGCCTCTCCGATGAATTCGCGCAACCGCGCCTTGGCCAGGGCCAATCCTTCGCGTCCCTTGGCCGTAGCCAGGTAGTATTTGCGCATGATCCGGCCGTCCTTTTCCGTGCGCGAGACCAAATACCCCTTGCGTTCCATGGCGTGGAGCATGGGATACAGCGTCCCCGGGCTCAAGGAGTAGCCGTGCTCGGCCAGTTCATTGATCATCCATTGACCATAGATTTCCTGCTCCGAGGCGTGGTGCAGCACATGCAGCCTGACCAGGCCCGAAAGCAGATCGTGATGCTCCAGCATTTGTTTTTTCAACGTCAAGGCGATCTCTTATTTTCGATATCGAAATTCGATATAATATTTCTTCATTTGGAATGCAAGCCTTTCATCTTCATGCCTCAAAGAGAATTCAGATTGTAGCCCGCGCGCATCCTTGCGATAAAAACATTACCTTACGACAAGCGGACCAAAAGGCTTTAGGCCTCCTTTTTTGCGTCCCGCCCGAACAGGATGAATCCGACCGTCCCGGCCACCCCGAAGCCAAAGGCGGTCCAGAGGTTGACCTGGGGGCTGATCATCCAGAGCAAGGCCCCGCCCAGGGCGGCCACGGAAACGAAGACGTCCCGAATCAGGTAGTATAGGCCGAACATGCCCGCCCGGCAGTCTTCCGGGGCCAGGTCCATGATCATGGACTTGCGGGTGGGCTCGCCGAACTCCTTCAGGCCGCTCAGCACGAACGCGCCCACCAGCCAGGAAAAGGACTGGCTATGCATCAGGACCAGCGGAAAGAGCGTGAAAAGGACAAAGCTCACCGTGACAAAGGGTTTTTTCACGGTCCTGTCCGCCATGTAGGCCACGGGGATGTAGACCAGCATGGCCGTGGCTATCTCAATGAAGGTCAGCAGGCCGAACTGGACCGCTGAGACCGGCTCGGCGATGACCTGCATGCACCAGACGACCACGAAGGCAAAGGGGATCTGTTCACAGAAGCGGATCAGGATGTCCGAGACCAGCAGTCCTTTCATGTCTCCCGGCATGCGGCGATATAGCAGGATCGGGTTTTTCTCCGGGACCAGCTCACAATCGCCGGAAGTCTTGTCGGGCGATTTGCATTGAACAGGTTGGTCCGGGATCATCCGTTGCTGCAGGATCAGAGCGACCCCGGCCAAAACCAGGGCCGCGACAAAGGCCAGTCTGATCCCGTCGGTCTCCCCCCAAACCGCGATGAGCACCCCGCCCAGGATCGGCCCCAGGGCCATGGGAATGCGCCGGACTATGGCATGCATGGTCACGCCCATGGTCCGCTTGTCCCGCGGCAGGACCGTGTACATCAGGCTCAGGGTGGCCGGCATGGAAATGGCCGACCAGGAGATGAACAGCACCGCGCCGATAAGCACGGCCTGCCAAGTCGGGATCAGGACCACCAGGGCGAACCCGGCCATGGCCGCCAGATTGAAGATCAGCAGGGAACGCTTGACACCGATGCGGTCCGAGAGGTATCCGCCGGAGAAGGAGTAGAGGGCCGAAAGCAGGTTGTCCATGGCCTGGAGTAGGCCCACGGCCAGAGCGCTTCCGCCCAGGGCCAGGATGTAGATGGGCAGGAAACGTTCGGCCATCCGCTCCCCCATGCCCACCAGGACGACCATGCCCAGCACCCCGACAGTGCCGGGGCGCAGGGCCAGGAAATCGGCCATCTTTTCAGTCAGGCCAGTCAAGCCGGGAGAGCGGGTTTTCATGGGGTTTTAAGTTTATCAAGGTCCTCGGGGGAGCTCGGATCAATCATAGAACACCCTCACCCGACCATAAGGATCCTCGCCATGGAAAGCGCCGCCCGCGCCAAGCTGCGCGACTTCACATACACGGTCCCCTGGAACGTCTTCCTGATCACCATCGGGTCCTTTATCTTTTCCTTCGGAGCCAAGGCCGTGGCCATCCCCCAGGAATTCATCAGCAGCGGGATCAGCGGAGCGGCCCTGATCCTCTACTACGTTGTCGGCTTTCTGCCGCCGGGACTCTGGCTTCTGGCCCTGAACATCCCCATCTTCATCCTCGGCTGGATCTGCGTAAGCAGGCGGTTTTTCTTCTACAGCCTCTACGGCATGCTGCTGGCCAGTCTGTTTCTGGACGTCATTCCCTGGACCCTGCCCATCACGGACCAGTTGCTTTCAGCCCTGACCGCCGGAGCGATCATGGGCGCCGGGGCGGGCATCGCCCTGCGCTCCCTGGGGTCCATGGGCGGCACGGACATCATCGCCGTGCACCTGAATCAGCGGTTCAACATCGGCATCGGCCAGTTTTCCTTTGTCTTCAACGCCGTCCTGTTCACGGGCAGCCTTTTCTTCATCGGCCTGGAGCGCATCCTTTACTCCACCTTCCTGGTCTTTGTCAGTTCCATGGTCATGGACTATTTCCTGGGCCTGTTCAACCAGCGCAAGATGGTGCTCATCGTCTCGGAAAAGCCCGACGAACTGGCCAATGCCATTTTGAACACCATCAACCGCGGCTCGACCTTTCTCTACGGCCGGGGCGCGTATACGAACAAGCGCAAGAAGATCATCCTCACCGTGGTCAACAGCCTCCAGCTCAAGCGGCTGGAGGAAATCATCTTCTCCATCGACCCCAAGGCCTTCATCATCCAGGAGAATACGTTCAATGTGATCGGCCAGGGCTTTTCTCGGCGCAAGGTGTATTGACGCACACGCACCAACCCGCTGCGGAGCCTGAAGATCATGGCGGAACGTAATTCGGCGGATTCGAGCTGAAGCATCGATGTGCATACTCTCGGCTTAGCCTTTTTTCGCACCTTCTGTGATACTCATGAGCCACTAGCTCTAAGAACCTGTTCAATTTTTTGGCAAAATTGGACTGGTATAGGGTTTTCTTGGTGCGCGCCTCGCCGTGGGCCGTCTCGGCCAGCCGCGCATGTTCGAGCGGCAGGAAGACGCTGACGTCGCCAGCGCTCGGATTCATCGTGCCGACGAAGGCGACGATCAGCAGCGGCCAGAACGCCAAGAAACCCGCAAGCAGCAGGCCGGTGACCGCCATCAGCCACGCGGCCGATCAGCAGCAGGCGCGCTTCGGGCGCGACGCCGGCGGGCAGTAAAGCGATCATGCACGCATCAGGCCCTGGATTTCGTCGTGGTAGCCGCGGTAGCGTTCCAGCGTCTGCGCGTTCTTGCCGTACTTCATGTTGCCTGCGAGGATCGTCATGAAGCGGTCTTCGGCGTCCTGCTGGGAAGACACCTTCTCGATGCCGTCCCAGATGATGTCGACGAGCCGGTCGGCATAGATGACGATGCGCTCCTCGAGTGTGTGCAGCGTGTAGTCGCGGATCGGCAGGCCTAGCTCCATCGCCTCCGCGGTGCTGAGGCCGCCGCGGATGTGCTTCTCCATGATGGCGGTGATGGCCGGGGGCAGACCGAGCGCCGCGCCCATCTCGGCACCGATCCTGCCGTGCTCGATGCCGTGCGTCTGCGCCTTGCCGAGGTCGTGGAACAGCGCGCCGCGCCCAACCAGTTCCAGGTCGACGGGCGTCTGGCTGGCGGCGACGACGCGCCGCGCGATCTCCAGCGCCTTGCCGGCGACCTTGAGCGAATGGTCGAGGTCCGCGGCGCACATGCCCGCATCCTGCAGCAGCTTGATGTCCGCCATGTC
>DBNV01000053.1:1493-4498 GCA_002299865.1 Desulfonatronaceae bacterium UBA663 | reverse complement strand
CGCCGCCACGCGCGCTGTCGTCCACACGAGAACCAAACAGGTAGATGATCGCTAATGGATCGCGTCCTGCGATGGTTCGGGTGATTTCAGTGCGTTCTTCTTGTGTGAGGCGCATGGGTATCGATCACCTGAATCTGTGTTCCCCTTAACCCACACCCTCTCTTCGGGCCTGAACGCATGAATTTCAAGCGTCCTTCCTTGGGTTTTGCTCTCGCCTGCCTGCCTGCCGGCAGGTAGGCAGGCAGGCAGGCACCGGTCCGGGGAGCGTTCGACCGCTTCGCCGGGATTGACGGTGAAGTTGATATCCTGCAGCACCCAGTGCAGGTGGTGGCGGGCTTTGCCGCGCGGGTCCAGCCATTCGGCCGGCCGCGACCAGCGGGTGGGGTGTTGCTTGTAGGCCTTGCCGAGATGGGTGACGGTGATGGTGCTCATTACTTGCCCGCTCCCCGCTTCTTCTTGATAGTGTGCTTGAACTTGAGCACCGCAAAGTTAAGTTCGATAGTGGTTTCGGCGTCCTGCGTCTGAAGATCGTCGTCGAGCATTTCGGCAATAATTCACCACTGCGCTGCATGAGCGTTTTTTGCCGGGATTTGTCTTCCAGGTTGGCAAGCTCTTTGACGTTGCGGGAGAGTTCGCGCAGCTTGCTGAAGGTTTCAATAATGGCCAGTGTGGCCTGGGTGGCTACATCGCTTTTGAGAATGGTGGCCAGCATGTAGAGGCCTTTTTCGCTGAAGGCCTTGGGGTTGACGGTGGAGTGTTTGAGCGCATGAAACCGGTGGAAATTTTCCACCAGTTCGGTTTTTTCCTCTTTCGTCAGTTCAAAGAGATAGCCAGCCGGGAATTTTTCCGGGTTGTTGGAGACTGACTTGTTGATGTCTCTCGTTGTAACTCCATAAATCTGCGCAACATCGCGGTCCAGGAGCACACGCTGGGCGCGGATAAGCAGAATCAAGCTTTCAATGTTTTCGATCTTGATGATGTCGGTCACAGTTCGTCCACCATTTCGCCCGCCCGCTTGCAAAAGAGGCGCAACCACAAGATGCAAAATGCGACGCCGAGCATAACCCTACAACGCAATTTATTCGAGCTGCTCAATAGCTCGCAATTTTTCGCCCATGTGACAGCCGAGCCCTTATGTGACAGCCGAGCCCTGTGATTTCTTTTTTGGATCCAGACAACCTGATCCAGCAAGGTTTGCAGGTCAAGTATTCTCAATTTTAGCAAGCCGTTGAACAAAAATCTAATCAACGAGAGTGTAATGGACGGTGCTTTTTTTCCAAACTGAGCTTCAGATGCCAGAGAAAGAAATGTCCCAACATGCAAGTTATCATAATGGTGGTGCCACCCAGGAAACTTTCTGACCTCATAGTGGTCCCTTCGGCCTGCCCCGCGTCCTTACAAGTCAGCTTTTGGGGGCGGCAGCGGTATATAACCTCATTCCACTGCTCAGCGCTTCCTGTGCCAGTGGGTTGTCGAGTTCAGCAACTGTATACGGGAAAACCTCCACCGGAAAGCCGAGGTCAAACTTCGCCAGCCATGCGCCGATCCTCTCGGGAAAAGGCCTGTCGTCTTTCCAAAGTACAATGAGAAGATCGGCATCGCTCCCTGGAACCCCTCTTTTTTGCGCAAGGGAACCAAAGAGCACAATATCTTTTACGTCAGAGTTCTCTGCCCCGATCCTCTGCGCCAATTTGCGGATTTCTTCAATCAGTTTTTCCTGTTGGAGCCAAAAGACCCGCACAGAATTCAACGATTCTGCGGCCACAAAAGATGGCATTTTCCCCATCCTTACTGCGTAAAGTATTCGAACGGGCTTCCCGATTCAAAGCTGTTAGGGTGGCGTGTCGGAATATAAAATCTATCCAGGATTCGTGCGCAGTCCAACAGCTCTTCAGTAATCGCAACCTTGCTTGCAAGCAGCTTTAGAAGCTCAAGAAGAGAGTGTCCCCAAGCTGCAGCGCCCATCTTCTGAAACACGGCCTTGACGGCTTTCTCCGCCCCTTGCTGGGAGGCAAAACAAGTCCACTCAAAAAAGCCATTCGCCAACATGGTCTCGGCGGAAGCCAAGTCTCTCCTGGCTTGGTTTATTCAGTCCCTGCTCCGCTCCGGCAAGCTGCAACCCCCACATTCCTCATGTACATTGCCGTGTTGTCGTAATCATCATAATCACAGGAGGCCGGTTGCCGCAAGAAATGAGGCCACTGCAAAAAGTCGCGCCATGCCGGAATCAGCACGCAGGGGCGACCGGCTGGTCGCCCCAACAGCCGGTCGCCCCTGCCGGATCCCCATTCCTGACCCGGAGACATCATTTCACTCCGCTTAAGCCTTTTAAGCATGGGTGGACTGGTATAGGGTTTTCTTGGACGGCAGATGACTTTTTTCGGAAAAATCCCCCCGATTCTTGTTCAGGGAGTAAGTCAGCTTTTGTATGCGCTGCCCACAGGCGGCGATATTGGCGAGCAGGATGCTCAGTTTGTTGCTCACAGCGGGGTGCCTTGCCTGGCAATGACATGAATGGGTTTCTCGACTTCTCCGGGGCGCCGGATCAGCAGGTCCACCTTTGCGTCGCATAGCGCCGTCAGTCGATATTCGAGCGCCAGCGAGGTCTTGAGATCGATCGGCTGACTGGCTTCAAGGTAGATGTCAATGTCGCCACCGCGCCTGGAGTCGTCGGCACGGGAACCAAACAGTCAGACCCGCCCATTGGGATCGGCACCATATAGCGTGCGGCACACTGCATCCAATTCGTGGGGGTTAAGTCTCATCGTTGGTTTGCTCCCGGGTCGTCAAAGCAAAAATTTAAAGGACGCGGTTTATTCATGGTAGTCCATGGCCTTGTAGCCGTGCCTCTTGATGAACTCGTCGCGTTCGGCAGCCTTCAGGTCTTCCCGCACCATTTCGGCGACGAGTTCGTTGAAGCTGGTTCTCGGCGTCCAGCCGAGTTTTTCCTTAAGCTTGGCCAGGGCGTAAGGGCGGTTGGTGGGCTCCAGCGGGCCGGTGAGGAG
>DBNV01000053.1:497-1153 GCA_002299865.1 Desulfonatronaceae bacterium UBA663 | reverse complement strand
TCATTTTGAGGCCTTGCCTGGCTGCACAAAACCAATCGGGCGAGCTTGCTCTTGCGGAGCCGCCATCAATTGCCGGATCGTATTGATCAGGCCTGCAATGGCCTGATCATGCCCGGAAACCTTCCGATCCAGTTCCATGAGCTTTGCCGCCAGTTCCTTGTTCGTCGAAAGCATCTCGCGAAGCTGGACAAAGGTCTTGACGATGACGATTCCGACGTCTGCAGCAGTGTCCGACTTGAGGACGCTGGACAGCATCAAGGCACCGTGTTCGGTAAATGCGTACGGCGCGTAGCGACGCCCACCCCGGCCTTTTGAGATCACATTTTGTGATCTCAAAGCAGACCATTCATCATCTGTCAGCTGAAACATGAATTCCGGTGGGAAGCGCCGGGCGTTACGGCCGACTGCCTGAACCAAGACTCGTGTTGCCACCTGATAGAGGGCAGCCAAGTCCTCGTCCAGCATGACCTTATGGCCACGCACAAGGTGGATGCGCTGGGCAACAATCTCCGGCAAAAGGATTTCAGCGTTCGTCATGCATTTGCTCGGGGCAGGTGTTCTCTCATTGAGGCATGTGGGGATGCGTATGAGTCGGAGCCGACGAGGCCTTTGTTGATCCTTGTTCTCGTCACTGCCAAGCTCTTGAAAACAGAAGA
>DBNV01000053.1:0-185 GCA_002299865.1 Desulfonatronaceae bacterium UBA663 | reverse complement strand
TCGTCACTGCCAAGCTCTTGAAAACAGAAGACATAGTCGCAAACGACAGCTTCCGCAAGGTTCATGGCCTTCCGTGTTCTTTCAACATCAGATGAAAATTGAGCCGACTCCACCACCGCTGCGGCACGGCGGTAAGTTTCGAGCAGCAGGAAGTCGCCATCGGCGAGCTTCATGAAGGATGAGGG
>DBNV01000129.1:8646-9092 GCA_002299865.1 Desulfonatronaceae bacterium UBA663 | reverse complement strand
ATCACCAGGGCATTGCGTTGGTCGTAGGAGATGCCTATGTTCGTCAGCCATTGCCTGGCGCAGCCGTCGAAGAACCAGATTTCCACATACGGGCTGAGGGTGATGCAGATCCAGCCCAGTAACAGCAGCATTGGGATAAGCAGGGCTGCCTCCCAGCCGTCCGGAACAAGCAGGCGCACACCTTGGGGGAGCATGCTCCAGGCGAGTGCGGTCAGAATCATGAGCAACGGCATAAGCAGAAGGATCGAGAAAACAGCAGGCAAGTTGTTTTCCGTGAACGGGGCCAGCCAGAGCCCGGCCAGGAATCCGAGAATGACCGTGGGCAGGGCTTCCATGATCTCGATGGAGGGCTTGACAATGGCCCGCAGCTTGGGGCTCATGAAGTAGGCCGCGTAGACAGCACCGAGAATGGCCAGGGGCATGGCCATGAGCATGGCGTAGAACGC
>DBNV01000129.1:7923-8275 GCA_002299865.1 Desulfonatronaceae bacterium UBA663 | reverse complement strand
CAACGGTGGCCGAGGTGGACTGCCAGACATAGTCCGGCTCGGCTCGGCCTTCGTACCAGACCTTTTGCCAAAGGACCCCAAATGAGACCTCTGGATGAAGGTTGAAGACCTCCAAAAGATGGATCTGACGTGTTTCATCCTCGACCAGCAGGGCCTTATCGGTAGGGGAAAAGGCCAAGGCCTGGATGGGCTGGTCGGCGACTTTCTCCAACAGCAGGGTGCGGGAGGAAGTAGCATGGTGCAGGCCGACAACGCCTGAGGCGTCAGCCGCGGCAAAGCCCTTGCGGGAGTATTCCATGGCCAGCATGGTGATCGCCGCCGGATGGCGTTCAAAATCGCGGATGTGGGTAAT
>DBNV01000129.1:0-7504 GCA_002299865.1 Desulfonatronaceae bacterium UBA663 | reverse complement strand
TAGTAAATCCACGGCGGTAATGGATACGTCGTCATGCGGGACCACTTTCAAGGTGTGCGCCAGTCGGGCGCGGGCCGGATCCCTGATATCATAATAATGAAGTTTTCCTGCCTGGTCGACCAGGAAGAGACTGTTCCAGTCCGATGCGACCAGGATGTCCGCCACCTTTATCGGCACAGGCCCCAAGTCGTATTGCGAGGTCTTAACCACTGTTTCTCCGGTGATGAAGGATCTCCTGGTGGAGAGCAAGGTCAGAAGCAGACGCTTGTCCTCGGTCACCGCGGCCAGGGCCGCGCCTCTGGCTCCCTGCTGCACGGCCAAAAAGTTGAGGGGGTGTCGTCGCTCGTCCACGACCACGGGCTCTACGCCAAAGGGGTAGTCCAGTCTGGGCAGGATGGACCGGACATTATCCGTCCAATCCAGAACAAAGTCGTGGCGCACGAGCATGGCCGTGCCGTCGGACAAACCCAAGGCCACGAGGTTGAATCGAGGCTCGCTATGGGTGTGCGAAGTAATGTGTATGCCGTCAGGCAAAGGCATGAAAGCAACTTCGCTGGGATTGCCCGAGGCAAGATCAAAAAAAGTCACTTTTCCTGTGCCGTCGTAGCGCACGCCCACTTCCTGGTGGCGGTCCATGGCCAGCAGCAGGGCTTGCTGGTCCGTGTCCCCGGGGACGACGTACCTGGTCTTTGTATTGATCTTGGCTGGTGAAAAAAGGGGCATCAGTTCCGCGAAAAGGAAGACAAAAATCAGGGTCAGGACGGCAATAACCCCCAGGCCGCTGAAACTGACAAAATATTTGGCCGAGATATCTTTGACCGTCCGAACTCTCCTCAAGGATTTCCGTGCCTTGGCGTCGGGCATGGCCCCAAAAAGCTGGTCCAAGGCATGGGAGGAGTCGATGGGGGATGGTGAGGCGATGTTTTTCATGATGCGACGCTTCCTATGCTCTTCGTCATGGGAGCGGATATGGCAGTCCTTATGTTCATCGTTTAGCGTAGCGTTGATCATTAATTTTCGTCATGCTCGTCACTGCCAATCTCTCTGAAAACAGAAAATATAGCCGCAAACAACAGCTTCCGCAAGATTCATGGCCTTTGATATAAGATGAAAATTGAGCCGAAATAAAAAGAGGAATGGAGAAAAAACCGCTCCATGTCGGGCTCATGGAGCGGTTGTTCATGACGGCAGAGATTCTTGTTGCCGGCTACAGAACAAGCATTTGGCGCATCTGTGCGGCAACGGACTCAGACAGCGGGACGGCTCCGTCGCGGACAACGATTTCCTGGCCCTGCCTGGAGAGAATAAAGCGCAGGAACTCACGTTCCATCGGTGCCAGGGGCTCTACGGGATTTTTGTTCACGTACACCACGAGCATCCGGGACAAGAGGTAGTCGCCGGCAATCGCGTTCTCAGCGGTGGGCTCAACGCAGACGCCGCCGGTGGTCTCGCTTACGGCTAAAGCCTTGACCCCGGGGGTGACGTACCCTATGCCGGTGTAGCCGATGCCGCCAATGGCCTCAGCCACGCCCAGGACAAGGGCGGCTGAGCCGGGCATCTCGCTGATGCCCGGCTTAAAGTCACCCTCGCACAAGGCGTTGTCCTTGAAAAAGCCATAGGTGCCGGATGCGGAGCTACGGCCGAACATGGCGATGTCCCGGGCGGCCCAGGCCCCGGTTAAGCCGACCCCACCCCAGCGGGTGACGTCTTCAGGGTGACCGCAAGCGCGGGTGACGGAAAAAATAGCATCCAACTGAGGAATGGACAAACACTTCAGGGGATTGTCCTTGTTCACGACCGCGGCGACGGCATCAATGGCTACAGATACTTGGGTAGGCTTGTAGCCGAACCTTTTTTCGAACATTTCGACTTCAGTGGTGCGCATGGGGCGGCTCATGGGACCGAAGTTGGCCGTGCCCTCGGTCAGGGCTGGAGGCGCGGTGGACGAGCCGGCCCCCCGGATCTCGACGGTCACAGCGGGGTAGAAGCCCCGAAAGGCCTCGGCCCAGAGGGTCATCATATTGTTTAAGGTGTCCGAGCCAATGCTGATCAAACTACCGGAAATGCCGGCAACCGGCTTGTATTCCGGCAGTTTCGGATCCACCCCGGCCTGGGCCGAGGTGTTGCCCGCGAGCAGCAGAGCCGCAAGCATGATTACCAATGCAAACTTCTTCATTTCTCAAAACCTCCTGTTGATTGTGTTCTTCCTGCCCGAACAGAGAACGAAAACGAACCACGTCCAGGCTTGCAACTTAAGCCGTCAGATATGAAGCCTAGGAGAGGATTGTTACAGTTTTATGACGAAAGCATGACATTAATTCGAAGAAAATCCGGACAAATATCGGGAAGGGGGGATAAAGAAGCGGACGAAGGGGCTTCCGGGAGCAGAAGGCTTCGGGGCTTCGGACGATCAGAGCGGACGATTATCGTCCGCTCTATTTTCATTGTTTGTTGATGCTTGTTCTTCGTCACTGCCAAGCTCTTGAAAACAGAAGAAATTGCTGCGAACGATGGCTTCCGCAAGGTTCATGGCATTGCGTGTTCCTTCAACGCTTCGCTATCAGATGAAAATTGAGCCATCGTCCATTATTCGGACGCTGAAGCCTGGATGGTTTTGGCGGCATTTTGCAGATCCTTGCTGAACTGCTCCATGCGTTGGGACAGGAGAATCAGAGCTGCGGCACGTTCGGGGTGTTCATGTAGGCGTCTGTAGAGCCACTGGCTGACGAACAGCAACTCCGTTTCGGGCATGTTTCTGACCCGAGAGTCGTTTTTATAAATGTCCAACAAACGCTGCTTGGCTTGTTCCCTGGCTGCAATGCTCTCCATGATTTTCTGCGCGGCTGCGTCACGTTGCGCGTGCAAGGTGGCAATCCTGTCCTGATCGGTCGGGGATGCCGCACGGGTCTCCTCCAGCAGGGCTATGACATGCAGGTAGCGGGAGTTGGCGGACAAGGCCTCAACGCGGGCTTCCAGCCAGGAGTTCATGAGCGATATGGCCTGGTCGGACCGGACGAAAAGGCTCACGGCTTGGGAAACCTGAATGGTGAAAGCTGACAGGAGTTGCAGGAATTCGGAGACTTCTTTGGTGCTTAAGGTCCGTTCGGTCCGCGCGTCGGCGGGGGCTGCGGCAACACGCTTGGCGGATAAGGCCTGGTCAATGAGCGCTTGCAGAAAGTACGCGCCAAAGGCCTGCCATGCGCTGTCGATCACATCGGGCCGCAAAAGGGCCTCGAAAATTTCCTCCCTGGCTTCCAGCACCGACGGAGCGACGTGCTCCAAGCCGATCAGCTCCACGCCGTAACGAAGGTTCAGAGCCGACAAGGACAAGAGGAGCACTCCCTTGCTTTCGGTGTTATGCTCGGTGTGGGCCGGGTGGTAGCGTTCCACCACCTGCCGCGCCAAGTCGTCGAAAAAAAGCAGCGTCAGGCCGGCAACCGACGTGACGGGTTCGTCCTCGATAGCTGTCGGTTCATCCCGCGGTTTTATTTCCTCTTCATAGGGAAGCTTTTCCAGGGATGGCAGCGGTTCGAGCGGAGGGAAAAGGGGTTGAGGGGGCGGCGTTGGTTCGGAAACAACGGCGGGGGGAGGCAGGGGCTCGTGCAAAGCGTCGGAAGGCCACCAGAAGTAGGCTGCCAGGGCCGCGAAGACAACGACAACCGTTAAACCGATGATCCGGGCTTTGTACATGGCCTGCCTTCCTTATGCTCGGACCGCTTCCGCAAAGTGCCGACGATTACTTGATCGCCTCGTAGATCCGCATTGGTGGAATGTTCAGAAGCTCGAACTCGGATGTGACGCGGCGAAAAAACTGTTCCAGGTGCACGAGCAGGTGATCGTCTTTTTGACAAAACGTCTGATAGGCTAGAAACTTGCCTTTGTCGCCGAGCGCTTGGTGCGTCTGGCGGACAATGTTCTGCCTGATGTTGTCGGGGAGATAGGAAAAGGGGATGCCGGAAATGACATAGTCCGGCTTGTTGTTCCATTGCCCGTTGATCAGTTCCCCGATGTTTTCGGCACTGTCGTTGAAAAGATGGACCCTTTCATCCGGGAATGATTTTTTGAGGCATTTGAACATGTCCGGGTTGCGTTCAATGAGCACCAGGTGCGCGGCAGGGTGCATATTTTGCAGGAGGAACTCGGAAAATACGCCGGTTCCTGGTCCATACTCCACGATCAGTCTGGCTTTGGAAAAGTCGATTTTTTTGCACACGCGCTTGACGCCGAAAGGAGAGGTCGGCGTGATTGACGCCACGTTTTTATCCCGCAGAAAACATTTAACGTAGTTGACAGTATTCATCATGATGATCACTTCCGTCAGACGTTAGGGCAGAGGTTATGTGGCAAACGGAACCGTCGTCAACAGATGTCGACTGGACTTTTTCCCCGTAAATGTTCTCAGTGAACACCGCTTCCGGAATCGGCGCCCCCTGTGAACGGGTTCACTTTTCCCGTACTGCGTCGAAATGTCAACCCGGTAAGACACCCGGACGCCGTGACGCTCTGGGAATGCATCCGAAAAGGCGCCCGGTTTGTTCGGACGGCCTTTTTCAGTCACCTGTCCTGAGTGTCGGACTTAAGTTTTTCAGGGGTGGGTTTTCCAAAAGTCGCCCAGGCGAGGATTTTGAAGCGACCGGCTAGGGTTTCTTTCCCCTTTTGGTCCAGAGCTGCATTTCTTGCATTTTTTTGCGGCGGTCGCGGGACAGGCCTTTCGCGATCAAAGGCGCGTCCTTCTTGTATCCATGTTTGGCACGGTATTCCTCTGGAGTCAGACCGTGGGCGGCCAGATGTTTTTTGGTCAACACTTTGAATGTTTTTTGACATTCCAGACAAAGTATGGTTTTTTCCTTAACAGCCTTTTTAGGATCGCTGACGCTAATGTTCAAGGGGGCTTCTTCCGGTGCGCTTTCATTAAAGTTTCCCAAGAAGATATCCTTGATGCTCAAGGATATCTTCTTGACCATGGAAGCAATTTCATCTTCCGTCATAGAGCGCACGCTCGCTTGCGCTTTTACAATATCCAATGCCTGCTTGATAAATTCGTCCATTGCACCCTCCAAGTGTTATTTTTTATAAACATCAGCTTTTTTTTTTTGCATGTCAATGTCTTACTTGTTGAAATGCCTGCAAAGTGAAATAGCCGGGATCGACACCAAACAGCGATTGGACTGTCCACCCACTGTTGACCCTTGTTGGCCGGTATTTTTCTTTGTAATGTCCTTTTCAACACGGACGTTGCAAGGAAAGTGAGATGTGCTTGGAGAGGAAATAACCATGATGAGCCACATTTCCGAAATGGCCGATGATCTTGCGACGGAGGTGCTCTCCGAAGCCGCCGAGACATTTTTCGGGCAACGTAAAGATCTGGAATCAGAGATCGCGCTCTTTCAACAGAAGGCCGCAGCTCTCGGGGAAATCGGGCAAAAAGCGATCCTCGCGCGAAAAGTCATGCATGCGGTTCTTCTCGAGGAAGCGGTGATCCAGGATTTTTACCAGGCACTGGAATTGCAGCCTACCGCTGGTTTGGATATCGCAGATGCGCGAGAGATCGCTCTCCATGTGTCCATGCCGTTCGCCTGGACGTTGCGCGGAAGATATTACAAACTGTTGCTCTCAAGTTACACGTCACTGTATTGCGCAGTCCAGGAGTATCTCCACGGCGGATACCGGAACGACCCCGTGGATCCCCGCAGGAAAATCGCCGTGTTTGGGTGCGTCAAGCTCCTGGAATGGTCGCAACGCATTGATCAAAAGATCAAAACGATGAACACGCAGCAAGCCCCCTCGGAAGTGCTGCAGTTCGTCAAAAGGCTGGACGTGCTGGGGTGCGAGATGGAGCAGAACGTCGGTGCTTCATGCGCTGTAAACAGAAATAACGGGATGCTTTTTTCCTGCGTGGATTTCGCGTCGCTGGGTCTTCCGACGTGCAAGGAATTGCCCCCGCCCGCGGAGGTTCGGTCCCGGCTCTGTTCATTTTGCAAGGCTTTGTTTCCCGGCAAGGCTTCCAAGGTTCGCGGACTGCTGCGAGAACTCGATGCGGCGCGCAAGGAAAGGAAATCTTGACCGTTGCCGGGCGATTCGTCCACGCATGCCCCAAAAAACACGAACAATGTATGACCAACGGATGTCCGTCGTGAGCAATAGCGTTCAAGCACGCAAGGGCATTATCCTGGCTGGCGGGTCTGGAACGCGCCTGTATCCGCTGACCATGGCCGTGAGCAAGCAGCTCATGGCGGTCTACGACAAGCCCATGATTTATTATCCCTTAAGCGTGCTGATGCTGGCTGGAATCAGGGAGATCCTGGTGATCACCACGCCGGAGGACCAAGCCTTTTTTCAGCGCCTTTTAGGAGACGGCAGGCAATGGGGGCTGACTCTGGGGTATGCCGTGCAGCCCGAACCCAGGGGGATTGCCCAGGCCTTTATCATCGGCCGGGACTTTCTGGACGGCCAAGGCTGCGCATTGATTTTGGGGGACAACATTTTTTACGGTCATGGTCTGACGGATAAGCTCTCCCGGGCCGTGGCCCGGGAGAGCGGGGGCACGGTTTTCGGATACTGGGTCAGGAACCCGCAACGATACGGCGTGGTGGAGTTCGGCGATCAGGGCCAGGCCGTGGGCATTGAGGAAAAGCCGCTCAAGCCCCGTTCCCATTGGGCCGTGACCGGCCTGTATTTTTACGACCGGCAGGTCGCCTCGCTGGCCGAGGCCTTGCAGCCTTCGGCCCGGGGCGAGTTGGAGATCACGGACCTGAACATGGAATATCTGCGCCGCGGACAATTGCAGGTGGAATGCCTGGGCCGCGGGCATGCTTGGTTGGATACCGGCACGCACGCCTCCTTGCTCCAGGCCGCGAATTTCGTGCAAACCATGGAGGAGCGGCAAGGCTTGAAAATCGCTTGTCCCGAGGAGATCGCCTTTTACAACGGCTGGATTTCCGCCGAGCAAGTGCTCAGGCTGGCCGAACCGCTCAAAAAGAGCGGATACGGGCTTTATCTGGAGGGTCTTGTCAAACGCCGGGCTTCCGGGGGCGCGGAGGACTTCACCCGATGATCATTCGTCAGACGTCCCTGGCTGGAGTCTTGCATATCGAACCCAAGGTGTTCGGAGACGTCCGGGGTTTTTTCGTGGAAACCTATCGCGAACAACACCTCCAGGGGTTCGGCGTTCCCGCGTTCGTGCAGGACAACCATTCCCGTTCCATGCGCGGAGTGCTCCGGGGGCTGCACTACCAGTTGAGGCAGCCCCAAGGGAAACTGGTCATGGTGGCCCGAGGGGCCGTGTTCGACGTGGCCGTGGACATTCGCAAGGGATCGCCGACTTTCGGGCAGTGGTACGGAGCCGTGCTCAGCGACGAGAACCACCATCAGCTTTTTGTCCCGCCGGGGTTTGCCCACGGCTTTTGCGTGCTTTCCGAGGACGCGGACTTTCTCTACAAATGTACCGACTACTACGCGACGCAGAACGAGAGGGCGATCATCTGGAACGACCCGGACGTGAGCA
>DBNV01000128.1 GCA_002299865.1 Desulfonatronaceae bacterium UBA663 | reverse complement strand
ACGGCCCATGTCCTCTCCAGAATGGGCAAGCGCACGCTGGTGGTGGACATGGATCCCCAGGGCAACGCCACCCTGACCCTGGGAGGCGTGGATCCCTTCGAGCACTCACATACCATCGGCCATCTGCTGGCGGACAAGGATCTGGGTGTGTCCGACTGTTCCCTGACCGTGTCCGATACGTTGGCCCTTGTTCCGTCCAACCTGGATGCCTATGCGCAACTTGCCCAACTGCCGCCCAACTCAGCCAAACGCATTTTCGGACTGCGGGAGAAGCTGGCCCAGCTCAAGCAGGACAGCAGCCAGTACGACTACGTGCTCGTGGACTGTCCGCCCCGGATAGAAGGCCCTCTGGTGACCAATGCCGTGGCAGCTTCCGACGCCTACGTTTTGCCTGTGGATGGGGAATCCCTCTACGCACTGCAGGGAACGAATCATTTGATGCAGGCCATCGAGGCCATGCGCGAGGATACCAACTCCGCCATCAGGCTGCTGGGCGTGCTGGTGACCATGGTCGCCTCCAGGACGACGGCCGGTCGAATGGTCATGGGCGCGGTGCGCGAGTTCTTCGGGGACGCGGTTTTTCAGACCGTGATCCGAAGGAACACCGCGCTGAACAAGGCCAACCTGAGCCGACAATGTGTTTGCGACCTGGATCCCGGCTCCGCCGGCTGCAAGGACTATCAAGGATTCACCCAAGAGATGCTGGCGCGTCTGCACGCCGAGCGCAGCGCATGAAGCCTTTTTGGAAGGGTTTTTCAACCGCATGGAGAAGACATGGCGAAAAGCACCAAGAAGTCGATCTTTGCAAAGGACAGCAAGGCCGTTCTGGAAACCGTTCTCAACCCCGACGCCAAGGCCAGGGTGCGGCGCGAAATGGCGCTGACCCAAGGCGCCCAGGCCCCGACCGGGGACGTCCTGCCCTTCCCGGCGGGAGAGGCAGGGGAGGCTCTGTCGGGCTCCCAAAAGGTGACAAAAGGTTTGGCCAAGGCAGCCGCGCAGAAATTCCAAAGTTCTAAAAAGAAGAGCATGGCTGAACTTGAAAAAAACACGCGGCGGTTGATGGAGGAAGTCCGGGAAGCCTGGGAAAAGCGCCAGGAACAGACGGACGCCTTTGTCCGCGAGGTGCAGGCCGTGCGCGGGGATATGCAAATCATGGAGCAGGCGGTGCAGGGGGCCTTGTCCAGTGCGCAAGCCAATGAACGACAACTTCAGGCCTTGACCGAAGCTTCCGTCGACATGCGGAGGCAGATGGAGCAGGTCGTCCGGACCTTGGCCGAAAAACCTTGGGAAGCGGTGCGGGATTCCGTTCAGGAGATGATCCGGGGCATGAATGAACGATTGCAACGCATGGAATCTTCCCCGGCATCGGCTCCAAGGCCACAGGGGGCTTTCGACGTCCACGGCCGTGCCCCCTCGTGTGCCGAACCGGTCACGCGGGGGCCTGCGGCGCTGCTGTTGAACAAGGCCAGGGCCTATTGGAACAAGGGGCGTTACAGCGATCCTCCGGCGGTCATTGCCTTGCTGGACGAGGTTCTGGCTCTGGAACCGGACAATGTCGAGGCGCTTAATGAACGGGGGCTGGCCAAGACGGATGCGGGGGCGTTAGGCGCGGCCCTGGCGGATTTTTCCCGGGCCATCGCGTTGGCCCCGTCCATGACGGCCGCCTATCACAACAGGGGACTGCTGTACGTGAAAGCGAACGCCGCGGAAAAAGCCTGCCGGGATTTCCAGCGTGCCGCGTCCCTGGGGGACGACAGGGCTTGGCGCATGGCCCGCAAGAGCGGCTATGGCCACGGATCTTTTTTTAAGAAGCTGCTGCGCGGAATCATTGATTGATCGGGTCCGGCCGGTTCATGGCCCAGGGTGGCGTTTTCCTGTTGCGTATGGAGTAGCATCCGCCGGCCCTGTTCGACCCGGGATCCATGTCCCTTAGGCCGGGATAACGGTTATGATTTGTCATTCCGACCGAACAATTTGCTCGGAATTCGTGAGTGTTCGCATGTCCCAACGTGGAACATCATCTCTGAAACTTGTCGTCCTGTTTATCGTCGCGATGGCAGCCTGGCTGGTCTATGCGAAATTGTTCGAAAAAAGAACACCCGACCAGGCGGTCCGGCCGGGCGACGGCGCAGTGACCGTGCACGTCGCGCCGGTTCAATTGGGAACAGTGCGGGAGTTGCGTACCTTCTCCGGCACGTTGATCCCCAGGGCGCAGTTCATTGTGGCGCCGAGGATAGCGGGGCGACTGGAGCGGGTATTCGTGGATCTGGGCGATCCGGTCCGGCGAGGGCAGCTCGTGGCCCTGCTGGACGACGCGGAGTTTGTCCAGCAGGTCGAGCAGGCCAGGGCCGAACTGGAAGTGGCCAGGGCCAATTTGAAAGAGGCCCGAAGCGACCTGGACATCGCTGAAAAAGATTTTGTGCGCATCGAGTCGTTGCGCGCTCAGGATGTCACGACCCAGGCCGAACTTGATCTGGCACGTTCCAAGCATCTGGCGCAACAGGCCCGCTTGATGGTGGCCGAGGCTCAGGTGAATCAGCGGCTGGCGGCCTTGCGGGCGGCCGAAGTGCGGCTGGGGTACACCCAGGTGCGGGCTACCTGGCCGGAGAACGGGCATGAACTCCCTCGCGTGGTGGGTGAACGCTTCGCGGACGAGGGCGCGACCATTTCGGCCAACGTCCAGGTGCTCAGCGTATTGGACATCGCTGGCTTGCGGGCCGTTTTTCACGTTACCGAGCGGGATTATCCGCGCCTGCACGTGGGGCAGGCGGCCGACGTGACCCTGGACGCCCTGCCGGGCATGGTCTTCGCGGGTCGAGTTTCCAGGATCGCCCCGGTTTTTCGAGAAGCCTCGCGCCAGGCCAGAGTTGAACTGGAGTTGGCTAACCCAGAGAGGCTAATGAAGCCCGGCATGTTCATCAAGGCGACCCTGGAACTGGACCGGGCCGAGGAGGCCGTCCTCGCGCCCACCGCAGCCCTGGTGCGCCGCAACGGCGAGCATGGGGCATTCCTGGTGCAAGATGACCAGCGTGCCCGGTTTGTGCGTGTGCGCGTCGGCATTGTAGAGGGCGATCTGGCCCAGATTGTCGAGCCGGCGGACCTTTCTGGGCTTGTCGTCACCCTTGGCCAGCATCTTCTGGAGGATGGGGCCTTGGTGCGCGTCACTGAGCATTAATTCTCCGTATTGATCCTCCGGCCCTGTTTTGCCCCGGCCAATGGAACCGAACGTTACAGAATCGCCGCACCTGCTCCCATGCGCCTTACCCAATTAAGCGTCTCCCGTCCGGTGTTCACCGTGATGGTCGTGCTCATCGTCATGATCCTGGGCGGGGTTTCTTTGTCCCGCCTGCCCATCGACCTGATGCCGGAGCTGACCTATCCCACCTTGTCCGTGAACACGTCCTACGAGAACGCCAGTCCCGAGGAGATGGAGGAACTGGTCACCCGTCTGGTGGAGGAGGCGATGGCTGCCGTGCCCGGAGTGGAGGAAATCACCTCGGTTTCCTCCGAGGGGCAGAGCAGCGTGCGCATCAGCTTCACTTGGGGCACGGACCTGGACGGCGCAGCCAACGATATCCGGGACCGCCTGGACCGGATCACCGGGCATCTGCCCGACGACGCAAGCCGACCGCAGTTGCGCAAGTTCGACGTGGCCCAGTTTCCCATCCTGATTCTGGGGGTTGCAAGCCGCCTCGACCCCCTGGAGATGCGCCTGATCGTGGACAATCAGGTCAAGCAGCGCCTGGTAAGGATTCCCGGAGTGGCGGCCCTGGATGTCTGGGGAGGCCTGGAACGCGAGATTCAGGTCAATGTTGACCCGGCCAAGGTCCGTGCCTTGGGGCTGGGGCTGGATCAGATCGTGCAGGCCATCCGGGAGGCGAACATCAGCGTCCCGGTCGGGTTCGTCGAACAGGGCCGTTTCGAGGTGACCCTGCGCACGCCCGGAGAGTTCGTCTGTCTGGACGAACTGCGGGCCACGGTGATCGCGTCCAGGGAGGGGGCGCAGGTCAGTCTCAGCCAGGTCGCGGAGGTCTTGGACACTCATCAGCGGCGCACTCGGATTATCCGCATCAACGGCGAACCGGGCATGCGCCTGGCCGTGCGCAAGCAGGCTGGCACGAACACGGTGCAGGTGGCCCAGGCTGTGTTGCGGGAGGTGGAGCGGGTCAACGCGGACATGCCGCAGATCCAATTGCTGCCCATGATCGACACCTCAAAATACATTCAACAGTCCATCAATAATGTCAGCCGCTCCATTCTCGTGGGCGGTTTCCTGGCCGTGTTCGTCTTGCTGTTCTTTTTGCGCAACGTGCGCAGCACCGTGGTCATCGGCCTGGCCATTCCCATTTCCATCATCGCCACCTTTACGCTGGTCTATTTCGCTGGATTCACACTGAACCTGATGACCCTGGGCGGTTTGGCCCTGGGCGTGGGCATGATGGTGGACAACGCCATCGTGGTTCTGGAAAACATCTTCCGCAAGCGGGAACAGGGCGGAGAAATCATGGCCGTGGCCGTGAGCGGGACCAAGCAGGTTGCCACCGCCGTGACGGCCAGCACCATCACCACGCTGGTCATTTTTCTGCCCATGATTTTCCTTGAGGGCGTGGCCGGGGTCATGTTCCAGCAATTGGCCTATGTGGTGGCCTTTGCCTTGACTTGTTCCCTGATAGTGGCCCTGACCCTGGTGCCCATGTCCGCGGCCCGTCTGTTGGGATCGGCGAGCAAAGACTCGTCTCCAGGTGGAGGCGGCCTGGGACGTTGGGCTTTCGAAGCCAGCGGGCGCGTTTTTCAACGCTTGGAAAATGGGTACCTGTCCTTGCTTAAGCTGGGCCTGCAGCATCGCCTGACGGTCCTGGGCGTGGTGTTGACGATTTTTGTCGGCAGTCTGCTTTTGGCGCCAAGGGTGGGGTCGGAGTTCATGCCCAGCACGGATGAGGGCGAGGTGCGCATCAATGTGGAAATGGAGGTGGGCACGCGGCTGGAGGTGGTGGACGCTCAGGTCCGGCGTATCGAGCAGATCGTCAGGGAGTTGACGCCCGAGGCTGAAAATACGGTGGTCCGTGTCGGTTCCCCCGGATGGAGGGCCGGTGACGGGGCTACCGGAGAAATCCGCGTGGCCCTGGTTCCGGTCAGGGAGCGCACGCGCAGCAGCGAGCAGATCGCCCAGGCCCTGCGTCCCGCCCTGGCAGGCATTCCCGGCACGGTGGTCCGCACCAGGGCCGGGCAAGGCTTGTTCATCCTGCGCATGGGCGCAATCGGGGACGGGGACAGCCTGCAGGTGGAAATCCGCGGGTGGGAATTGGCCCGGCTGGACGCCCTGGCCGCGGAAGTGGCTCAGCGTATCGAAGACGTGCCGGGAATCACTGACGTGCGTCTCAGCCGCGAGGCCGGAGTACGCCAGGAGCTGCTGCGCATCGACCGGGCCAGGGCCGCGGATTTGGGCCTGTCCGTAAGCCGCATCACCCGCACCCTGGAGACGGCCATCGCCGGGACCAGTGCGACCAACTACCGCGACGCCGGACATGAGTACCGGATCCAAGTCAAACTGGCCGATGCCGAACAGATGAGCATTGAGGAGATCCTGGACTTGACCATCACCAACGCTGCCGGGGAACAGGTCATGCTGCGCAACGTGCTCACCCCGGAAACCGGGCGCGGGCCGACGCAAATCGATCGCAAGAATCAGCAGCGCATCACCTCGGTCACTGCGGGCATCAGCGGGAGGGATTTGGGGTCTGTGGTGGCGGACGTGCGGGAGAGGCTGCGGGAGATGCCCGTGCCCCGAGACTATGAAATCGTCTTTGCCGGCGACTACGAGGAGCAGCAAGAGGCCTTCGGCGAACTGACCCTGGCCCTGATTCTGGCTTTAATTCTGGTGTACATGGTCATGGCCGGCCTCTATGAGTCTTTCCGTGACCCGCTGGTGGTCATGTTCACCGTGCCCTTGGCGGCCATCGGCGTGGTCTGGATGTTGCTGCTCACTGGCACGACCTTTAACGTACAAAGCTTCATCGGCTGCATCATCCTTGGCGGCATTGTGGTCAACAACGCCATCCTCATCGTGGACCAAGCCTCGTACCTGCGCAAGGATAGAGGCATGAACCCGCACGACGCAGTCTACGAAGCCGGGCGGCGCAGGCTGCGGCCGATCCTGATGACCTCCATGACTACGGTCCTGGGACTGCTGCCCCTGGCCCTGGGCTGGGGCGAAGGGGCGGACGCGCAGGCGCCCATGGCCCGCGTGGTCATCGGCGGACTGCTCAGCGCCTCCATAATCACCTTGGTGGTCATTCCCATCATGTATACGGTATTCTACAGGGCAAGGGCCGCAGTCGCGTCGACCGCGTCGGCTATCCCTTCCCGCGTTTAGCGGATCAGGATGCGGCGGAGGCAGGGGCGATCGGCCGGTCGCCCCTAATCGTTCACAGCAATTTCTTCTGTTTTCAAGAGCTTGGCAGTGACGAGTACAAGGATCAACAAACGATGAAAATAGAGCCAATAAGTTAACAGCGTCCCCTTCTCCCCTAGATACTTCTTCGGCATGAACGGCCTTGAAAAAAACAATCCCATTCATCCTGGAGAGAGCCCTTGATCATGTTCGTGAGGAAAAAGATCATGTTGTGGAAAGGCCGCCGCCGTTCTTTAACGAAATCGTTTTGTGATCGGCGGTGTCGCGAGAGAAAATTTTTAGAAAAATCATTTTGTTAAGAAATTCTAGGGTGGCTCCAGTACCCGCCGCTCTTCAAGAACATCGTCTATCCTAAGAAGCACAGCCTCGCCAATCCGCTCGGTTGTGATCAAGAATCTAACCCTAAGTTCCCCGGTCATGTGATGCAGATCCGGATAGGCAGGAATTCTTGTGTTGCTGAATCCTGAGCGCAGTGTTTCCATGACGGTATTGCGAATAGTGCATGTCTTGCAGTGAACAGTGTGGCCACATCCACCTGGCAGATCAGCATACTTGCATTCAAACACCTTTTCCCCACACTCCCCGTCCACTTTGTCAGGGTTCTTGTGGACAAGAGATAAACCTGCAATGTTGCCTGTCACGATTTTCCCATCATTTGTCACGAGGAAGACGGGGCAGGCAAACCGATTCAGGAAGTCCCGCAGTTGCGTCGCCTTGAAGGATAGCGCTTGTCTCGCGCAATCGCCGCACATTCCATGGGTAATAGGTGCGTCCAGGGGGCTAGATGCGGTACCCGATGAACCAAGGTCCTTCTTACCCCTACAACGATACATGTGAC
>DBNV01000021.1:5080-6780 GCA_002299865.1 Desulfonatronaceae bacterium UBA663 | reverse complement strand
GCACTCACACTAATAAGATGACCGAAACCATCCGCATTGGCGATCTGCTCAAGAAAAAGGGGCACATCTCTGACACGCAGATCCGCTACGCCCTGCAAGTCCAGCGCGTGACCAAGGAAAAGCTGGGCAAGGTGCTCGTCCGCATCGGCCTGGTATCCGAGTACGCCCTGGCCAAGGCCGTAGCCGAACAGTTTGATCTCCCCCTGATCGACATGGACAAGGTCATCCCGGATCTGTCCCTGTTGCCGCGGTTCAACCGGAACACCTGCCTGACCCAGCGCATCTTCCCCATCCGCCTGGAAGGCGACCGCCTGGTCACGGCCACCTCGGATCTGCCGGAGCAGCGTCTGGAGCAGACCGTGGTCCGGAGCACGGGCATGCGTCCTTCATTTGTCATCGCCGAGGACAGCAAACTGGTTTCCGCCGTCTACAACTATGGCTATTATCTGGATAATCCCGTCGAAAAACTCATGGAGCGGGAATCCGAGATCATGGCTGCGGACACCACCCTGACGGTCAGCCCGGATAATTTCGTCACCCTCCTGCTTCTGCTGGCGGTCAAGCGCCGGGCCTCGGACATCCACATCCGACCCATGGACCAAGGCATCAGCGTGGCTTTTCGCGTGGACGGCGTGCTGGTCAGCGAAATCCATCTCCGGCCTCAGTTGCGCCGGGTGATCACGGCCATCAAGCTTCAGGCGGGCATGAACATCTCGGAACAGCGCCTGCCCCAGGACGGACGCTGGTCAGTGACGCTTCTGGAACGCAAGTACGACATCCGCGCCTCGTCCATTGTAACCCCCTTTGGGGAGAACATGGTCCTGCGCCTCCTGCCGCAGGAACGGGCCAGCTTAAGCCTGGACATGCTGGGTTTTCTCCAGGAGGACGTGGACCGGATGAACAAGATTTTTGATGAACCTTTCGGCATCATCCTGCTCACCGGCCCCACCGGGTCGGGCAAGACCACGACCCTGGTGGCCGGTCTGACCTCTCTGGACCTTTTGGGCAAAAACGTGCTCACCGTGGAAAACCCCATCGAGTATCTGGTCCCCCTGGCCCGCCAGACCCAGGTCAACCTGGCCGCGGGATACGATTTTGCCGAAGCCATGCCTTCCTTCCTGCGCCACGACCCGGACGTGATCCTGATCGGCGAAATCCGGGACGAAAAAACAGCCAAAACAGCACTGAACGCCGCCTCCACCGGCCATCTCGTGCTGTCCACCCTGCACACCAACACGGCCATCGGCGCCCTTCCCCGCTTGCGCGGTCTGGGGCTGGACAACCTGGCCATGGCCGACAGCATCAACGCCCTGGTCAGCCAGCGCCTGCTGCGCACGGTCTGTCCGCACTGCCGGGAGGAGTACGCTCCCAGCCAGGAGGAAAAGGACTATTTGAATATTGATCCGAAAACCCTTGTCCGCGGGACCGGATGCGACTTTTGCAACAACACCGGATACTTCGGCCGGACGCTGATCTATGAGATCATCGTCTTTACCAAGGATTTCCGTCTGGCCCTGGAAAAGAACGCCTCGGCAGCGGAATTATTGGAGATCGCCCGCAAAGAACGCTTTCGGGATATGTTCGAGATCGCCGCGCACAAGGTCTCGCAGCATCTGACCACGGCCCTGGAAGTGCGGCGGGTCCTGGGCCTGTTCCGCAAGGGAGTGTGACATAAAAGGCCGATTACGCCTTGCCGATTA
>DBNV01000021.1:3417-4747 GCA_002299865.1 Desulfonatronaceae bacterium UBA663 | reverse complement strand
ACGCCTTGCCGATTACGCCTTGGATGATGAATTGTTCATGAATCCTCTTGCCATGGAGCGTCTATCCGGAGAGAATAAACCAAGAAAAACCCAAAGGAAGAGACATGCCCCTGTTCAGTTATAAAATGTTGAACGATAAAGGACAGGCCGAGCGCGGCGTGGCTAATCTGCCTTTCGTGGACGTATCCCCGGCCATCCGGTACCTGGAACGCCAGGGCGGCGTTGTCCTGAACATCCGCCGCCTGGACGGTCTGTCTGCGGCCGTCGTCAAGATCGCCACTTACGGCGTGGCCCGGGTCAAACGCATGGACCTGGCCGAATTCCTGAACAACATGGGCATCCAGCTGGGCGCTGGGATTTCCGTGATGGACGCCATCAACGAGATCCTGGAAGACACCACCAACAAGATGCTCAAGATGACGCTCAAGTTCATGCGCTCGGACATCGAATCCGGTCAGACCCTGGCTGCGGCCATGGCCCGCCATCCGTCCGTCTTTCCGCCGCTGATCGTCAACCTGGCGCGGATCGGCGAGGAAACAGGCAATCTGGACAAGATGCTGCTCCAGTCCGCCAATCACCTGCGGCACATGCAGGAGATCATCAGCAGCACCAAGCGGGCGGTGATGTACCCGCTCTTCCTGCTGGCCTTGATCATCGGCGCGGCGGTATTCTGGTTCTGGTACGTGGTGCCCAAGCTGGTGGAGCTGTTCATGGACATGGACGTGGAACTGCCCTGGCTGACCCGGGCCCTGATAAAGGTCGCGGACTGGACCCAGGCCTATCTGGGTCTGGCGATCATCGTCATTGCGGCCTTGGTCGCCCTGACCATCATCCTGCGCAAAAAATGGTTCATGTTCCGCTACTATACGGACTATCTGCTCTTAAAGACCCCCGTGCTCAAGGACATTCTGAACACCTCCATGATCGCCCGCATTTCCGAATACCTGGGCATCCTCATCGGCGCGGGCATCGGCGTTTTGCGCAGCTTCGAGATCATCCGGGAAGCCACGCCCAACACGGTGTACAAACACCGCCTGACCCTGGCTGAAAATAACATCAAGGCCGGAAACACCATTTCCGTTTCCATGCGCCAGGCCCAGGCTTTGCATCCCTTTGCCGTGCGCATGATCAACGTTGGCGAGCTTTCCGGGCGCATCGAGGAACAGACCGCCTATGTGGCCAAGGTCTATCGGGAGAAACTGTCGGCCATGGTCGAGACTCTGGGCAAGACCCTGGAGCCGGCCATGTTGATCATCATGGGCCTGATATTCGGGGCCATCATCGCCGGCCTGCTCCTGCCGGTGTACGACCTGATCGGTGAGATGGGCAT
>DBNV01000021.1:1875-3075 GCA_002299865.1 Desulfonatronaceae bacterium UBA663 | reverse complement strand
TAGCACTCACACCAAACAAGAGAGCAAAAGAAAATGACCCGATGGATCGCGGTGCTTGTCGTCGGCTTGGCAATTCTGGGCTCGGCCTACATGTTCGGCCTGGCCTGGAGCGATTTTCTGGCCCAGAGCCAACAGGTGCGCGAAGCCAGGAGCAAGGTGGCCCAGGTTGAGGCCGCCAAAAGGACCAAGGCCGCGCAAATGGCAGAAGTGGCCACATGGAATCAGTTATGGGCCGAGGTCCGGGCTTCTCGCTTCGATCCCGACAACTGGGTTTCCACCCCGATCAATCTCAGCCGGGACATGTCCTGGGCTGATTTCCAGGAATTAATGCTCCTGGTTTCCAACGCCAACACCCTGGAGGCCGGGTACTGGTTCCGGCCCCAGACGTTGCTGGTGGTCAAGATCACGCCCCCTCCCCCAGCTCAACTTGGCGAAGAGGACCAGGCAGCACAAGCCGCGCCCAGGCCCAAACCCGTGAACGTGCACGTCAGCGGCGAATTTCTGCGGATGAAGGACAGATGAAGGACCATTGAGGGGACAAGGCCGACATCGACCCACATCAGACCAAGGCTGGATCATGATCAATTCAGAGGATAAAAAGAACAGACCCGACCCAGACGAGCGAGGCGAGCGAGGCGAGGAAATCATCGTCCTGGCCGAGTTGGAGCAGGATGATGTCCAGGCCGAGCCTTTGTCGTCCCCGTTCAAGGATGACGAGGCCCCGAGCGCTCCGGATGCCGAGGCGAAGACCCTTAAACCGGCGAGAAAGCGCAGGGCGATGATCGACGAAGAAAAGGAGGAAGCCGTCCGGCTCACCCCCCTGGAATTCACGACCACGGACCGGACTACCTCCAGGATCGTAGTCGTGGAACACGGCAAAGCCCTGGCCATGATCCGGGAGAAAACAGTCGCGGACCTGGACAATATTCGCAACTGCCCGGGCTACGCCCTGTTTTTGGCCGACCTGGACCAGTCCTGCGGTCTGATGAATGTCGCCGGCAATCCCAAGTACGCGGCCGTGATGGGTCGCAAGGAACTGGAAGGCCGCGGCGAACTGACTGCGGACGACCAGTTGTTCGTGCATTCCACCAAGAAGGTCGACGCCGTCCAGAGCACGGTTCTGTACAGCGTGTTCTCCCGCCAGAGATACCTGGGTATTGCCGCGGCCTACAAGGATCACGAGCACGGCTTCGAACTCTT
>DBNV01000021.1:0-1467 GCA_002299865.1 Desulfonatronaceae bacterium UBA663 | reverse complement strand
CGCCTGGGGTCTTTTGTCATGCTTCTGGTGGGGCGGCGCAACGAGGTCATGCTCGTGCAGCGCTACAGCCTCTATGGCCAGGACGACGAGTCCCTGGCCGAGGTCGTCACGGCCCTGGTCCAGGACGTGGTTCTGCTGGAGGACAACCTGGGCATGCACGTCAACCAAATCAACTGGATCGAAGCCCTGACCTTTGATCTGAACGTGCGTGTCCCAAAGACCCAGATCCCCCTGTCTGCCTGGCCCGTGACCAGGCTGGCCTGGGACGGACGGGAGGTCTGGTCCGCCCTGCCTGCCCTGGCCGACCGCGTTCCGGTCACAGCCTCGGTGGGCCCCAAGGACGAAAAATACCTCAAGCCCCTGGACACCGCCGTGAACTGGCTCCTGGCCGCGGGCATACTGCTGACCCTGGCCTTTGGCGCCGGGGCTTACCTGTTCAGCTCTGCGCTGGATCAGCTCAAGGCCGACGTGGGCAAGGTGGAAGCCGTGTATCACAGGAAACAGGGCGAGTTGCGGGCCATGACCGTTGCCCTGGACTACCTGGACACGGATTCCTTCCTGCGCACGGCCCTGGCTGTAGAACAGGCCATGCTTGCGCCGACCATGGGTGAGATGTGGAACGTGCTTGCGGCCACCCGGCCCCATGCCTTCCAGGTCCAGAGCGTGGAGCTGCGCTATGAGCGGGATAACGTCCTGGTCCGCCTGGAAGGGACCCTGCAGGAGTCCATAGGCCGGGCCCAGGAGGCGTTTGCCGGATACATCGCGGAAATGGAACGGATGGGGTTTGTGCTTGTGGAGCAGAACCTGAACATTGCTCCAGAACAAAGCGACTATGTTCTGCAATTTCAATGGCCGATTTGAGCGGGGCTCATGATGCGCATGAACAGAAAAAACAGAATCATCGGACAGTTTATGATCCTGCTTCTGGCAATGGGCGCTGCCGGATGGTGGATCTACGAGATCCGCAAGGACATTCCCCCTGTATTCCACGTCGTCCTGCCCGAGACTGTGGTGGACGACGTGGTCGAGACGCCCCCGGTGGAACTCAAGGACCGTCTGCGCTCCGCGTTGCAAGTAGTGGACCGCTTGCCGGAAAAGGGCGTACGCCTGGCCGAAGTGGACGCCACCCTGATGCTCACCCCGGAGGAGGCCTGGCCCGGCACCCTTGCCGAAGGCGAGCAGAGACCCGAATACGTCCCGCCCAGCTTAAGCCTGCTCTTCTTCAACCACCAGCGTTTCGCCGTGTTGGACGGACGCCCTTATCAGGAAGGTGACGCGTTAAAGGACGGACGAGTCATCCGGGCCATCGACTCCCAGGGCGTGACCCTGGAATGGCCCGTGACCGCAGAACAGATAGAAAACATTGCGCCCAGGATGGAACGGATTCCCTGGGTTCCGCCGCTGCGCGTGGAACTGAAGCGGCCTGCGCCCGGTGTGACTGGTGTCAGTGCGAGTGCGAGTGCGAGT
>DBNV01000023.1 GCA_002299865.1 Desulfonatronaceae bacterium UBA663 | reverse complement strand
GTCCTCTTCGAGTCTGTTTTTAACTACGCGGGGGGGTATTAGAAAAAGAGCTCTAAAACATCCCCACTCCACAAGCCGGTCATAGGCGTACCGGGCCTGAGCCCCTGAGCTGACGCTTTGCAGGTAACGGTGAAATTCTTCCGCAGCTCGTTTCCTGTCCTGCATCCCTTCAAGGGCCACGCCCTTGAGAAATATCGTATTCGGGTTGCCCGGCAACATCCGTTCATAGCGGTCGAAATCGGTCGTGAATCTGGGATTCTGCGTCAAGGTGTTTCTGGACATCCGCCAGCAGATGAACACGGAGCATGCGGAAATGGTCTGGTATCAGGCCGTTCATCTGCAAACCGTCTTCCAGTACCAGATGCGGCATTTGCCGCTGCTCACGGGCCTGGCCCTGGCTGCGGCCCAGTTTGTGCCTGAACTGCTGGGCCGCCGGACGCGCGCCTGTTGTTTGGCGGCATCTGGTCCGGGCTTGGCATCCTGGCCGCTCTTGGCCTCCTGTTGCTGCATTCCCGTCGGCGCGTCCCGCGTGGCCCCCTGGACTTTGCGCTGGTGGCCCTGACCGGGCTTTACGGCCTGATTGCCGTGCTGATGATCCGGAAGGAGTAGCGAAGCGCTAGGTCCGCGCTTTCAGAGCATGCCATTCTCGCTCTAAAGACCTTCTGCAGGGCCAACGGAATTGTGTTGTACAAAGGCCTGACGGCATGATCCAGTCCCGTTGAAGGGAATTCGCCCGGATCATCCTTGCCGCCTGGCCCGCTCCTTCGCGCCCAGGCCCGCGGCGCACCCGGTCCTGCCCGCATTGATCAACGCCATTCTGCCAGCCGCGCCAAGGGAACATCTCTCGGACCTGCGTGGAAGAGGATAGAGGGTGCTCCTTGGGATCTTGTCGAAGCATATTATTGTCTCCGGGATAAGACAGCTTTGCCGCTTCTTGGCCACTTGACTTCCGCTCCTTTCCTGGCTACGAAAATTTAAAACGTGTCGGTTCTCCTGGGGGTGTGGAGATGGACAGGGAATCCGGTGCAAAGCTGGAGCGGACCCGCTGCTGTAACCCCGGTCTTGTTTGCAATGGAGTATTTTGTTCAAGGTCTCAAGACGTGCGCAACGCGCGCCAGAGGAGACGTCCATGCACATTGCTGAAGGCGTTTTGTCCGCCCCGGTCCTGGGTGCCGGAGCGGCGACAGCCGCTTTTGGAATATGGCTCGGCTTGCGCCGCCTGGAGGAAAGCCGGCTGATCCTGGCTGCGGTCCTGGCCGCGACTTTTTTTCTCGGTTCCCTGGTCCACGTGCCGCTAGGGCCCGGCAGCGTGCATTTGCTGCTGGGCGGTCTGGCTGGCTTGTTCCTGGGTTGGGCCGCTTTCCCGGTGATTTTCATCGGTCTGTTGCTTCAGGCAGTGCTGTTTCAATTCGGCGGGCTGCTGGTCTTGGGTGTGAACACGTGCATCATGGCCGTGCCGGCGGTGCTCTTGGGCCTCTTACTGCGTCCGGTCCTGAACCGAGGCGGAAGAATGGCCCTGGCTGCCGGTTTCGCGGCCGGAACTGGTGCGGTCCTGGGCATGGCCCTACTGGCGGCTTGGGCCCTGGCCCTGACTGATCAGGGCTTTTTGGCCGCGGCTAGGCTGATCGTGGTCGCAAACCTTCCGGTGGCGGCCATTGAAGGCATCGTGACCATGTTCGTGGTCGCCTTTTTGCGGAAAACCAGGCCGGATCTGCTGACCGGCTCGATGGGACTTGAGCGGCGGGGGGCGTCATGTTGATGCGGTTGCTGTTATTGATGGTCGTGCTGTGCTGCACGGTCCAGACCGTAGTCGTGCCGAGGAAGGTTGGAATCCAGACGTTTTCTTCGATGTTCGATTGTCCGGTCTTATTGAATAGTTAGCGCGAGACGTGTGCATTCGTATTTATGCCGATCACTGAACCATCAGGCGAAGACTCGGGGCTGCTGTCCCGTATGGATGTCCGGGCCAAGCTCCTGGCAACTGGCGTATGCATGATGGCCGTGTCCGCCATCCAGGGGATTGGCCCCGCTGTGGCGGCCCTGGGGTTTGCCTTGGCCTTGCCGCTTGCCGCCGGCATCCGGCTGAAGAGTGTCATGCTGCGCCTTATGCCGGCCAATTTTTTTTTTCTGTTTCTGGGTCTGGTTTTGGGCTTGACCTATCCCGGTGAGAGGGTGGCGAACGTGCTCCGGCTCAGTTTGGATGGTCTGGAAATGGCCTTGCGCATCGCCCTCAAGGGCAACACCATGCTTCTGATATTCATCGCTCTGGTCTGCACTACGTCAGTGCCCGCCTTGTCCCAGGGGCTGCGGGCCCTGGGCGTGCCCCGCAAGCTGACCATGCTTTTGGCCTTGACCCATCGCCAGATTTTTCTGGTCACGGGCGAGTTCCAGAAGCTGCACCGGGCGGCCCTGGCCCGGTGCTTCAGCCCGCGATGCAGCCTGCACGTCTACAAAACCTTTGCCCTGCTCTTCGGTCAGACCCTGCTGCGCAGCCTGGCCCGGGCCGAGCGCATTCACGGGGCCATGCTCCTGCGCGGCTTCACCGGCCGGTTTCATATTCTGGTTCCGTCCGTCCCGGCGTGGCGCGGCGCTGCTTTCGCCGCCCTCCTGGGGGCGCTGCCCCTGCTCATCTGCCTGTATGACCGGTGGCCGCCATGACGCCCCAGCCGTTTCTGGGCCTGCGCAAGGCCAGGGTTCGCTACCCCGGGGCTGACGGTCCCGTGTTGGATGATCTGGATTTCACCCTGCATTCGGGCGAACGGGTGGGGCTAGTCGGACCCATTGGCAGCGGCAAGACCACCCTGCTTTTGAGCCTGGTCGGCTTGGTCCCTCTCAATCAAGGCGAACTGGTGTTTCAGGAGCGGGTCGTGCGCGCGAAGACCGACGTCGCGGCGTTGCGCCGGGCCGTGGGCTTCGTGTTCCAGGATCCGGACGACCAGCTTTTTTCGCCCACGGTTCTGGAGGACGTAGCCTTCGGTCTTTTGAACCTGGGATGCTCCCAGGCCGAAGCCCTGGACAAGTCGCTGGCCATGTTGGAGGACATGCATCTGGCTCACTTGGCCCAGCGTCAGCCCAATACCCTGTCCGGCGGCCAAAAGCGCCTGGTCAGCCTGGCCACAGTTCTGGTGATGAGGCCCAAGACGCTGCTTCTGGACGAACCCACCAACGATCTGGACGACCGGTCCCGGGAGCTGGTCATGGGCATTCTTCAGCAAAGCGGGTGTGCCCTGGTCGTGGCCAGCCACGACCAGGCGCTTCTGGACGATCTTACGGACCGCCGGTTTTCCTTGCGGGATCCGTTGGGCGGTTGGGGGGTCCTTTTGTCTTGAGCCAATCCGGTTAGTTATTGTTGACAGGTTTTTTTTTTTATGCAAGGATGTATTATATTTTTTTCGTCCTCACTTTAATTCATGTGGTCAACAATTCAATGGTCAACTTTTTTCTAAGGAGCTGAATGTTATGAAGAATTGGTTGTTATTAGCGGTCGTAGGCGTGGTAGTTTTGGTCGTGGTCATGTTCCTCTTGTTGCGCGACGAGAGACAGGTTCAGGTGCCTGTGGCACCCCCACCTGCCGAGGTGGTGCCCGGGGAACCCGTCCCGGTGCCTGTGGAACCGGTGCCCGGGGAACCCGTCCCGGTGCCTGTGGAACCGGTGCCCGTGGAACCCGCACCCGCCGAGGTGCCCGCGGAACCCGCACCCGCCCCGGCACCCGCCCGCTGACAGGTGACATCTCCAATGGCGGGCCTCTTGAGGCCCGCCCTTTTGTTCGGTTGATAGTCCATGGATCATGCGGAGATCAAGAAGGTCTATCTTGGCGAATGATCTCGCACAGGCCATGGCCACTCTTTCGCCTCACGCACAACGTTTGATCGTCGGGACCACTCCCCGCATGGAGTCTTGCGTCAGCCTGATCGGCATGGCCGGGGCCGGCAAGACTACGATCGGCTGTGCCTTGGCCCGGCGTCTTCATTGGGCCCACTTGGACACGGACAGACTTTTGGAAGCCTATTGGGGGTGCGCTCTGCAAGAGCTGGTGGACGGGCTGGGTCTGAAGGAGTTTTTGCGGGCCGAGGAGAAACTGGTTTCCGAGTTGTGGCTGTGGCGCACGGTGATTTCCACCGGCGGCAGCGTGATCTACGGCCCGGCGGCGATCCGGCGTCTGAAGTCCCTGGGGGCCGTGGTCTACCTGCATGTCAGCGTGGCCACGGTCTGCGCCCGGGTTAAAGGCGGGCAGGGCCGGGGACTGGCCCGGCGTCCCGGGCGGAGCCTGGAGCAGCTCTACGAGGAGCGGGAACCGTTGTACCGGGCCGCCGCCGACTATGTCCTGAACGTGGAGGACTGCGACCTGGACACAGCGACAGCGCGGCTTTGTGAGTGGCTGGAGAAGAACCCGCCCCGGCCGCTTACGCCGCTACGCTGAGTCAGGTTGTTTCACCGAGGCGGTCTGGTCGGATCAGGAGCCTTCCTTCCGCAAGTGATCACGAGGCAGCGCTTCCGGGATCAGTCTCCTGTCTGTTGACACTTCCTCTCTTTTTTTTCTCTTCCTGGACCTGCTCCCAGCCGCAATTTTGCCAAAGTATTTTGCCGGCTGTTTGCGTTTGCGGGGGGCAGGATAGGACGCGTTCTCGTTCAGCCAGCACGACTCGGACATGCACAACCGCCTCCGCAGGACCGTATTTTGCGCTGAATCCGGCTACGAACGCGGCGGCGTGCTGAACCGTTTCGTCGTCCCATTCCATCCCCGGCTTTTGCCGGCCCAAAACCAGCGGCCCCTGGACGTCTACGGCCTTGAACAGCAGGTCGTTCGGCTGCGCCAAGCCTGCCAGGGTTTGGTTGTCGCAGCGGTTGCGCCCCACCACCAACCAGTGCGCGTCGTGCCAGTACTGGCGTCCGACGTTGCTCAGGGCGAAATCCCGTGCATCGGGGTCGGGCAGGCGCGTGAGCACAGGCCAGAAGCGCTTGGCCGACTCCTTTTCGGCCAGAAGGCATCCTCCAGCCGGAGTGGGGCTTTCCTTGATTCCAAGGGTCTTAGCCAGGCGCAACTGGTCTTTTCGCCCTCGTCCCGCAAAGCCGTGCAGCCGGGCGCGGTCCACCAATCCTTCTTCCTCCATGGCCGTCGGATTGAGGCGCAGGGCGGAGAGCGGGCGGAGCAACAGGCCTTGGACCCGGGCCTGTTTGCTGATTAGATTTAAGGCGTCCCGGCGCTGAGACATGGGCCGCTGGGCCAGGACTTCCCCCGAGATGATGAACCGGGCCCCGTATTGCGTCAGCATGGCCCTGGCCGTGGAGAACATCAGGATCTTGCAGTCCACGCAGGGATTGAGGGCCTTGCCGAAGCCGTACTGTGGTCCGGAACGCAGCATGGCCACAAACTGCTGGTGGACAGGCACGGGCTGGATTTTCAGGTCGTATATTTCCCGCCAGTGGGCGATTTTCTCCGGGTGCCCGAAAAAAGGCGAGCAGAAATGCAGCCCAAGTACGCGCAGCCCTTGGGAGACAACGGTCTTCATGGCCAGGATGCTGTCCAGCCCCCCGGAAAAGAGGGCCAAGGCGTCGTAGTCGC
>DBNV01000008.1 GCA_002299865.1 Desulfonatronaceae bacterium UBA663 | reverse complement strand
TGACACGGCCAAGCAGGTGCGGGGCGGCCGTCATTCCTCTAGGACAAGGATTGCTCCCTGCCTCCAGCAACCTACCCAAGGACATCGACCGGGCCGGCCTCAAGCGTCCTCCTATTTGGTCTTGCTCCGGACGGGGCTTGCCGAGCTTGCCGCGTCGCCGCGGCAACTGGTGGGCTCTTACCCCACCGTTTCACCCTTACCCCGCACTCACTTGGTCCCGCAAAAAAGTCGTAATGCAACTAGGTTACCTGACCAAGTGAATGCGGGGCGGTTTGCTTTCTGTGGCGCTATCCTGGGATCGCTCCCACTGGACGTTATCCAGCGTCCTGCCCTGTGGAGCCCGGACTTTCCTCCCTGCACCTACTTAGCCATGTTAACTTGGCTAAGACAGCCATCACGACATGGCTAAGTAGGTGCAGGGCGACGACCCGCCCGACTCCCGCAAGATTTACTATATGCATCAAAACGCCGCCGGTCAAAAATTGGCGGTCATGTCGATGCGCATCAGGACTAAGCGTCTTTAAGACTCTTCTTCAGCGAAATGTCCGGCCCAGTAGATGATGCGGTGGCAGTTGGGACAACTGAGAATCTGCTCACCCTTCTGCAAGACGTTGTATGTTTGCGGCGGGATGCTGATGTTGCATCCCTTGCAAATGCCTTGGTCCACGAAAACCACCACGGGCTGCGAAAGCCGGGAATGGATGAACTGATAACGGCTTAGAATCGGCTTAGGGATTACTTCCTCGGCCTCGCCGCGCTGACCTTGCAAGGTCTTCAGGCGCTCCTTGGATGATTGCAGTTTCTGGTTGATCTGCTTTTTCTTTTGGGAAATTTCCTGTTGCAGATCGGCCAATTCCTTTTGGACTTCGGTCAAGGATTCTTCCTGTCCGACAATCTCTTCCATGACCGAAACCTTTTCTTCCTCACGGTTGCGATTCATTTTCTCCAGGTTGTCGATCTCCCGCATCATGGCCTGATGCTCCTTGGAGTTGCTGACCATCATCAATTTGTTCTTACTTTTTTTGATCTTCAGGCCGGCATCCTCAATGTCCTTGTCCAACTGGTCCCGTTGGCCGACGATCTGGGCGATCTTTTCATTCAGCTCCTTGACGGCGTCCCGCAGCTCGGAACTCCGGATCTGCATCCGCTCCAGTTCCAACGGAGCGTTCTTGAGGAACGCGTTCAACTGCATGATTTCATCGTCAATCTTCTGCAAGGCGGCCAGTTGCTCGATCTGCTTCAAGTATAAACTCAATGTCTCTCCCCCCGTTCTCTTTCAAACTTTAGTTTCCAGGCAATTCCAGGCGCGAACCGAATCATCTCCGAAGGCCTTTAAGCGTAGATGCCGTGGGTGATGCCATCTCGTGACGGAAAAAATTCCACGCGCAATCCCTCATCTGAAAGCCTCACGCGCAACTGCTCGGCCAGAAAGCGCATCATCCGCTCCTCAAGGCTAAAATGCCCTACGTCCACGACCAGTATCCCCAGCTCCTCGGCCGTCCGGGCGTCATGGTACTTCATATCGCCGGTAATAAAGACCTCGGCTCCGGCCTGCTTGACCCGAGGCAACATGGACGCGCCGGAACCGGGACAGCAGGCCAGCCGGCGAATAATCTCCGGGACCGGGCCAGCCAGAGCAAAAACTGAGCGTTCCAGAATCCTTTCCAAGTCCGCAGCCAAGGCATTCCAGGTCAACGGCTCGGAAAACACGCCGACAAAGCCGAAACCCACGGTTGCCACGGGATGCTCCAAGTCCTGGGAAAGAACGCGCAGGGAAGCCCCAGCATCCCGACGCAGAACGCTTCGCACCGTGGACTCTGCTCCGGCTGAGCACACCAGTTCCAGAGCTTGCGGCCCGACGTTGAAAAACTCAATGTCGGGCCGTTGCTCCAATTCACGCACGAACAAAGCCAGGGACTCCGGACGCCCCAGGACGCGAAACCAGCGCGGCCTCACGGCACCCGTGGGCTCCAAAACGCTGACGCGCTCCAGACCCAATTCCTTGGCCAGCCAACGCACCGGTCCGTCCGGCTGAACATCCAGGCTGGTGTGCGCCGCATAGAGCCAGACGTCTTGACGCAACAGCGTCCCCAGAACATGATGATACGCGTCCGGACGATCAGGCAGGCCGGGCTTCAAGGCCAACGGATGATGGGTCAGGAGAAAATCCGCGTCCCAGGCCAAGGCTCGGTCTACGCAATCCGGAGCGGGGTCCAACGCCACGGCCAGCCGTTTTATTTTGCCTCGCCGTGCGGCCACCTGCACCCCGCAACGATCCCAGGACGCAGCGAACTCCAAAGGGGCGATTTCCTCAATGACTGCGATCACATCATTGACGTGCATGGTTCCTCTTCGACCACGGCGCGGACAGCGTCGCGCAAGTCTAAAAAATCACGACGCTTAAGGCAGACTGCAAACACATGGCGAGTCGACAAAAAAAGAGGTGCTTCCTGGAGTTGGCACTCCATGAAACACCTCTCGCGATGCTGATCAAAATTCAACGGAAACGTAAGTGCGTAAAAACACGCCTGAGGCACCATTACCCTCTTGGTGGGCCTACCAGGATTTGAACCTGGGACCTGCCGGTTATGAGCCGGTGGCTCTGCCAACTGAGCTATAGGCCCTGCATAAATTTGGAAAAAAGAATTTTATTAGACTGTGGGCTGGCTATTTGTCAAGCAGTCCCGTTTTCCTTCAGGCATTGTTTCTTGACGTGTTCAATGGCCGCCTTAGCGGCCAAAGCGCCCTCCCCCACCGCCACACTGATCTGTAAAAAGCGCCCCACGCAATCTCCAGCCGCGAAGATCCCCGGCAGGTTGGTCCGCTGTTGCGCGTCCACCTCGACGAATTGCTTGCGCATCACCAATCCGAGACTGGCCGCGAAATCCGCGGTAGAGGCCTGGCCCATGGCGATAAATACACCGTCCACCGCCTCCTGCGTCCCGTCGGCGTACAACACGGCGTCCAGCCCATCCGCGCCCAGCAGGGTCTTCACTTTCTTCTCCTGGATTCCGATCCCGGCCTGACGCAACCTGTCCTGAAACGCCGCAGCGATGTCCATGGGCTTGCCCTGGGTACAAATACGTACGTCCTGGGTATAATGCAGCAGTTCCAAGGCTTGGTTTGCGGCGAAATTCCCCTCGCCCAGGACCATGACCTTCTTGTTTCGATAAAAAAAGCCTTCGCAGCTGACGCAATAGGAAACCCCTCGGCCTTCATAGTCCTGAAGGTTGTCAATGCATGGACGCATCCTGGCGACGCCCGTGGCTAGAATCACGGCGCAAGCCTCGTACTCCTCCTGCTCCGTGTGCACATGGTAGCCGCCGTGTTCGGCCTGATGGATGGAGAGGACTCGCTCGCAACGCACCTCCGCCCCGAAACGCTGCGCCTGCCGCATGCCCCGGCCGATGAGTTCCCGACCGGAAATGGTTTCCGGAAAGCCGAAATAATTGTCGATGTCATAATCGCCGGCTACTTTGGACGCGCAGCCAAGCACAAGGGTCTGGACGCCGGCCCTAGCCGAGTAAATAGCCGCGGACAACCCGGCCGGTCCCTGGCCGATAATCAGCAAGGATACTTTCCGCATGGCAACTCCTTTTGAACCAACCCTCTGCGATGATTGACAAAGTGAGCGGTGATCGACGAGAATATAAAACACGAGCGTCGACCTGTTGTTTAACCTATGTCCGCCTCCCCGCCTTGTCAAAACACCGCCATGACGCCCCGGAGGTCGAACCCGAGACAATGTCCATTATTTTTTCCGCAACCAGCTATTCACTCCAGAAAATTTTGCACCAGGGGACCGGAAAACGTGTTGATCGTCCAGGAAATATACATCGCCCTGAACCCCTAGCAAAAAACACAATATGCTGATAAAGTATTGTTGATTGTGTGCTGTCAAGTGCCACCCTCAGAAAGCCTGGAACCATAATGAAGGATACCTCCACGCAAGCAGCCAGGCCTGGACTGGTGCAGATCCTTGAATCCCAACTCGTTCAAGAGGATGGCAAACACCTAACGAGGGGCGGGTCATGCTCGGGATGGAGTTTCTCGATCTTGTCGACGACGCCAAGGATGACATCAACAAATACGTGGCCAGCATTAAAGCCTACTCCGACTTGTAGGAAAACGCCGGGAAAGGAGTCAGGACGTTGCTGGTCGCCTCAAAAAAAGATTATCTGCCGATTTTCGTCGGCCGACAAACCATCTTCGATGCCGATCTAAACATTTGGGGGCATGAGCTGTTGTTCAGATCCGGCGGCAAGGACAACTTCGCCAGGTTCAGCAACCCGGAACAAGCAACCGCCGCAGTCATCACCGAGGGCTTTGCCATCGGCACCGCTTTATTGCCCAAGGGTAGAAAAATCTTTACCAATTTTCCGCAAGACTTGTTGCTCAAGGACGCTCCGCTGGCCCTGCCCCCCGAAGACTGTATCATCGAGGTTCTGGAAAATGTCGTGCCAACGCCGGAAGTCATGGCCTCTCTGCGCAAGCTCAAGGACAGCGGCTACACCATCGCCCTGGACGACTACGTGGAGCAGCCGGAATTTGCCCCACTCCTGGAGTTGGCGGACATCGTCAAAGTGGACGTCCTTGCCCGTTCGCCTACGGAAACCATCAAGATCAGTCAAAAACTGCGCAAACATAGTTGTCTTCTACTGGCGGAAAAGATCGAAAGCAGATGCATTTTGGACTTGACAAAATCCCTGGGATTCGCCTTTTTTCAGGGTTTTTTCTTCGCCCGCCCCGAGGTCATCGCCGGCAGGAGCATCCCCACCGCCGCGGTCAACCGGCTCCGCCTCATTCACGAAATGAGCGGAGATCGCTTCGAGGTGGCTGAAATGGCCAGGATCATCAGCCAGGATCCGGGCATGAGCTTCAGACTCCTCAAACAGATCACTTCAGTCCATTATTCTTTCACGCAAAAAATTCGCTCTATTGCTCAGGCAGTAGCCTTGATGGGATCGCGGCAACTCAAACAATGGTTGATGCTGACCATGCTCGCGGATATTGGCCCTGGAGGGCGGGGCCTGGAACTGCTCTTCACCTGCGTTCATCGCGCCCGCTTCCTGGAAATGCTGGCCATGGACCTGAAAAGCCGCAGATTCGAGCCGGACGTCATGTTTCTCCTGGGCCTTTTTTCCAACCTCGACGTCATGCTCAACCTGCCCATGGAGGACATCATCTCGCACCTGCCTCTGGACAAGGAAATCAACGCCGCGCTGAGCGGCAAGCACAACGACATGCGCCAATGGATCGACCTGAGCATGGCCGTGGAAAGAGGCGACTGGACAAGCCTTCATTCCATGCTGCGCTCCTTCAGGCTGGACGAGAAGGAAACGGCCGTCAAGCATATCCACGCCGCTGACTGAACCTTTAAAATGCTTGATTTTCAAGGCGGCGAAGAGTCTTAGGCCGCCTGATCCCGTAACGGCCTTGCCCCCATACAGGCCCAACAGAAGCCGCCCATGAACACACCCATCCCAAGCATCATGAATAACCGCCCCGGCCGAATCCTTTCCGCTTGCATCACTCTTTCCACACTCGTTGTTCTCATTGCAGCCCCCGGTTGCGCCGGTCCCGTGGGCCAGGCAAACTTGGCTCTGCTGCGGGGTGATTACCAGGCTGCGGAAAATATCCTGAGCCGGGCCGTGCAGGACGACCCGGAAGACCTGACCGCCCGAAGGCGGCTGGCCATGACGTATTACTACATGGGCCGGGACGAAGACACCGAAAAATTCAGCCGGGCCGTGGAACAGTTCGAGTTCATCAGGGACAGGCGGACCATGCAGCCGGAGGAGCAGTTCTACCTCGGCCTCTCCCTGATCGGCCAAGGTAAGAGAGGGGATGGTTTCATGGCCCTGAAAACCTTGCGCCACCCGACGAAATTTCGGATCCAGCAATTCGTGCGCCAACGCGCTTCCCATCTGGAAACTTACCGGGAACTGCCGCCGCACGAAATATTTTCGGAAATGGAAAAAGCATGGCGGGAAGGCGACGAGGAGGACAAGCGTGAACAAATCGACGAACGCCGGGACGATCCCTTCACCCGCAACTCCCCGGTGCCTTTGCGCTGAATATGCCTGCGTAATCACGCCCGGTATTCGTTCACGGGGAATACGGCCGCCGGGATCGGCCGGCCTGGCTGGAAAACAATACCCGACGGAGACTCGCGACAGATCAGGTTCGGGTCAGCCACCTGCGCATGGCCCGCAATTCCTCGCTCCAGCCGTTTGAAAAACGCAGTTTCATGAACTGAACGAACAACAGGTCGAAAAAGGACAAGGCCCGCTCCAAAAGATACATTTTCTCCAGAAACGGACCGTCCGGATCCTGCCCTTCTTCCAGGCGAAACTCCACCTTGGGAGTCTTGAACCCGCCCAGGCTGAAGTCCTCAGCCTTGACGGCGGCCCGCCACTCATGGCCGTCTTCCTCCAGCCGCAGCTTGGCCTGCTGCACCTTCTTGCCCCTGACCAGCCCGGTCCTGGCCTCATGCAGCTTTGCCCCGGGACCGCTACATACGGCTGTCTCCAGACTTTCACCCTCTCCGCTCTGGACCATGACCCGCCCCTCAAAGGTCAAGCCGAAGGGGGCCCCGTCCTGGGTCCGCCACTGCCCCCTGTCCTGCTCGCTGCGAAACCACAGCCAAGTTAAAAAATCCTGGCCGATGATCAAATTATTGGACGCGGTGGTTGCCAAGCTCACTGCACGACCTCCCGCACCGGGACGAAAACCGCCCCCTCGAACTCGTCCAGACGATGGCGGACGGCCTCTCCCAAATGTTCCTGGGCCGGAACGACTGGAGTCAACGGCTCCAGCGCCAGTTCAAAGGTCCGGGCGAACATGTCCTCGAACAACGTCCGGATCTTCGCGTTCGTGGTCGCCAGATAGACGCGGTTGTCCCGCACGCTCCAGACCACGTCGAAAACCGCCGGAATGGGCAGGCTCCGCGCCAGGAGTCTTTGACGCACATGCTCGCACAACTCCGCTTTCTGGTCCCTGGTCAAATACTTTCTGCCCTGCTCGGTCAATTCCGCCACCTTCTGTTTCAGGGCCAGCAGCCAGTGCTTCTTGAACATCGCCGGTGAAACGCGCCTGGTGTCCAGACGCAGAGAAGAAACCAAGTACTCTCCCTTTTCAGGGCTGGACGTTTTCCACTCAGCATCCAGCAGGTCGTCAAAACAGACCCAGCCGAAAGAGCGCTCTTCAGCGCTTTGATCGATATCCACGAAGGCAAACCTTTTCAGGCGGCGCGGGATATCGGCGAGCATCTCGTCGCCAGGCTCGTCCGCCAACCGACGCCAGGCACGGCTACCTGGTTAGGCCCGTGCTTGCGGAAAGAAAGCCCATGTTGTCGCTCCTCCATGGTGTTCATCCATCAAAAAATAAAACGAGGCACCCGGGTTCGGACGGTTGCTCCCTCGACTGTTGGATCAAATACGCAAGCCGTGTCTGTCATTGCTTGCCCTCTACTGAATGACTCCCCGGCCGGGAATGTTATCCTCTTCCGCGACCACGGAATTGATCAGCAGTGCCACGCCAGAAATCTCCACCTGAACCTCGTCGCCGGGTGCCATGGGACCAATGCCCGACGGCGTTCCTGTAAGAATCACGTCGCCGGGCAGCAAAGTCATCACGCTGGAGGCGAAACTGACCAGTTCCCACGGGCTGAAGATCATGTCCGCGCTGCTGCCCTGCTGCCGTACCAGGCCGTTGAGCCTGGTGGTAATGGTCACGTTCGAGGGATCCGGCACCTCGGTTTCAATCCAAGGCCCCACCGGGGCGAAAGTGTCGAACCCTTTGGCCCGACCATAGAGCCCGTCCCTGGCCTGCAGGTCGCGGGCAGTCACGTCGTTGGCGCAGGTGTACCCGAAAATGTACTCCGAAGCCTCATCTACGCCGATATGACGGCATGTTTTGCCGATGACCACGGCCAACTCCCCTTCAAAATCCACCCGCGAGGACTGAGAAGGCAGGATGATGGGCTGCCAGGCCCCGATGATCGCCGAGGGCGGCTTGAGGAACAACACGGGCTCCTCCGGGACGGCCTTGTCCATTTCCATGGCGTGGGCGTGGTAGTTCAAGGCCGCGCAGATGATTTTACTTGGTGCCACCGGCGACAGAATAGTCGCCTGCTCCAAGAGCAGGGGCTCGTTCAGCCCGGCGTCCTTGTTCAGACAACGCACATACTTGCCCTCCAAGGTGGCGTAAAACACTCGGCCTTCGTATCGAACACGCACGACGCGCATAGGGGGTCCTCCTTGTCAAACGCTCACAATCAGCGGCAGCACGACGGGATCACGGTCCAAGACCTTGCGGAAAAAGCCGCGCAAGGCCAAGCGGATCTGCTCCGCGCTCTTTTTGGCGGACAGCCTGGGGGAGGACTCGAAAATATCCAGGATCAGACACTTGGAATCGTCCAGCATGTGTTCATATTGTTGTTCAAAGACGAATCCCTTGGTGATCAACTCCGGGCCCACCAGGATATGACCGGTTTCCTGGTCCAGCACGACATGCACGATGACCAATCCCTCTTCGGCCAACAGCCGACGCTCCTTGAGCACGCTGGCCCCGACATCGCCCACGCCCTTGCCGTCTACCAGGGTCGAATCCACCCGGATTCTTTCCTCAAAGCGAATGCCCCGCTCCAGAAACGTAAGCGGCTGTCCGTTCTCCAGGACAATGGCCCGTTCCGGAGCAACACCGCACTCCCTGGCCAGTTGGCAATGCTTCACCAGATGCCGGTATTCGCCATGCACCGGGATGAAAAACTTCGGCTTGACCGTAGTAAGCATGGTTCGCAGTTCATCCCGATGGGCATGTCCGGAAGCGTGAATGCCTTGCACCTTTTCATACAGCACCTCGGCTCCCTGGCGGTACAGATTGTTGATGACCCGGGAAATAGCCTTGGTGTTGCCGGGAATGATCCGCGAAGACATCAGCACCAAATCGCCATGGTGAATGCTGATCTGGCGGTGCTCCCCGGAGGCGATGCGCGTTAAAACGGACAAAGGTTCGCCCTGGGATCCGGTGACTAGGAGTACGATCTTGTCATCCGGCAACCCCGCCACATCCTCCAAGTCGCAGGTGGCGTCCGGGGCGATGCGCATGTACCCAAGGTCCCTGGCCAGATTGATATTGTTCACCAAGCTGCGTCCGTTCACCGCGACCTTGCGTCCGGTGAGAGCCGCCAAGTCGAAAATCTCCTGCATCCGCTGGATGTGACTGGAAAACAAGGTAATGATGATCCGCCCCGTGGCCTGTTTGAACAATCGCTCCAGGGAAGACTTGATCTCCCGTTCTGTCAGCGAGACCCCTTCCCATTCGATATTGGTGGAATCGGACAGCAGGAGCAATACGCCGGGCTTAGAAAAGCAGGCGAAAGCATCCAGGTCTGTGAACTGACCATCCATGGGTGTCGGATCAATCTTGAAATCTCCGCTATGTACAATTCGGCCTACCGGGGTCTCGATGCCCAGGCCAAAGCCGTTGATAATGGAATGGCACACCGGGATGAAGGTGCAGGCAAAGGGCCCCATTTCCACGCGGTCCCCGGCGCTCACCGGAGCCAGGTCCACGTACTTGTTCAGGTTGTGCTCCTTAAGCTTGGACTCCAACAGGGCCAGGGTGAATTCCGAACCGTACAGGGGCACGTCCACGTAAGGCAAAAGCCACGGCAAGGCCCCGATATGGTCCTCGTGACCATGGGTCAGAATAATGCCTTTGATTTTTTCCTTCTGAGCCAACAAGGTTTCAAAGCGGGGAATGAGCACGTCGACCCCGTAGTGAAAGTCGCTGGGGAACATCAGTCCGCAGTCAATGACCACAATGCTCCCGGCGGACTTGAGCACCATGCAGTTCATGCCGATCTCCCCCAGCCCTCCCAAAGGCGTGAGGGTCACGGACGCATCTTGTCCAGCCATGTTTGAGTCTCCTTGGAATGTTCGTGCATCAGATTCCACGTATCCACTTTCAGTTTTTCACGCTCCTTGAGCGTATATGCATCCTTTATCCTCACGCCGGGGAAAATCTTCACCGCCACGGGCCCCGGGGTGATGCGCAGCGAATTCTTGGGCAAAACCCCGGCTGTGCCGGCTATGAGTACGGGAATAATCGGCCGTTCACTCTTGATGGCCAGGATTATCCCGCCGATCTTGAACTCGCCGAGCTGCTCATGTCTGGTACCCTCGGGGAAGATAAGAATAGAAGCATGGGCCGACTTGGCAATGGCCTCCTGGATGCTCTTCATGCCCCGCCTGGGATTTTCCCGGTCAATGCCGATATACCCGGTGCAGGCCATGGCCTGCCCGAACAAGGGAATTCGAAACAGGCTCTCCTTGGCCACGAAACGAAACTGGTGTCCCTTAAGGGCCGCAAACAGTACAGGGATGTCGAACCAGCTCTGATGGTTGACCATCAGGATATAACAACCGGAAGGGTCAAAACTCCCCCTGTCCACGTGCACCGTGACGCCGGCCAGGCGACAGACAACCTTTCCCCAAAACTGGTTGATCCTGTGCGAGGCATTGCCCGTGGCGTCAAACAGGGATACGATCAACGTGAGAACGGCCAGGACAATGGTCAAGGGAACGAAAAAAGGAAGAAAGAAAATGAGACGCAACATTTAAATATCCTGTAATCTGATCCGGCCCGAAAGTAAATAAAACGCACACCAGGCCCGTTTTTTGGAAACAAAAACTTCTTCATCCCTCCCCCTTGCGCCGATACGGCAAGATGCTGTTCAAGGCCGCAATATTCTGCATTCCCATGTGATTGTATTCCGGGATGTAGCTTTCCATGACCCCATGCAAGCGCGGATTGAAAAATTTATGCAGGCTGTAGTTGGGCGTGGAGACAAAACCGCGAAAAGCCTTGTGCACTCCGCCCATGCCCGGATCGAACAGACGCAGGCCCCGGTTGATCATCCATTGCATGGGCTGGTAATAGCACAATTCAAAATGCAGAAACTCCACCTTCTCCCGCGATCCCCAGTACCTGCCGAAAAGACGATCTCCGGAGACAAGGAGCAGGGCCATGGCCAACGGTTCAGCATCGTTTGGCCCAAAGGCGACGGTCATCAGAACATTGTCCCGGAAATGCGTCCGCAAACCCTCAAAAAAAGTGGGTGTGAGGAACTTGCAGCTCCATTGCCCAAACCGCTCGTTATGCCGGGCGTAAAAATCGTGCATCAGCGCAAAATACGCATCCGGCGCCTCCTGAGCGAACAAGCAGGCCACGCGAATTCCGGACTCACGCAGACGTCGGCGCTCCCGAAGAATATTCCGGCGATGATTGGCCTTCAATCCGGACAAGTACCCATCAAAGGAACGAAGCCCGGCATTAAGCCAGACAAAT
>DBNV01000041.1 GCA_002299865.1 Desulfonatronaceae bacterium UBA663 | reverse complement strand
CCACTGTCAAGAAAAATTTTCAGGGAAAATAAAAAAATTATTTTTACAAAAAAAATCACAATAAGAGCCAAATATTAGGACAGTTTTTAAAATTGTCCCGAGGAGGCGTTAACCATTTTAGAGGGCAACATCCAGGAGGAGATTGTCCCGATGAATCACTTCCGGGTACGGACACTGCCCGATAATCCCAGCAATCTCCGATGTTTTCTTGCCCATGATGCGCCTTACCTCGGCGGCTTTGTAATTGCTCAACCCGACCCCCAGGGAACGACCGTCCTGATCAACAATGCGCACCAGGGTGCCGACGCCGAACCCGCCCTCCACCTCGACGATTCCGGCGGGCAGCAGGCTCTTGCCTCCCTGTTCCAGGGCCTTGGCCGCACCGGCATCAACCCGGATCATGCCGTTCGGCTCCTGGTTGTAGGCCAGCCAAAACTTGCGTCGGGAAATGCTTTTTTCCTGGGGCACGACCCATGTCCCGAGCATCTCTCCGTCAAAGACCTTTTCCAGGCTGAATTTTTCCTTGCCGGAAACAATCAAGGTGGGTACGCCCAGCTGGGCCGCCCGCCTGGCTGCCAACAGCTTGCTGTACATGCCGCCGGAACCGGCCCCGGTCTTTCCGCGGCAAAGCTTGCTCGGGTCCAGGGCCAGGACCTCCGGGATGCATTCCAGACAACCGGCGTCGGGATTTTCGTCAGGATTGTCATCGAACACCCCCTTAGCCGAGGTCAGATTGATGAACAAATCCGCTTCCACCATGTTCAAGAGCAAGCTGGCTAGGCTGTCGTTGTCGCCGAACTTGAGTTCCTGCACGGCCACGGAATCGTTTTCATTGACCACGGGGATGGCCCGCCAGGAAAATAGCGTCTGAAACGTGTGGCGGGCGTTCAGGAAACGAGTTCGGCTGCGCAGGTCGTCTTTGGTCAACAGTATCTGTGCCGTGACCTTGCCGAAACGTTCAAAAGCCTCGTCATAAGCGTGCATCAACCTGCTTTGTCCTATAGCCGAGGCGGCCTGCTTCTCGGGCAGGTTCGCATCCAGACGCAGCCTGGAAATGACTCCGCGTCCGGCGGCCACAGCACCGGAAGAGACCAGAACGATGTCCAGGCCCCGATCATGCAAAGAGGCTATCTGGTCGGCTAAACGGGTGATCGCGCGCAGATCAAGCCCCTTTGCCGATGTCAACACCGCACTGCCGACCTTGATCAGCACGCGCCGGGCCTTGGTCAGAACCTGCCTGCGTTGCTCCCGCCAATCAATCATTTTTGGATTCCTTTTTCCAGAGAAAACGTCAGTGTGAAAAACGTGAAAGAGCAAAACGACCAGAGCCACAGAAGAACAAGCAACAGAACGCATCGTTCCCGCAACACGTTGAAAACTGGCACCCAGGGCCGGAATCGACAAAAATTGATAACATGCCAAAATATAGACAGATATTGAAAATTCATAAAGATTTTGCACCATGATTTGCACAGACAACGGCAATCTCATGGTTGGGCATATTTATTATAAAAATCTTAAGTGATATTGCAATGTTGTCATCTATCAGCAAGGAGCACATTTGTCCGCTGACCAAGTTCTCGCTGGTGGTCTCAGTTTGGGCCTAGCAATGCTTTTCCGTCAAACCCGCCTAAAAATTAGTGGCCACGAATTAGTACCGCGATTTGCTTGGTGTCAACAGTGCTTGCTTTTTGACGGATCTCACCTGCGTGCTTGGATTGCATGGATTTACCCTGTTCCAGCAGGGATGCAAAAATCTGCTTCAACTGGCTCATGCCGATGGTGCGGCCACTGGCATAATATTCCTTAGCCACTTGGCCCAGTGCATAGGTCGTGGTGAAAGAAAGCGCCGCACCTGTCGCGGCGCTGCCCAATCCGCCCATTAGCCCACCTCCGGCCTTTTTCAGGATGCCCCCCAGCAGCTTGCGGCCCATCTGCTCCACATACTGGCTGGTCAGGCCAACGCCCAAGGTCACGGCAAAGTCTTTGATATGTCCACGGTCCAGTTCATAACCGTATGCCTTACCTACCTTGTACACCATTTTCATCTGCAGCGGCAAAATCGCCAAGGAGGCCAGGGATTGGGGCAATAGTTCCAATGCGCCATTCAGAGTGGCGTACTTGAGAATCATCTTGTCCAAGTCGGCGGCATTAATCCGAACCGGAGCACCGCTGACCGGCAAAGGGTACGCATCCGTCCCGGAGTCCAAAGGCATATTCGCTATGTCAGCTGCTTTTGTTACAAAAGACCGCGACGCCTGATCATCCAGCCCCAGCGTGAAACGAAGATTTTCCAGGAAGGCCGCTTCCACCTCGGAGTTGACCCCATCGGCATCACACACGCATACGGCCATTTCATAGGCCAATTGGCGGGCTTCAGGAGTAGTGAGGGCAGCTGCGGCATCATCCAGTGTGCAGCGCTTCAGGAAGACATCCTGATATAGGGAGGCGATATCGATCTTGGATTCCTGGTTAAGACTGTCGGCGATGCCCTTGATTTGTTCCCGCTCCCGATCGTCCTTGCGGCCATCGGAAAACGCCGCCATCAGGCAGATGGTCAGGATCGCTTTTTGCTCTTGTTCATTCATTGGTGGTCACCTCGCATTGGTTGGAGTGTGAAGAGCGGCAGAGCGCCATGAAAGGACAGGACCGGGGTCGTCCGCGGGGAGAGTAGATGGCGTTCCACGATCTCGTTGTCACGGGCGATGCCTCGTCATTCGTTTGCAGTCTGCTGCTGACAAAGGGTGCGATGCTCTTGCTTGTAGCAATATTAGCATGGTCAAGTTCCAGCGGGAAGAGGTGACAGTTCGCGAATCATAATGGAGAGGGGTGAAGCTGGATGGAGTGAACAACCCATAAGGTTTGGAAAGCACAGAGCGGAGACTGTCACTGCTGAAATCCACCCCCCAAATAACGCGCAAAGGACACCAAAAAACGCCCGAAGAAATCAATGGCAAAAATCACAATTTTCCCCGGATGGGGCGACGCGTGGCCAAATAAGTGGCACCCAGCGGTACCAACCGAATTAAGGCTGCTGACGAAGAGGCGTTGACCAGTGCTCTGGTCGCCTATGCTTCTTAAGTATGGGGGATATTGACCATCGCGGGGAATGCGATCCATAAAAAACCTCGCCAGAACCATGACAAATCATCAACGCGCCTTCCTGATTTTTGACCGCCTCCACGCCCGCTTCCCCCTGCCCGTAACCACGCTGGCCTGGAAAAATCCCTGGGAACTGCTGGTGGCCACGGTGTTGGCGGCCCAGTGCACGGACGCCCGGGTGAACATGGTCACGCCCGAATTCTTCCGGCGCTGGCCGGGCCCTCAGGAGTTGAGCCGGGCCTCGATTCCGGAAGTCGAGCAAGTCATTCATTCCACCGGGTTTTTCCGGCAAAAGACCAAATATCTCGTGGCCGCCGCCGGCATTGTCATGCACGAACATGGCGGCCAGGTTCCGGACTCCATAAGCGGCCTGCTCGCGCTGCCCGGCGTGGCCCGCAAGACCGCGAACATCGTGCTCTCAAACGCCCTGGGCAAACATGAGGGCATCGCCGTGGACACCCATGTGCGGCGGCTGTCCTTCCGTCTGGGCTTAACCGCGTCCACAAACCCCGCGATCATCGAACGGGACCTGATAAAACTTTTTCCCCGCGACCAGTGGGGCGACATCAACCATCTGCTGGTGCTCTTCGGGCGAGATACCTGCATGGCCCGCAACCCCCGCTGCGCGGACTGCATCCTGACGGACATCTGCCCCAGACACGGGCTTGCGGCAAATCAATAAATCCGAGGAGCTATTCATCCCATGGTACAACCTGTTCACATGCCCCCAATGGACTGATATAGGGTTTTCTTGGACACTGAATTGTTTGGGGGTAAGGCAAAGCCCCTAGGAGGTGTTCAATGAGCAAATGAGCAAAGGTTGCTTTAGACAGGCCCCCCTCCCCAACGTCTCGAAGGAATGACGCCAGCAATGGGTCTTTCCCCAAGAGAATCGCTCGGTCAGTTCTTGTCACTGGTCAGGGGAAAAATCGGCCTAAATCCAGAATTTGATGAGTACATGAAGGATTACATCGAGCGCAGAAATTTTGCGATTCACAACTTTTCGCGAGGTTCAATTTTCAATATGGATCATGACTAGAACAGAGGTTTTTCCATGAGCATTTTGAGGATGACCTTAGCCAGATTTTCAGCGTGAAACACTCATTCCACCCGGAGGCGGAGGCTGAGTTCGTTCAGGCCATTGAATATTACGAAGGATGTGAAGCGGGCTTGGGCTACGACTTTGCAGTTGAAGTATATTCGGCTATTGAGCGGACAATGGCGTATTCATAAGGTTTGACCAATAATTGAAGAAGACATCAGAAGGTCTTTGGTGAGACGATTCCCCTATGGGATTTTATACGCGGAGGAAGATGGAGAGCTATTCATTGTGGCGATCATGAGCCTGCATCGGGATCCCGACTATTGGAAGCATCGGATTAAATGAAAACCGAACAAGGCGCTCCAGCCGACCGCTTTCCGCTTCGCTCTAAGCGTCGGCTGAGCTTGGTCGTTGAACCTGTAGGAAAAG
>DBNV01000044.1 GCA_002299865.1 Desulfonatronaceae bacterium UBA663 | reverse complement strand
TGGGGCCCTGCGGCTTCAACCTTGGCCACGTTGGCGTAATAGGCCCGATAAAACGGGTGCCCTTTGGTCTTTAACGTCTCGAAGGTGAAAATCACGTCCTCGGACGTGACCGGAGATCCATCATGAAACCTGGCTTGAGGCCGTAGAAAAAAAGACACCCAGGAATGATCCGCCGGTACCTGGATGGATTCGGCAATGAGGCCGTATCCGGAAAACACTTCGTCCTGGGACTGGACCATCAGGGTGTCGAAGGTCATGCCCAGGCCGGAGGGCGCTGTCCCGCGCAGGATAAAAGGATTGAGACTGTCAAAAGTGCCGATGCCGGCCAAGCGCATTTCCCCGCCCTTAGGGGCCTCGGGGTTGACGTATTCAAAATGGGTGAAATCCGAGCCGTACTTGAGATCCCCATGCAGGGCCAGTCCGTGTCGCCGGGGAGGCTCCTGGGCGAAAATGGGCTGCGCGATAAAAAAGACAAGAAAAGACAAAAGGATGAGCCTGTGCAAACCACGAAAATGCATAGTCAACTCCGATCTGGTTTCGTTATGACGCCGGTTCCCCGTTGGCTGGATGAATTATTCGGCCGGACATTGTTGAGGGAGGATCCTTATCGCCGCTCCTGGTCGCTGCTCCTAATCTTGCGCTCCGGGCGGGAATTGTTTAGTGGACCATTGTCCACGGTGGCCAATGGCCACGGGCGAAAAATGTATCCAGGCTTATCCTAACGGCTTTCGGACAGCTTTCGGATTTTAACCTTTTGGCCTGCAGAGAAGACGACCGTCATGCACTTGTTCCTCAAAAAAACTGGTTCTTTGTCGGCATCGCCGTCGTTGTCGCCCTGGCCCTGTTTTTCCCAGGTCTGGGCCTGTTCGTCAAGAAACACAAAATCCTCAACATCGGCATTTTCCTGGTGTTTCTCATAACGAGCCTTTCCCTGGATACGCGCACAGTCCTGAAGCAGATCAAAAACGTCCGGGTGCTGACGGCATCCCTGCTCTCCGCCTTGGTGATCATTCCCGTGGTCACGGCCGTTCTGGCCGGTTGGGCCTTTCCGGACAACCCGGACTTCGTTGTCGGCTCGATCATCATTGCCGTGGCACCGGTGACCGTTGCCTCGGGCATGGTCATGACGGCAATGGCCTTGGGCAACGTGCCGCTCAGCTTGTTTATTTGCGTACTGTGTACTTTCGCCTCCTTGCTGAGCATTCCCTTGATGCTCAAGCTGCTGCTCGGCGCTGAGCAGGGCATTGAACTGCCCGTGGGCCAGATCATGGGCACCTTGACCGTAATCGTGTTCATCCCCATCCTGGCCGGTCAGATTCTGCGACCTTGGCTTAAAGATGCTCTTGGTCCGTACAAAAAAACTTTCTCCATCTTTTCCCAGTGCATTGTCCTGTTGATCATTTTCAACGCGATTGCCAGCTCCGCCGGGGTCATCGGCGGCGTGGGCGCGGGGCTTATTGGTCTCTTCGCGTTCATGACCTTCCTGCATGCACTGATCCTAGTCATGAACCTGGGGATTTCCAAGCTGATCCGCCTGGACCGGCCGTCTACGTCGGCCTTCACCATCCACACCTCCCAGAAAACTCTGACCATCTCCTACGTGGTCTGGGCCGGATATTTTGCCCATGCCTTTCCACTGGCCATGGCGCCCGGCATCGCCTATCATCTGGTGCAGATGTTCATGGGCTCCTTTGTCGCCAACAGGTTCAGAAAAAAGGCACAGCAAGGACAGGAGTGAGTCTCTTGCTACAACCATCACGAAGGACACGCGCAAAACAATCATGGGAGATTGGGAAACACGGCTGACGGCCATCGCTCTGGAAAGACAGGACTTGATCGCCTTTGAGCCGTTGCTGCGGGAGTCCATTGCCCGATTCTTGACCTTCACCTCCCACGGTCTCTACTTCCCGGCCGCCTTGCCACAAGAAATGCTTGTTCCCGGCAAGGACGGAGGACGGGAGATCTTTCCGATTTTTTACCCTGCTGAAAGAAAAGCCCTGCTGCCTCTGCATCGCCACGGAGAACTTCTGGGTATTTTCGTAGCCCGGGGGGTTCCGGGCCGAGTCACCAAGGCGGTGCTGTCCTTTTGGTCGTCGCTGTGCGCCCAGGTCATGGACATTTTGCTGCTGCACAAAGTGACGCGCACGGACCATCTCACCGGATTGCGCAATAATGCCTGGCTGGAAGAAACCTTGGGCTGCGAGATCCGCCTAGTGCAACGCGGATTATGGCCAAACACCCCGGCCTGTCTGGAGGAAAATCTGTCCGAGTTCAGCGCCGGCAGCGCCGGCAGCGCCAGCGTCGGCCTGATCTGCCTGGACGTAGACCATTTCTCCCGCATCAATGAACGCTTCGGGTATCAATTTGGGGACCGGATCTTGCGGGACCTGGCTGACCTGTTGCGCCGCATCGTCCCGGAACAGGCCGTGTGCGCACGGCTGCGCGAAGACACCCTGGCGGTCTGTCTTTCCGGAGCCACTACGTCGAAATGCCGGCAGTTGGCCGAAGCCATCGCCTCGGAGGTGACGCGGCTGGAGTGCGAAAACAGCATCACCGGCGAGCGGCTGCGCCTTTCCGTAAGCCAGGGCTATGCCACCTATCCCCAGGATTTCCATGGCCGCCAGCTGCGCAAGTCCTTACGCGAACAGACCGGGCTGATGCTGGAAAAAGCCCACCGCGCGTTGCGTGACGCCCGTGAACGGGGCACCCGTGCACAGGGTAGGGGCAAAATCAGCGGTTTCGCTGAGATTGTCCAATCCAGCGGCATGGTCCTAGATGTTCTGCCCATGGGCAGGGTTCTGGTCAACCTGGGGCGCTCCGTGGATGCTCAGGAAGGACAACGCTTTCTGCTGTGGTCCGGCGATAAAGAGGAATATGTCCCCGAACTCGCACAGGAGGATGAAGCCCTGCGCCCGGGTTTTTGCAAGGGCGAACTGCAACTGATCGAAGTTGACCGGGAAACCTCTGTGGCTGAAGTCGTTTTGCTCCACAATTCAGGGTTCAGCCTACGACCCGGAGACAGATTGAGCATCCTCGGTCATGAAAGGCGCGCCCTGCTTCCCAAAGAACCAAGCCGTGGCGTGGAGCAGGTCGGAGGCAAGCCTTCGGGACTGCTTACCGCCCCGGTTTTCATGAACCATTGGATCGAAGCCCGTCAACAGTGTTCCCGCTTTTCCATGTTGCTCGTTCATCTGGAGGGGACCCCCCTGGAAGGGGTCCCCTCTGATCCGGAACAAGAGCGCCATGTCCGGATGGAACAACGCATCCGCGATTTGACGGAACTGGCCGGGGTTCTTTTCGGCCCAGGGACCGTGCTGGGCAGATTCAGCTTCAGCGCCTTGGGCGGATTCGCGGCTGAGGCTGATTCGCAAGATTTTTTGGCCCTGGCCAAGGACCTCGTGCAGCAGGCCTGGGCAAAGCTGAACATGGCCGTCTTTGCCGGTGTGGCCGGATACCCTTGCTTAAGTTACGCCAAAGCAGACATCCTGGACAATTGCCGCAAAGCCTTGGAACACGCGCTCATGCTGCCCCAACCCAGCGCCGTGGAGTTCTGTTCCACGTCCCTGACCATCAGCGCGGATCGCTTTTTCGCCGCCCAAGACATCTTCTCAGCCTTAGAGGAGTACAAACAGGCCTTGCTGGCGGACGAACAGAATCACTTGGCCAGAAACTCCCTAGGTGTGTGCTTTGCGAGACTGGGCAAGCTCAGCGAGGCCCAAGCCCAGTTTTCCAAGATTCTCTCCCAGCAACCGCAAGACATCATGGCCACATACAACCAAGGCCATACCTTCTTGAAGCAAGGCGAGCCGGAGCGGGCCGAACAGATCTTCCTGCGCTGCCTGGAACTTGATCCAAATCATGTCTTCAGCCAGTTGCGTTTGGGTCAGTTAGCCGAACTTGGCGGCAACGACGATGCCGCCAAGCAGTATTTTGAACAAGCGGGCGCGTTGCCCGGCGGCAAGGGGCTGACCCATCGCCACTTGGCCAAACTGGAGTTGCGCAAGGGCAACACTGAATCAGCGCGTGAGCATCTGCACCAGGCACTGGTGTCTAACTCCAGGGACGCCCTGGCCATGCACCTGCTGGCCAAGTTGTACCTGGAACAAGGAGAGGACCCGAAGATCGCCGAAATCTTGGCCAGGCAAAGCGCGGCCCTCAAGCCGGATCAAGGTGTGTTCTGGGAAGTGCTGGCCCTGGCCCTAGAGGCCCAGGACAGGCGTGAAGAGGCGGACTTGGCCAGGGAACGCCTAAATTGATCTACGGATCTACCAATCCCGTTGCCAACCGGCCACGCGAAGACAGTCCTTCGGACAGCAGGCCGCAGCCTGAAACACCCGCTCCCGCGGGCCGGAAGACGCCTTGAGCACGGGCAGTTCCAAGATCTCGTCCCAGCCGAACACCTCGGGACACATTTCTACACAGCCCTGGCATCCTGAACAATGCTCCAGCTCCAGGTCCACCTCGACCGTGTCGTTGTCTTGATCCGTCACTGTTCCCCTCTTGCGTCCGCCATCCGGGACACAACATTATTGTCCGAACCGGACCGCTCTCTCTTCCAACTCCCGCCCCTGCAGGGCCGACGCGGCCAGCCTTCCGTACAGGCCTTGGGGGTCCTTTTGCTGCAAGTCCATGAGAATCTTGCGCCATTGGGCCTGATCCTGCATGCGCTGATAAAGTTGGGCCAAACGATACCGGGACATGGCCCAGTCCGGATCATTTTCATTGATGATCCGGTCAAACTTCAAGGCCCAGGCCAAGGCCTCCTGCATCCTGCCGGTCCGTTCCGTGACCTGGGTCAGCCAAGCAATGCAATCCCTGATCTTCGCGGAGTCCTTATTCTCCAGCAAGAACAGGCTCAAAGCTTCCTGAGCATAAAGATACACCTTTTCCAGCTCCTCGTCGCGCATGGCCGTGCGCGCCAGAAAATACAAGGCATAGCCGCGCTGAGCATCGCCAAGGCGCAAGTCCTTGGCCAAA